>JBIKOG010000278.1:0-9122 GCA_044358225.1 Bryobacteraceae bacterium | reverse complement strand
CGCTATGCGATTCCCACATTCCCACAGCCTCGACGACGATCCCTTCGTCGCACTACACACAATCAACGAAAGGAGCCCCAGTCACCATCTCATTCCTTTAGGCTCATCCTTCGATGAGAAAATGCTGCCTTGGCGGTACAATGCCCGACAGTAACCCAAATGTCAGAAACTCCCCGCCGCGCCTTTCTATCCGGCTCTTCGCTTCTGCTGAGCGTCAACGCCCGCCCGCTCACCGAGAAGGAAAAGCTCTCCCGCATCGCGTCCAACTGCTGGCCGATCCGGCAGCTTTTCAAGTCGCGCTCCACGCGCCCGAACCAGCAAGCCGACGACATGAAGAAGAAGTACGGCACGTTGACGATGTTGGACTTTCCGCAGTTTACGAAGGACACGTTTCCGGGCGTCTATCACATGGACCTGTTCAGCGGCCTGTTCGGCGACACCGCCGACGACTCCATGTACGCCAAAAGCGAGATGACATTTAACGGCGCCACGCGGCAGGTCTTTGAGTTCGATCCGTCGCAGCCATCGTCGAAGAAATGGCTGGACAAGTTGAACGCGAAGATGACGGCCACGGGGACCAAGTGTCATCACATTTCCAACAACGCTCCGCGGGACATTTGCGATCCGGACCCGGCCAAGCGGCGCGCCGGCATTGAAGTGGCGAAGAAGTGGTTGGACGGCGCCGCGCAGATCGGCGCGAAGACCATGCGCGTCAACAGCGGCGGCCCGCGCATCGCGCCGAACTCTGTGGTGACCACGGACTATCCGAAGAACGACGAACTGGCCGGCTATCTGACGCGCTGTATCGAGTCGTTCAAGGAGATGGCCGACCACGGCGGCAAGGTGGGCGTGAAGGTGACGTTGGAAAACCACTGGGGGCTGACGGCCAACCCGATGAACATCCGCATCATCGTGGACGAAGTGAATAGCCCCTTCTGCGAGGCCTCGCCCGACTTCTGCAACTGGGAACACGAGTATTGGCTCTACCACGGCCTAGCCGCGCTGGCGCCGTACGCGCACACCACCGTGCACGCGAAATACTGGAATCGGTGGAAGGAAAACGACATCGCTCGCAGCGTTCGCATCATGACCAACGCGAAGTTCATGGGCATCTTCGCACTCGAATACGAAGACGGTCCGTGGGACGGCGTGGAAGGTGCGAAGTATCTCTACAAAGAAGTTCTGGCCGCGCTGTAACTCCGCAGGGTGAGTACGATATCTTCGCTGTGCTCCGGCGTTACCAGGGGCGCGCCCGCGGTCCATTCGGCGCGTCCCAACTCCTTCCCCGTTTTCGGGTCCAGCCACACGGCCAGATAACGCCCGTCCGGCGCCTGCATCCGCCACGTCACCGTCTTCTTCGCCGTCTCCACCGCGTAGCGCGGCCGGTAGGCGTTGCGCAGTTCCCCGTAGTGCGCGTAGCAGAGATACTCCACCCCGGCCTGCCCCAGGCAGCGCCCGTGCGACGACGCGCCCTCCAACGGCTGCGCCTGCGCCAGATTCACCTCTTCCAACACGCGCTTCAGGAACCCCAACTGCTTGCGCAACGCCGCTGATCCGCCACCGGGCGTCGACGCTGGCGGCTGAAACGTGCCGTCTTCGTAACCCACCGCAAACGAATAGTCCAGGTTGTTGTAGAGCCCGCCGCCCGCCACCAGAAAGTCCCAAGCCTGAATACGATACACCGCGTCGTCGCTGCCGTCGAAGCCCGTCTCGTTCATCCCGATCGGCCGCGCCAGCGAGTAGTTCTGCGCCACCGCCCGCGGCGGCCGCGCGTAGTGAAAGTTGAAGATGGCGACGTTCGCGTCCGGTGCCGTGATGGTCTGTTCGTGGTTGGCGATATTCTGCGAAATCAGATGCCGCCCGCCGTCGGCGGCGCGAATGGTCTTCGCCATATGCCGCTGCCATTCCAGCGTCGGCCCGCCGAAATAGGGCTCGTTGCAGATCTCGAAATAAAAGTTGTCGAACGTCGCCAACTCCGCGGCCAGCTTGGCGATGAACGCATCCATCACCTTCTGCAACGCGGCGTCCTTCAGCGTCCACGGATCGGTATGCAGCAGCCCCTTGCCCACGCCGTTGCGGTTGTTTTGCCACGGCGTCAGCTTCCAATGGGTCTCGTTGTAGTGGGTCGTCGTCAGGCAGACTTCGACGACGATGCCGCGCTTGCCCGCCTCGGTCAGAAAGTCTTTCAACCGCGTGAAATAGGAAGCATTCCACGTGTTCAAGTCATAGACGCCCGCGGCGTCGCGGACAAACGGCGAGAGGAAATCGGCCGCCTCCGGCGCCAGCGTATTGCGCGCGATGTTGAAGCTGCCGGGCACCTCGCGATAGAGCCCGGTGAAGATGCGCGTATGGTTCAGCCCATCGGCGGCCAGCGTGTCCAGATACTTGCGATAGTCGAAGCGCGTGTTCAACACCGCCCCGTAATGCTCACCCGAAGTCACCAACACCGTGGGCTTCCCGCGGAACAGGAAGTAGTGAGGATTCGCCGGCAGCAGCGCGAACGGTTGCGCCGCCAGCGTTAGCGAGAACAAAAATCCCAGGGCGAATCGCATGCTACTTCCGCTTCCGCACGCAGCCCGGATACAGCTTCTTCAACTTCTCCACCTTCGGGTCCGACACTGCCACCACATACGGATTGCTGCGGTTGCGGCCCGAGTAATCCTGATGGTACGTCTCGGCCGTGTAGAACTTATCGAGAGGCACCACCTGCGTCACAATCGGTTTGCCCAGGACGCCCGTCTTATTGATCTGGTTGATGTAGGCCTCGGCCACGAACTTCTGCTCGTCGCTGTTGTAGAAGATCGCGCTGCGATACTGCGGCCCCACGTCGGCGCCCTGCCGGTTCAGCGAAGTCGGGTCGTGCGCCACGCTGAAGAAGATCTTCAGCAGTTGCCCGTAGGAGATTATCGCCGGATCGAACGTCACCAGAATGGCCTCGGCGTGGTTCGTGCGGCCGGTGGAAACAACGTCGTAAAGCGCCGTCTGCTTCGTCCCGCCGGAGTAGCCGCTGATGACGTCGGTCACGCCTTCGATGATTTCAAACACCGCCTCCGTGCACCAGAAGCAGCCGCCGGCCAGCACGGCCGTCTGCTTGCCCTTGGCGGGTTTGGCGTCGTTAGCCGGATCCGGAAACTCCGCCGCGCAGGCGGCCAGACCACCAATCGATACCGCCAGTAGCTGTCTTCTGTTCAACATATTTTTCTACAGTATCTCGGTTCGCTCCCGCATGGATAGAATGTGGGCATGTCACAGCCACACGCCGCGCGGACCAAACCCTGGTGGGCGCTGGAGGACTGGGTAGTGGTGTGGCTCGGCTTTACGGCCCTCGCCGCCATCGCGGCCGGCTACCGGCCCGTTTCGCTGGCCTTCAAATGGGCCGCGCTTGCCGATCTCAACAACCTCTTCACCGGGGCCGTTCTCTCCGGCTGGCTGGCCGTGGCCGCGCCCGCGCTCCTGCTGGGCGCCGTTGGCGTGGCCCTCCTGCGCGACCCCGTCACGGCCTTCGCCAGCGCCTTTCCCATCGTCTTCCTGCTCTCACTCGTCGCGCAGATCTGCGGCGGCAATGCCACCGCCAATGCCTGGGGCATTGAGTTCGTCATCTTCGCCCTCGCCGCCGGCCTGCTGGTCAGCAACACCGTCGGCACGCCGCAATGGCTGATGCCCGCCGTCCGCACGGAGCTCTACATTAAGACCGGCATCATCCTCATGGGCGCCACCATCATCTTCGGCGACATCATGAAGGCCGGCGTCCTCGGCATGTTGCAATCGGTGCTGGTTGTGGCCGTGGTCTGGTACTTCAGCTACTGGCTTGCCAAGCGCCTGCGGCTGGACGACGAGTTCGCCGCCATGCTCTCCACCGCCGTTTCCATCTGCGGCGTCTCGGCCGCCATCGCCGCCTGCGGCGCCATCGAAGGGGACCGCCGCAAACTCAGCTACGTCACCTCCATCGTCCTCATCGTCGCTGTGCCGATGATCGTCATCCAGCCCTGGCTCATTCGCTTCTTCCACATCCCCGACATGGTCGCCGGCGCCTGGCTCGGCGGCACGCTTGACACCACCGGCTCCGTCGTCGCCGCCGGCGAACTCATCGGTGAAACCGCCACAAAAATCGGCACCATCGTCAAGTTCTCGCAGAACGTGTTGATCGGCCTCGCCGCCTTCCTGCTCTCCCTCTGGTGGAGCACCAAAGCCGCGCCCGGCCAGCAGCGCAAGGCCAGCGCCGGCGTCATCTGGGCGCGCTTTCCGAAGTTCGTCCTCGGCTTCATCGCCGCGTCGCTGCTGTTTTCCTTCGTCGTGCCGGGCGCGCTCGTCACCGCCATGAAGCCCGCGCTCACCAACCTGCGCAATGCCTTCTTCGCGCTCGCCTTCGTCTCCATCGGCCTCGAAACGAAGTTCACCGATCTCCTGCAAATGGACGAGGGCCGGCCCTTCTGGTGCTTCCTCGGCGCCCAGGCCTTCAACGTCGCCTGGACCCTCGTCCTCTCCTGGCTCATCTTCGGCGGCGGTATCTTCGCCGTGCCGAAGCTATAGCACTACGCCTCGGCCATCACTTCAATTTCCACCAGACAGCCGAACGGAATCGCCGCCACCGCCACCGTCGTGCGCGCCGGCGGATTCTCGCCGAAGCGTCCGCGGAACACCTCATTCATCGCCCCGTAGTTGGCAATATCGCTCAAATACACATTGCACTTCACGGCCTTCTCCATCGACGAACCCACATGCTTCAGGTTCCCCTCAATGCTGTCCAGCACCCACTTGGTCTGCTCCTGAATCGTGCCCCCGTCAATCTTCCCGGTACCAGAAACAAAGACAAATCCATTGCACACGATCGCCGGCGAATACAGTGGTAACTTCCCGTCCGTCGGGCGTCCCTCTTTCCAATGCGCTTTCTTGGAAGTGCCCTTCTTGGCGGCGGCCATCGCGGCCGGAGCCGCGGCAGCGGCGGCAAGCAAATTGCGGCGTGATTTCATCCCGCTATCATATCCGGAACCGGAAACAGATCGGGCTCGGCGCGGCCACCGGGGTGCCCACGGCCGTCAACAGTCCCGTCTTCGCGTCAACCCGAAACACCTGCACCGAATTCTCCGCCTGGCTTCCGGCAATCAGAAACCGCCCATCCGGCGACAGCACAAATCCGCGCGGCGTCTTGCCCACCTTCACATCGCCCACTTTCTTCAACTTCGCGCCAAGCTGAAACACCGCAATCGTATCCGCCCCGCGATTGGACGAATACAAAAACTTCTCGCCCTTGTCGATCACGATCTCCGCCGCCGACGAATCCCGCGTGAACCCGTCCGGCAACGCGTTCACCGTCTCCAACAGCTTCCCTTTTTCAAATACGCTCACCGACGAAGCAATCTCGTTCAACACATAGATCCGCTTCTTCCCAAACGCCACATGCCGCGGCCCCGCGCCCGCCGGAAGCTGCAGTGAAACGCCCGGCGTCAGCTTTCCGGTCTTCGCGTCGAACCCGTACTGCTTCACCTCATCCACGCCCAGATCGGCCGCATACATCGTCTTGTTGTCGGCCGAAAAATAGGTGGAGTGCGCGTGCGGTTTCGTCTGCCGCGTCGCGTGGGGCCCCTTCCCCACGTGCTGCACGAAGTCCACCGCGTCGCTCAGTTTCCCGTCCGGCAGAATCCGATACACCGCCACGCTCCCGCCGTTGAAATTCGCCGCCGATACCCACTGCCCCGTCCGGTCGATCTGCACATGCGCCGGCCCGTCGCCCTTCGTGCTCACCTCGTTCAACAGCCGCAAGCTCCCGTCTGCCTCGACCGCGAACGAACTCAGCTTGCCCTCCGGCGCCGCCACCACGCCAAACACCAGCGCCCGCGCCGGATGCACCGCCACAAACGTCGGGTTCAACGTCTTCGCCGCCAGGCGCACATCGCTGAATGCGCCCGTCGCCGCGTCGAACTGCGCGCGATAAATCCCCTCGGCCCCCCGTGTGCCTATGTACACCGTCTGCGCCGCCACAGGAATCGCCATCATGAGAGCCACCTTCCAAAGTTGCATGGATCGATTATGGCGCGGTTCTCACCCATCAAACGAAGCACCGGCCCGGAACGCCACGCGTCACGGGCCGGTGCTGATCCCGCAGCTAGCGGGACTGGTTGTGGTTAGCCGCGAGTTTCCCCGCGCGCACTTTGCTCTTCAGTTTCATACTCCAGGTCCTCCTTTGCAGGCATTCGCTGTGATGGCGATTGACCGGAATCCTAGCACAGCGATTCCCCCGTTTACGAGCAACCCGAAGTCCCGCCGCAGTTCTCGCACTTGTAGCAGGATCCGTTCCGCGTCATGATTCCGCCGCACTCCGAACACGACGGCGAATCCTGCATATTCGCCGCCCGAACGAACGGCAACTGCTGCTGCGGATCGGTCTCCGTCGGCCGTAGCACGAAGTCCCCGCCCGCCTCATTCTCCACCGTGTCCGGCCCCACAAACTTCAGCGCCAGCCAGCGGAAAATGTAGTCCATGATCGACTTCGCGTACGTGATCCGCGGATTCCCCGTGAACCCCGACGGCTCAAACCGCACGTGGCTGAACTTGTCGATATAGAACTGCAGCGGCACCCCATACTGCAGCCCGAAACTCACCGCTGTCGCAAAGCTGTCCATCAGTCCGGAAATGGTCGAACCTTCCTTCGCCATCGTGATGAACAACTCGCCCGGCGCGCCGTCCTCAAACATGCCGACGGTGACATACCCCTCGTGCCCGGCGATCGAAAACTTGTGCGTAATCGATTGCCGCTCATCGGGCAGCTTCCGCCGTTGCGGCCGGTAGACGATCCGCTCCTCCACCACATGCTTCTTCGCCGCGCTGGTGTTCAATGGCTGCACCTTCTTCGATCCATCGCGGTAGATCGCCACCGCCTTCAGCCCCAGTTGCCAGCTCTGCACATAGGCGTCCATTACATCGTCCACGGTCGACGATTCCGGCATGTTGATGGTCTTCGAAATCGCGCCCGACAAAAACGGCTGCACCGCCGCCATCATCCGGATATGCCCCAGCGGCTGAATGAATCGCGACCCATTCGCCGGCTGCAGCGAACAGTCGAACACCGCCAGGTCTTCCGCCTTCAACCCCGGCGCGCCCTCGATGGTCCCGTTGGCGTCAATATGCGCCACAATCCGCTCCATCTCCACCGCCGAATATCCCAGCCGGATCAACGCGCTCGGCACCGTCTGGTTGACGATCTTGATCACCCCGCCGCCCACCAGCTTCTTGTACTTCACCAGCGCCAGCTCCGGCTCAATGCCCGTCGTGTCGCAGTCCATCATGAAGCCAATCGTCCCCGTCGGCGCCAATACCGTCACCTGCGCGTTGCGATACCCATACTCCTTGCCCGCCGCAATCGCCTCGCGCCACGCCTCGGCGCCCGCCTCCACCAACGCCCGCGGCACCGCGTGCGAATCAATCCCGTCCAGCGCCCGCTGGTGCTGCATCATCACATGCAGGAAAGGATCCACGTTCTCCGCGAATCCCTCGCACGGCCCGATCGCCGCCGCACACTGCGCGCTGGTCAAATACGCCTGCCCCGTCAATATCGCCGTCAGCGCCGCCGCCCACGCCCGTCCCGTTGGCGAATCGTACGGCACGCCCAGCGACATCAGCAGCGAACCCAGGTTCGCGTACCCCAGTCCCAACGGCCGGAACTTGTGCGAATTCTCCGCAATCGCCGCCGTCGGATAACTGGCATTCCCCACCAGAATCTCCTGCGCCAGCGTCATCGTATGGATCGCCCGCCGGTAGGCCTCCACGTCAAACTCGCCGCCCGCCTGCATGAACTTCTTCAGGTTCAGCGACGACAGATTGCACGCCGAATCGTCCAGGAACATGTACTCCGAACACGGGTTCGACGCATTGATCCGCCCGCTGTTCTTCGACGTATGCCACCGGTTGATCGTTGTGTCGAACTGCATCCCCGGGTCGCCGCACTGCCACGTTGCCTCGGCCAGCGACCGCATCAGGTCCCGCGCCCGGAACTTCTGTACCCGCTCATCGGTCGCCACCGACATCGTCCACCAGTCTTCGTCGTTCACCACCGCCTGCATGAACGCATCCGTCGCCCGCACACTGTTGTTCGCGTTCTGGAAGAACACGGACTTGTACGCCTCCCCGTCCAGCGACGAGTCGAACCCGGCCGCGATCAGCGCATGGGCTTTTTCTTCCTCCTTCGCCTTGCACCAGATGAACCGTTCAATGTCCGGATGATCGGCGTTCAGGATCACCATCTTCGCCGCCCGCCGCGTCTTCCCGCCGCTTTTGATCACCCCCGCGAACGCATCGAACCCGCGCATGAAACTCAGCGGCCCCGACGCCTTCCCCCCGCCCTGCAGCGTGCCGTTCTCCTCCCGCAAAGGCGACAGGTTCGACCCCGTCCCCGACCCCAACTTGAACAACATCCCCTCCGTCTTCGCCAGGTCCAAAATCGACTCCAGCGAATCCTGCACCGAGTTGATGAAACACGCCGAACACTGCGGCCGATGCGTCTTCTTGTCAATCGGCAACACCCGCCCGGCCGCCTTGTCGAAGTACCACCCATACCCGCGCAACTCGTCTTTCACGCCCACGTTGAACCACACCGGCGAATTGAAACTCGCCTTCTGCGTCAACATCAGGTGCGCCAGCTCATACTCGAAATTCCGCGCATCGGCCGGCGTGGCGAAATACCCGCCGTCCAACCCCCAGCTCGCAATCGTGCCCACCACGCGCTGCACCAACTGCCCCACCGAGCGCTCCCGCTCCGGTGTATCCATCTTGCCGTGAAAATACTTCGACGCCACGATGTTCGTCGCCGTCTGCGACCAGTCCGCCGGGACCTCGACGTCTTTTTGCTCAAAGAGAGTTTCACCCTCTCCGTTGCTGATGGAGGCGGTGCGGGCCTCCCAACGGACGTCCTCGAAGGGACTGCGATCTTCGGTCAGTTTATTCGTGAAATAACGGTCAAATGTGAATGCGGAATGAAGGGACGTAGTAGTAGGCATAAAGAGGGACAACCTTTCCGCACCCTACTCCCATCGAATACCGGAGTCAATCCCCAGTCTTGTCTCATGCAAGATGAGCCTGAAGGAACAGGCGATTCTCACACAAGATGAGCCTGAAGGCAGAGAGGTGGC
>JBIKOG010000277.1:0-9149 GCA_044358225.1 Bryobacteraceae bacterium | reverse complement strand
CGAAGCGAATGGAGGTGTGGGCAAGATCGTCGCCGAGGCCGAGCGCCTTCAGGACGTAGCTGGGTTCGAGCGTGGCCGACGTGCAGGCCGAGCCCGAAGAGACGGCGATGTCGTTGATGCCCATCAGCAGGCTTTCGCCTTCCACATAGGCGAAGCTCATGTTGAGGTTGTTCGGCAGGCGGTGTTCCATCGTGCCGTTGATGTAGGTCTCTTCGAGATTCGCTTCGAGCGTGGCGCGGAGCTTATCGCGCAAGGCGCGGAGGCGGGCCGACTCCGCCGGCATCTCCCGCTGCGCAATTTCGCAGGCGGCGCCGAGGCCGACGATCCCGGGAACATTCAGCGTGCCCGAGCGCATCCCGCGTTCGTGACCGCCACCGTCCATCTGCGCCGTCAACTGCACCCGCGGGTTCTTGCGGCGCACGTAGAGAGCGCCAACGCCCTTCGGCCCGTAGAGCTTGTGGCCGGTGATCGAGAGCAGGTCAATGCCGTCTTCGATGACGTTGACCGGAATCTTACCGCACGCCTGTACGGCGTCAGAGTGGAACAGAACGCCGCGTTCTTTCGCGATCTTGCCAATTTCCTTCACCGGCTGAATCACGCCGATTTCGTTGTTGGCATACATGATGCTGATCAGGATCGTCTTATCGGTGATCGCGTCGCGAAGCATGTCCAGGTCAACCAGCCCATCGCCCTTCAGCGGCAGGTAGGTGATCCGGCAGCCCTTCTTTTCCAGGTGCTTGCAGGTATCGAGCACGGCCTTGTGCTCGGTGGCGGCGGTGATGATGTGGTTGCCTTTTTCGGCATACATCTCGGCCACACCCTTAATCGCGAGATTGTTCGATTCGGTCGCGCCGGAGGTGAAAACGATTTCTTTCGAGTTGGCGCCGATCAGGGAGGCGATCTGTTTGCGGCCCTTTTCGACGGCGTCTTCGGCCACCCAGCCATAGGCGTGGTTGCGGCTGGCGGCGTTGCCGAAGTTCTCGGTGAAGTAGGGGATCATCGCTTCGAGGACGCGAGGATCGACCGGCGTGGTGGCGTGATTGTCAAAATAAATCGGCTTGGACATGAGAAACCTTTTATGAACTCAGAACAGGTAGATGAGCGGGCGTAATCTGGGTATGGCCGTTAGCGGCGGCTCCGACGGCGTGCGGCGTGTCGGTATCGGCGGCCAGCTCAGACATCGAAAGATTTGCCAGCAATCCCAAGATGCCGTCGTGAACCCGGCGCAACGGATCGCGGATGTTGCAGCGGTCCTGGTGTTCACAATCCTCGCCGGATTCGGTGAAACACGCAGTGAGAAAAACCGGACCGTCAATCGCTCGAACAACGTCGAGCGCGGAAATCGTCGCCGGGTCTCCGGCCAATCGATATCCGCCGTTGGTTCCGTGCTCGCTGGCCAGAAAACCGGCGCGCGCCAGCTTCTGCAAAACCTTCGACAGGACGGGAACGGGGACGCCATACCGGTCGGCAATTTCTTTGGCGCTGGCTGATCGGGGGCGCACCACCGTGAGGTGCTTGAGTGCGATTAACCCGTAGTCAGCTTTCTTGGTTAGTTTCAGCATCGGCTGTTCGGAGCGAAGTCTCGAACTGAATTGAGACTGAATCGGTCCTAGTTGGATGGTACCGCACATAATCGTGGGTCGCAACTGGGAATAGGGAACGGGGATGCCTTTGTCTTGAACGAGATAAACTCCGACTGAAAAGGTCCGCATTCCTGGATATAGACATCGCAAAGGCGGGATAGGATGCAAAAAAATGGACTAGAGTTTTTCGCGGAGGTGCCGATAGGTATACTGAGGCGGCAGGTCAGGCCGGAAATTCTAAGCTATAATCCGGAAGGGCTTTTTTTTCATTCACTTCGGGCAGAGTTCCGGAGATCTAAAGTCGGCGAAGGAGACGCACACAGACGAATGGCACGGGGCAAAATAGCGCCCAATGGGCAGTCCGGGCAAAGGCGGATAGGGCAGCGATAGCGCTATGATCCGAATTTTCCGGGTATTTATTCCCGCCAGTGTCGTGGCACTTCTGATCTCGGAAGTGATCCTCCTCGTGATGTGTTTCGTCATCGCGCTCGTCAGCGCAACGGAAGTGGACCCCGAATTTGTCCTGCTCTACGATGGCGGCGCGGCGCGCATCTCCATTGCCGTCCTCAGTATTTTGTTGGGCCTGTACTTCCAAGACCTTTACACGGATTTGCGCATCCGCAGCCGCATTTTCCTCTTCCAGCAGGTCATGATGGCCATCGGTCTGGCGTTCATCATCCAGGCGATGTCCACCTACGTGAATCCGACCCTCATTCTGCCCCGTTGGGTCATGATCTACGCCTCGGCCCTCATCCTGGTCCTGTTGCCCGCCTGGCGCGTCCTGTTCCTTCGCATCGTCCTGACGTCCTTGCACGCCCCGGCCATGTTGCTCCTCGGGTCCTCCCCGGTGCTGGCGGAAATTAGCAAGCGCATGCAGGAACGGATTGAAATGGGCTACCGCGTTGTCGGGTATCTGGATGATGGCGCTTCTGGCGACGGGCCGCCGCCGGACATGGGCGCGGTGCCGTGCCTTGGGAAGATATCGGACCTTCGCGCCGTCGTCGCGGCGCAGAATCCGGAACGCATCGTCGTGGGCATGGCGGAACGCCGTGCGCGCCTGCCCGTCTACGATCTGCTCGATCTGCGCCTGTCCGGCATCCATGTCGAAGAAGCCGCGGCGTTGTACGAAAGCTGTTTCGGCCGCGTCTCCACGCGCGACCTGCGTCCCTCGCAACTGGTCTTCTCCAGCGAGCTGGGCCCCAGTCCCAATAGCGTCGCCATCCAGCAGATCTACTCCTTTCTCGTCGCCCTGATCGGCGGCATCGTCGCCCTGCCGCTTATGCTGCTGGCCGCCCTGCTCGTGCGCCTCACCTCCAAGGGCCCGGTCCTCTACCGCCAGACCCGCGTGGGCTTGAACGGCAAACACATCTCCGTGCTGAAGTTCCGCTCCATGTTCGTCGACGCCGAAGCCAGAACCGGCGCGGTCTGGGCGTCGAAGAACGATCCGCGCATCACCGGCATCGGCAAATATCTGCGGAAGTTCCGCATCGACGAACTCCCGCAGTTCTGGAACGTTCTGCGTGGCGACATGAGCTTCGTCGGCCCGCGCCCGGAACGTCCGGAGTTCGTCCAGGCCCTCTCGGAAAAGATCCCCTTCTATCGCCAGCGCCACTGCGTTAAGCCCGGCTTAACCGGCTGGGCGCAGATCAATCACAAGTACGGCGACACGATCGAGGACACGATCACCAAGCTCGAGTACGACCTCTACTACATCAAGCACATCTCGGTTTCCCTCGACATGTACATCATCCTCAACACCCTGAAAACGGTGCTGTTGGGGCGGGGCGCGCAGTAATACTGGCGCCCGCCGCCCGGCCCAGCTACATGTACATGCCGCCGTTCACGTCCAGCACGTGGCCGGTAATGTAACCCGCCGCGTCGGAGGCCAGAAACTTCACCGCCTCGGCGATATCCTCGGAGGTCCCGAACCGAGCCAGCGGAATGTTCACCAGCATTTTCTGCTTGATCTCTTCACTCAGCACCGCCGTCATGTCGGTCGAAATGAACCCCGGCGCCACGGCGTTCACCGTGATGTTGCGGCTCGATAACTCCCGCGCCAGCGATTTGGTCAGCCCGATCAGCCCCGCCTTCGCCGCCACGTAGTTGGCCTGCCCCGCGTTGCCCATCTGGCCCACCACCGAGGCGATGTTGATAATCCGCCCCCAGCGTTCCTTCATCATCCCCTGCATCACGGCCTGGCTCGCGTAAAACGACCCGCTCAAATTCGTGTCGATCACCGACGTCCAATCCTCGGTCTTCATCCGCAGGGCCAACCCATCCTTGGTGATCCCGGCATTGTTGACCAAAATGTGAATCGGCCCGAAATCTTTTGCCGCCTGTCCAACGGCTTGCACAATCGATTCCTTAGAGGACAAATCAATGGCGACGGCCATGGCCTCGTGGCCTTGGGCCCGGATCTCGGCGGCGACTTCTTCACAACGGTCGAGGATCCTGGCGGCGACGACGACCCGAGCCCCGGCGGAGGCAAGCGCAAATGCGCAAGCCTTACCAATTCCGCGGCTGGCGCCAGTGACGAAAGCGGTACGAACTATCATGGAATCATCATATGGCATATAGCGATCTTCGCGACTTCATCTCGGCTTTGGAAAAAGCAGGCGAACTGAAACGCGTCTCTCTCGAAGTGGACCCGGTGCTGGAAATTACCGAGTTCGCCGACCGTTCTGTGAAACACAACGGACCGGCTCTGTTGTTTGAAAATCCCAAGGGCTACAAGATGCCCGTGCTGATCAATGCCTTCGCCAGCCAGAAGCGCATGGAGATCGCCCTGCAGGTCGACCAGTTCCAGGACATCGCCGACCGCATCACCGATTACCTGCAAATGCAGATGCCCCAAGGGCTGTTGAACAAGCTCTCCATGCTGCCGAAACTGGCCGAAATGGGCAGCTTCTTCGCGAAAAAGGTATCGAGCGGCCCCTGCAAAGAGGTCATCCAGAAGGACGGCTTCAACCTGAAAGAAATCCCCGTCCTCACCTGCTGGCCGCAGGACGGCGGCCCATTCATCACCCTGCCCATGGTCTTCACCAAGAACCCGGAAACCGGCAAACGTAACTGCGGCATGTACCGCATGCAGGTCTACGACGAACGCACCACCGGCATGCACTGGCAGACCCATAAACAGGGCGCCGAACACTACCGCCGCCGCTTCAAGGCCGGGGAAAAACGCATGGATGTCGCCGTCGCCATCGGGGCCGACCCCGCCGTCATGTACTCCGCCATTCTCCCCCTGCCGCCCGACCTCGACGAGATGATGATCGCCGGCTTCCTCCGCAAAAAGCCCGTCGAAATGGTGCAGTGCGAAACCGTCGATGTCGACGTCCCCGCCAACGCCGAGATCGTCCTCGAAGGCTACGTCGAACTCGGCGAAATGCGCACCGAGGGCCCCTTCGGCGATCACACCGGTTTCTACTCGCTCGAAGATCAGTACCCGGTCTTCCACGTCACCTGCGTCACCCGCCGCAAAAATCCCATCTACGCAACGACCATCGTCGGCCCCCCGCCCATGGAAGACTACTTCATGGGCAAGGCGATCGAGCGCATGTTCCTCCCCCTCATGCGCCTGCAAATTCCCGAAATCCGCGACATGTGTATGCCCGCCGAAGGCATCTTCCACAACCTCATGCTCGTGTCCATTCGCAAAAGCTACCCCATGCAGGCGCGCAAAGTCATGCATGCCATCTGGGGTCTCGGCCAGGCCATGTTCACCAAATGCATCGTCGTCGTCGACGAAGACGTCGACGTCCAGAACTACAGCGAAGTCGCCTGGAAAGCCCTCAACAACATCGACCCCCAACGCGACATCGAGTTCGCCATGGGCCCCATCGATTCGCTCGACCACTCCAGCCGCATGGCCAACTGGGGCTCGAAGTTCGGCATCGACGCAACGAAAAAGTGGAAGGAGGAGGGCTTCACGCGCCCCTGGCCGGATGTCATCACCATGCCGGCCGACGTGAAGTCGCGCGTCGACGCTCTTTGGAAGAAAGCGGGCCTCTAGATGTTCCGGGCCAACGCGGCCGAAACCTTGGCGCTGGCCGCCGGCGGGCTCTGGCTCGCCGGCTGGGCGCACAGCCGCGTTGGCATTCTCGATCGTTGGAACATCCCCCGGCCGGTCACCGGCGGCCTTCTGCTCGCCGCCGGCGTCTCCCTCCTTCGCCTCGCTGGCGTCGAAGCGGAGTTCGATACGCTTCTGCGCGACCTCTTCACGCTCGTCTTTTTCACCACCATCGGTCTCCGCGCCAGCGTCGGCCTGCTCCGCCGCGATAGCGGTACCGTGCTCGTCTGTCTGGCGCTCGCCCTCGCCGGCGCCGAACTGCAAAACGCGGTTGGCATTCTCTCTGCCAAGGCGCTCGGTCTCAATCCGCTCCTCGGCATCATCGCCGGGTCAACGACGCTCGCCGGCGGCCCGGCCACGGCGCTCGCCTTCGGCAAAACGTTCGAGGACATGGGCGTCGCCGACGCGCAAACCGTCGGCGTTGCCTCGGCCGTCTTCGGCATCCTCGCCGCCGGGCTCCTCGGGGGCGCCGTCGGCGGTTGGCTCATCCGGCGGCACGGCCTGGTCGCCCGGGGCGGGGAAGTGGCATCGGCCACCGCGGCCCAGCGCGGCGATTGGCTGTTCACACTCGCCGCCATCGCCGTCGCCATGGGGCTCGGCTCCGTGGTCAGCCGCGGCATCGCCGTCGCCGGCGTCACGCTACCGGGCTACATCGGCGCCATGGTCGTGGCCGCCGCCATCCGCTTCTGGGACGACCGCGGCCGCGTGCGTCTCGATGAAATGGTGCTCGCCAAAGCCGGCGAACTCAGCCTCGGCCTGTTCATTTCCATGGCGCTGTTGACGTTAAAACTGTGGGTCCTCGCCGCCTTGGCCGTGCCATTGGTGATCATCTTGACCCTCCAAGTCGTCGTCACCACTCTCTTCGCCGCATTCATCGCCTACCGCTGGCTGGGCCGGGACTGCGAAGGCGCCGTCGCCACCGCCGGCTGGACCGGCTTCATGCTCGGCACCACCGCCAACGCCGTCGCCTCCATGGCCGCCCTGGAAGGCCGCCACGGCCCCGCCCCGCGCGCCCGCCTCGCCGTCCCCGTCGTGGGCGCGTTCCTCATCGACTTCACAAATTCATTTGTAATCCTCTCAGGCGCTGACTTCGTGCGACGGTTTTTGTTATAATCAGAAGGTCGTTGATTGTGGTGCCTATAGCTCAGTTGGTAGAGCGCCGGATTGTGGTTCCGGATGTCACGGGTTCAAGCCCCGTTAGGCACCCCAACCCACCCCAATAGCGAGTTTCAGACCCTGCCTCTGGCGGGGTTTTTCATTGAATCTTCAGGCTTTACGGCGTATGCTTGATTAAGCGGCTGTAATCCATGTATCCAGCGATTGCAGACGAACCTTTCGTGGCCGGTGTTCACGAAGCGAGGGGTTTATGAAAAGACCACTATTAGCAGGTTTGCTGCTTGCCGTTTGCTCCGTCACTGCCACGGCAAAATCGATCCCCGGCGACGCCCGGCGCGGATCGGAACTGATTCGCAGTCTCGGCTGCATCGGATGCCACAAGATGGGTGCCGATGGCGGCTCCACGGCGCCCGATCTCGGTCGCGCCCGCGGTCGCAACCATACGCCGTCGTCCATGGCCAGCGCCATGTGGAATCACGCGCCATCCATGTGGGCGAGCATGGATTTGAAGGGGGCCAAGCCGCCATCGGTTACCGAAGACCAGGCCGGCGATCTCTTTGCCTATTTCCAATCCATCCGCTATTTCGATAAACCCGGCGACGCCGCCCGCGGCGCTCGCGTCTTCACCGCCAGCCACTGCTCCGAGTGCCACGCCCGTTCGACGCCCGTAGCCGGCGGCGGCCCGTCGATTTCCAACTGGAAAGCCGCCGGTTCGCCCTTGGTCTTCGCCCAGCAGATGTGGAATCACGCCCCGCAAATGCAAGCCGCCATGTCGGCCAAGAAAATCAAGTGGGTCCGCCTCACCGGCGACGAACTGACGGACCTCTTGGTCTACGTGCAGAGCCTGCCGGAAACCCGCGGCCTCATTCGCGAATTCACCCTGACCTCCCGCGGCCTCGGCGAATCGCTGTTCAAGGAAAAGGGCTGCTTCACCTGCCACCAAGGCAAAATGGCTTTGGATAAGCGGATGGCGTCGGCCACCGTAACGGATTTCTCCGTCGCCATGTGGAATCACGCGCCGCTCATGGCCGCCCACTCCATGAAGAACGGCCAGTCGCTGCCCCGCCTGGAAGCCCAGGAAATGCAGGAGATCGTCTCCTACCTGTGGGACACCACCGTCTTCGCCGAACAGGGCAACGCCGGCCGCGGCGAAAAGGCGTTTGCAAAGAAGCAGTGCACCACGTGCCACAACCAATCGGGCGGCGGCGCGCCGGACCTGAAGCAGTGGCTGTCCAACCGCACTGATCCGTTGCGCCCCTTCTCCATCATGTCGGTCCTGTGGCAACACGGCCCGCAGATGCTGCAGGGCATGAAGGCGAAACAGGTGCCGTGGCCGCTGTTCACTCAGCCGGAGATGACGGACCTCATCGCCTACCTGAACAGCCTCCGGCCGAAGGCCGCCCCGCGCGCCGAATAGTTAGAAAATCCGCATATAAAATCTTTGACGCCACCTTCGTGGCTGGGAATATCTGTTTTGTGGCTCGCGACCGTCGAGCCACCAAGACTAACATCACGGAGTTTCAAACCATGAAGAACTTCTTTTTCCAGGTGGCTGCGGCCGCTCTGCTATTTACTGGATTGACCTTTGCGCAGGCGCCCTCGGCGCGTGTCCGGGTCGTCCATGCGAGCCCCGACGCTCCGGCCGTTGATATCTATGTGGATGGCGCTGTGGCGCTGGATAACTTGGCCTACCGCGGAGCAACCGACTACGTGGATCTGCCGGCCGGACAGCGCATTTTCCAGGTCTTTGTGGCCGGATCGCAGACAAAGGTTGCCGAACTGAATGCCACCCTCACGCCGGGCAGCACGTTGACCGTGATCGCCGCCGGCTTCGCCGCCAAAACCCCTTCCCTGCGGCTGTTGGTCTTGTCCGATAACATCCCGAATGATATGACGAATCCTTACATCCGCGTCGTGCACGGTGCGCCCAGCGCTCCTGCGGTGGATGTCTATGTCGGCGCCCCCTACCAGACGCTTCGTGGCCGCGACGCGGCTCTGACCAATGTCCCCTTCGCCGCCGCCTCCGGGTATGTCCCCTTGCGCAGCAACGTCGGCTACATGGCCCGCGTCACCCCGGCGGGCACCAAGACGATTGCCATCGAAAGCGGGCGCCTCTCCTTCCCCGCCGGCACGGCTTGGACCGTCATCGCCGTCGACACCACCGGCGGCGGCACCCCCTTCGGCTTCCTGGCCTTGCAGGATCGGTAAGCAAACCACGCCCATTTCCGGCAAAAATCACGAGTCCAAAAAAGTGAGTCACAAGAGCCTCTTGCAAAACCCAATTTGGCGAAAAGCCGAATCAACCGGCAATAGGCAGAAATATTCTGAAAAGTTGGGCTCCGCCGCTGTAAGATTTAGTCGCCAAACCAAGGTCTTGCAGT
>JBIKOG010000474.1:0-2629 GCA_044358225.1 Bryobacteraceae bacterium | reverse complement strand
CACTCTTCGGGCATGTCGTATCTGCCGCCGGCGGGGATGAAAGAGTTGAACACGACGATGGAGCGGACGCTGGCCGATGCGGTGCTGCTGTATTCGCAGATGCCGCTGGAATTTGAGCCGGGCAGCAAGTGGCAGTATTCGAATCTGGGCATTGCGATTCTGGGGCGAATCATTGAAGTGCGTTCGGGGATGCCGTTTGAGAAGTTTCTGGAGACGCGGATTTTTCAGCCCTTGGGGATGAAAGACAGCCACTTTTTCCTACCGGCGGAGAAGCATTCGCGGCTGGCGGCGATCTACAAGAAGGGCCCGGATGGGAAGCTGGTGAAGGCCGGGGAGGAGACGCTGGGCGGGTATGCGCTGAACTTCCGGAAAGGCGCGAAGTATCCGGCGCCGGAGTGGGGTTTGTACACGACGGCGCAGGATTTGGCGGCGTTCTACCAGATGCTGTTGAGCGGCGGGAAGAAGTTGATTTCGCGGTCCGCGATTGAAGTCATGACGCGGAAGCAGACCGGGCAACTGCGGGCCGGGCATATGCCGAACACGGCGTTCGGGTTGACGTGGGAAGTGATCGACGACCCGCGCGGGGAGCTGGCGTACTTGTCAACGGGCACGTTCGGGCACGGCGGGGCGTTCGGGACGCATGGGTGGGTGGACCCGAAGAAGGACATGGTGGGCGTGTTTTTGATTCAGATGACCGGGATTGATCCGGGCGCGAAGTATGGGTTTATGCAGATGGCCAACTCGGCGGTGATCGACTGACCGAATCCTGACTTTTCGCTTACAACTTTCCTGAGGGGCGGGCGCAGACTGGGGGACATGAGACTCCTTTGTTTGCTTTCCGCCCTTTTTGTTTCTTATAGTTACGCGCAGCCGTCGATCTTCGGAGCGGCTGGCGCCGATCCGGCGGCGATCCGGCCGGCGGTGACGGCGCTCCAGGCGGCGCTGGGGCCGTTGAACGCGCCGGGGGCGACGGGGGACGCGAACGGGCGGCGGGAGATCAACTGGGACGCGGTTCCGGCTAACTTCTCTTCGCCCAACAGCTTACCGCCGGATTTCTTCAACAGGAACTCGGTGCGGGGAGCGGTGTTTTCGTTCGAGAGCCCGGCGTGGGCGGGGTTCCAGGTGAGCGCGAATGAGGCGGATGGGGCCGTCCGATTCGAGAATTTATACGCCGGAAACGCGTCTATTTTCACCGTTTTCAGCGCGCAAAAGCTGTTTTCGAGCGTCGGAACGAACGATTATGACGTCGATTTCTTCGTTCCGGGGACGCAGGTGAAGGGGAAGGTGACCGGGTTTGGGGCGGTCTTCACGAATGTCGCGCTGCCGTTTACGACCTCGATTGAGCTGTTCAATGCGGATGGGTTATCGCTGGGGAAGTACTATGCGCCGGTGGCGGCGAAGGGGCTGTCGTTCATCGGGGTGCGGTTTCAGAACCGGATGGTGACGCGGGTGCGGATTGTGCCGGGGAACGCGGTGATTGGGACGCAGGACGATCCGGCGAACGGGCGGAATGTGGTTGTCGCCGATGACTTCTTGTATGGGGAGCCGGTGAGCGACTGCGTGGCGAACTAGGCTTCGGGCCAGGGCCCGCCGACGAGGGTTTCTTCGATGGCTTGGCCGCAGCGGGTGCATTGGATGACGTTGACGCCGGATTCGTGCCTATCCGGGGGCGGGCCTAGCGTGAAGACGACGCAGGGGTCGAGATGGAAGTGCCGCTGGATGCGGGGCAGCTGCATCATGCAACCGACGGCGACGAGGCCCGGGCGGTAGTTGTCCATGGGCAGACGGGCAGCGCGCATGGCGGCTTCGAGCGGGCGGAGGTGTTCGCAGAGGACGAGGAGGTCGGTTAGCTCGAAGTAGTCGATGCGTTCGTTGGAGTAGGGGATGCCGCGGCTGATGGAGTCGATGTACTGGGTTTTATTGCGATGGGGAGGTCCGGATTTCAGTTCTTCGATGCGTGCGTTGATGGCGGCTCGATCGACCGGCGGGAGAGGAATGTATCGGCGGGAGCGGAGGGAGATGTCGGGGAGGGTGAAGATAAAATAAATGGCCGGCGCCAAGACGGGCACCAGCCAGTAGAAAGCGAGACCGTTGTAGGCGACGGTTCCGATGGCGACGAAGATGTAGAGGGTCACCGCAATGACTTGCAGGACCCTCACGAACATGGGCTTAGCCCTTCAGTTTCTTTACCGCTTCGGTGAGGGCGGGGACGACGTCGAAGAGGTCGCCGACGATGCCGTAGTCGGCCACTTCGAAGATGGGCGCATCAGCATCTTTATTGATGGCGACGATACACTTGGAACCCTTCATGCCGACCTGGTGCTGGATGGCGCCGGAGATGCCGACGGCGATGTAGACCTTGGGAGCGACCGTCTGGCCGGAGCTGCCGACCTGGCGTTCCATGGGGAGCCAGCCGTTATCGCAGATGGGGCGGGAGGCGGCGATTTCGCCACCAAGGGCGGCGGCGAGTTCTTCCACCATCGCGATGTTTTCCTGCTCCTTGATGCCGCGGCCGACGCTGACGATGATGTCGGCGGCGGTCAAATCGACGGCGCGGGAGGATTCGCGGAAGGGGGCTTCGGCTTTCACACGGATGCCGGAGATCTGCACGGCGAACGCTTCGACGGCC
>JBIKOG010000276.1:0-9232 GCA_044358225.1 Bryobacteraceae bacterium | reverse complement strand
GCCACGATTTGCTGATGTTGCTACTTCCAGGCGCATTGGGGTGTGAACGGGCTATCGCAACAATCTACGCAGGCGAATGCCAGCTACGGATTGTGGTGAGGCGCATGATATTGGACGGGTTCGAAGTTAAAGTTTCGGGCTTTCCCTGCGGCCAGGGGAAATGCGGCGGAAGAGTTCGGCAATTGAGGTGACTGTTCCTAATTTTGAGTTAGTTGAACAGCTTGCGTTCGCGGCGGAGGAAGGCGGGGGTGTCGACGTCGTCGAAGGGGTCGTTGGATTCGCGGGGGGCCGGGGGCGCCGGGGGTGGTTCTACGGGGGCCGCGGCTGGCGGGGCTGGGGTCGGCTCCGGCATTTCCAGTTCGACTACGTTCGATTCGAGAATCTCCTGTTCAAACGTCGGGAAGGAGATCGGCGTCGGGGGCGGGACCACACGCTCCAGACGGGGCGGGGACATCGGGATCGACGCTTCGCGGGAGAAGCCGGTGGCGATCACGGTTACCTTTACATCCTTGCCCAATGACTCGTCGTGGACCAGGCCGTAGCTCATGTGCACTTCTTCGTTCTTCGTCGCTTCGAAGATCAGCGAGCAGGCTTCGCCGAACTGGTCGAGCGTGAGGGCGCTGGAGCCGGCTACGTTGATCAGCAGGCCGCGGGCGCCTTCGACTCCGTTCTCTTCCAGCAGCGGCGAGCTGATGGCGGCGCGGGCGGCTTCTACCGCTGCATTTTCCCCGCTGGCGGTGGCGGTGCCCATCATGGCGTGGCCCATGCCGCTCATGATGGCTTTAATATCGCTGAAGTCGCGGTTGATGATGCCGGGCGTCAACATGATCTCTGAGATGCCTTGGACGGCTTGGCGCAAGACGTCGTCGGCTAGTTTGAACGCCTCGAGGAAGCTGGTGCCTTTGGGGGCGAGCTTCATGAGCCGGTCGTTGGGGATGGAGATGACCGTATCGACGGTGGAGGCGAGGTCGGCGAGGCCGCGTTCGGCCTGGCGGATGCGCTTGGGCCCTTCGAACTTGAAGGGCATCGTCACGATAGCTACGGTGAGGGCGCCGAGTTCTTTGGCGAGCGATGCGACGACTGGCGTCGCGCCGGTTCCCGTGCCGCCGCCGAGGCCGGAGGTGAGGAAGACCATGTCGGCATCTTCCAGGATTTCGACGAGACGGTTGGTGTCGTCGAGGGCGGCTTGGCGGCCTTTTTCGGGATCGCTGCCGGCTCCGAGGCCGTTGGTGAGTTTGCCGCCGATGGCGATTTTGTTGGGGACGGGGGAGACGTTCAGGGCCTGGACGTCGGTATTGACGACGTAGAAATCGACACCTGTGAGGCCGGCGCTCATCATGCGGGCCACGGCGTTGCACCCGCCGCCGCCGACACCGATGACCTTAATACGCGTGCCGACCTGGTTGTCATCCTGCATTTCGAATTTCAAATCGCTCATACCGAATTCCTTTTACTTGGACATTAACAGGCTTAGAAAGCCGGGGGAGGACCGCTTCTGGTACCGGTGTTCCTTGAGGCGGCCGCTGTACATGGCGAGGCCTGCGACGGTGGCCCAGCTGGGGGTGTTGTTTGCTTCCGGCCAGTCCTGGATGCCTACGGGGAGGCCGTTGCGGGACTGGCAGTTGAGTACGAGTTCGGCGACGTCGCACATGCCGGCAAGGCAGGCGCCGCCGCCGGTGAGGAGAATGCCTTCGAGAAGTTTTCGGTCCATGCCGCACTCGTCCACATACTTCTTGATGTAGCGGAAGAGGAAGTCCGCGCGCGATTCGAGGATGAAGTTCAGGCGCTTGCGGGGGGCTTCCCGGGAAGGGCGGCCTTCGGCGCTGGGCACTTCGATGAACGTGTTGTCGGCGGTGAGGCCGAGGATGGCGCAGCCGTATTCGTACTTCAGTTTTTCGGCGTCTTCAAACGAAATTTTGAAGTCGTAGGCGATGTCCTTGGTGAAGTGTTCGGCGCCGACGGGGATGCTGACGGCGTGGACCATGGCTTCTCCGGAGTAGAGAACGATTTCGGTGGACTGGGCGCCGATGTCGGCGACGGCGACGCCTTGCTGGCGCTCCTCCTGCGTGACGCAGGCGTAGGCGGAGGCCATGCCTTCGTAGACCGTCTCTTCGACGGCGAGGTGGGCTTCGTGGACGGCGCTGACTAGCGACTGATGTTCGAAGGCGCTGGTGGTGACGATGTGGACGTTGGCTTCGAGGCGGGAGCCACGGTTGCCGCGGGGGTTCGAGACGTTGGCATTGCCATCGATGATGAAATCCTGCGGGAAGACCTGGAGGAGAACGCGGTCCGCATTAAGCTGCTGGCGGCAGGCCTTTTCGACGGCGTAGGCCATGTCGGACTGGTCGATATCGCGGGGGCGGCCGAAGTCGTATTTGCCGACCTGGTTATCGCCGTGAATGGCTTCGCCGCCGAGGCCGACGACGACGGCGTCGACCGAGATGCCGGCCTGGCGTTCGGCTTCGCGGGCGGCGAGGCGGACGGATTCCGACATCTGTTCGCGGTTGGCGATTTTGCTGTTGGCCCAGCCGCGCGAGGGGACTTCCCCGGAGCCGACGAAGCGGATGCGGCCGTCTTCGACAACGCAGATGACACACCGCGTGTAGGCGCTGCCGACATCGAGTCCGGCGGCGAGGCGTACGCGGTTAGAAGCCATGGGGCACCTCAGTCACTGGGGCGGACTCCTTCGGCGGTGAGGGTTTGGCCGGGGCGGGCGAAGATGCTGCCATCGATGCGGAGATCGAAGGTGGTTTTGTTGGGTTCGCGGCGCAAAAGATCGTCCGCGTTCTGTTTGAACTTTTCAAGCCGGCGCTTGAAGTAGCGATTCCCGATGATCAGGGTAACGGCTTTGCCACCTGCATCCTGCATTACCTTTAGGTTATCCGGATCTGTGGCATCCACTTCAGAAATTTTCGCGGAGAGTTCGCCGGCGTCGCTGACGAGTTTCTGGAGACGGCGGACGCGGACGCGGCGGTCCTCGTCGCTTTGCTGGCGGGTGATGCCGGCAAGGATGGGGAGGTTGAGGTTTTCCTGGGTTTCGGGGCGGAGGATGTGGCCGTCGGTATCGATTAGGGGGAGCGTTTCTTCACCGGGGAGTTGGACGAAGGCGACGGGTTCGCGTTCGGTGACGCGGATTTGGAGGCGATTGGGCCAGACGCGGGTGACGCGGGCGTCCTTGACCCATTGGAGGCGGAGGAGTTCATCGCGGCGCTGGCGGAGGGGCATGAGATAGATGCTGCGGCCGTAGTCGCGATCGAAGGTGCCGGAGACGATGCCACGGTCACTGTGTTTGAGGCCGGTGATTTCGACGGCGGGGCTGTCTTCGCCGGGATCGGGCGGGGCGGCGAGGGTGAACTGCGGATCGCGGATGAGGAAGTGTTCCAGTTGGAGCGCGCCCCAGAGAAGGCCGACCACGGCAATGGAGGCGACGGTGGCGATGATGAGGCCACGGCGGATGTTGAGGAACCGCTGTTCGTTTGCTTCCTGATTTTGTTGCTGCTTCTTTCCCATGATCGTTACTCCTTATTGGCGCAATCTTGCTAACAGTTTGTCCCCGGCTTGCCAGACGTTGCCGGCGCCGAGAGTGACGACGGCGTCACCGGGTTGGACCTGGGCCAGGACCATTTCTACGGCATTGTCGATGGTGCCGGCGAGGTGGGCTTCGCGGTGGCCGAAGGCGCGGAGGCGATCGGCAAGGGCGGCGCTGGAGACGCCTTCGATGGGGGCTTCGGAGGCGGCGTAGATGTCGAGAAGGTGGACGGTGTCGGCCTGGTGGAAGCTGCGGGCGAAATCGTCCATCAGGTGTTGCGTGCGGGTGTAGCGGTGGGGCTGGAAGATGACGTGGACGCGCTTGAACTGGCAGAGGCGGGCGGCGGCGAGGGTGGCGCGAACTTCGGTGGGATGGTGGCCGTAGTCGTCGATGATTGTCACGCCGGCGGCTTCGCCACGGAGCTGGAAGCGGCGATCGACGCCGCGGTATTCGGCGATTCCTTCACGGATCTTTTCGGTGGGGACTTCGAGTTCACGGGCGACGGCGACGGCGGCGGTGGCGTTGAGCACGTTGTGCATGCCGGGGACTTTGAGGGTGAATTCGCCGAGATCTTCGCCGCGGAAGGCGAGGCGGAAGCGGCTGGACATGTGGCCGAGATCGATGTGAGTGAGATGCAAGTCGGCCTGGGAGCTGACGCCGTAGGTGACGGTGCGGCGCTTGACGCCGGGGAGCACCTGCTGGACGTTTTCGTCATCGAGACAGAGGATGGCGCAGCCGTAGAAGGGGACTTTGTTGACGAATTCGGTGAAGCAGCGGCGGATCTCTTCGATGGAGTGATAGTGATCGAGGTGTTCGCGATCGATGTTGGTGACGACGGCGATGATGGGGGCGAGTTTGAGGAAGCTGCCGTCGGATTCGTCGGATTCGACGACGAGGAAATCACTTTTGCCCATGCGGGCGTTGGAGCCGCCGAGGGTGGAGACGCGGCCGCCGACGACGACCGTGGGGTCCAGGCCCGCGTGGGCGAGCATGGTGGCGGTCATGGACGTGGTGGACGTTTTGCCGTGGCTGCCGGCGATGGCGATGCCGAACTTGAGGCGCATGAGTTCGGCGAGGAGTTCACCGCGCGGGATGACGGGGATGCCGAGGCGGCGGGCTTCGACGAGTTCGGGATTGGACTCATTGACGGCGCTGGTGACGACGAGCGCTTTGGCGCCGGCGATGTGGGCGGCGGAGTGGCCTTCATGGACCGTGGCGCCGAGGGAGGCGAGGCGTTCGGTGACGGCGGTGAGTTTTACGTCGGAGCCGGAGATGGTGTAGCCCAGGTTCAACAGGATCTCCGCGATGCCGGACATGCCGATGCCGCCGATTCCAGTGAAGTGCAGACGTTGGGGCTTATAGAACATTCTTCTATCTTATTGTTTTATGTGCTATTTTGCCTCCGCGTACTCTTCGAGGAGCGAAGCGGCACGGGAGGCGGCGCCGGATTTCGCTAACGCTCGAGCGGCGCGGGACATGATTTGGAGGTTGTTGTTTTCCAGGCAGGCCTGGATTTCGCGGAGCATACGGGGGCCGTCGAACTCTTTGTCGGGGACGACGCGGGCGGCGCCGGAGCGTTCCATGGCGCGGGCGTTGGCCATTTGGTGGTCGTCGGCGGCGTAGGGGTAGGGGATGAGAATTGACGGTTTGCCGGAGGCGGCGAGTTCGCTGACGGTGCCGGCGCCGGAGCGGCAGACGATCAGGTCCGCGTCGGCGAAGGCTTGCGGCATGTCGTCCAAGAAGGGGCGGACTTCGATGGCGGGATTCTTGATGGACTTGCGCATTTCGTCGTGCATGTCGCGGCCGGATTGGAGGATGATTTTGGCGTCGAGCGGGGGGAGGTCGCGGGTGGCGTAGTTGAGCGTGCGGGAGCCGCGGCTGCCGCCGGTGACGAGGATGACGGGCGGGGTGGCGCGGGGCTTTTCGGGGATATCGAAGAATTCGGGGCGAACGGGGAGGCCGGTGACTTCGACGCGGCCGGCGGGGAAGAAGGGGACGGCTTCGTTGAAACTGACGAGGGCGCGGCGGGCGAAGCGGGCCATGCGGCGATTGGTCATGCCGGGCATGGCGTTGGGTTCCATGAGGACAACGGGGGTGCCGGAGAGGGCGGCGGCGAGGACGACGGGGGCGGCGGCGTAGCCACCCATGGAGAAGACGGCGGCGGCGTTGTGGGCGCGGAGGATGCGGCGGGCGGCCCAGACGGAGGAGGGAAGTTCGACGACGGTTTTGGCGCGGCGGACGAGGCTGAGGCCTTTGAGGCCGCCGATTTCGACCCATTCGATGGGGAAGCCGGCGGCGGGGACGAGGCGGGCCTCCATGCCATCGCGGGTGCCGATGAAGACGGGTTTGTGACCGCGGGCGGCGAGCTCACGCGCGACGGCGATGCCGGGGATGACGTGTCCCCCGGTACCGCCGCCGGCCATGATGAAGGCTCGCTGGGTCATTGGCTATCCGACGTTTTCGCTGACGTTGAGCAGGATGCCGAGGGAGGCGAGGGTGGTCATGAGGGCGCTGCCGCCGTAGCTGATCATGGGCAGTGGGATGCCCTTGGTGGGGCCGAGGCCGAGGACGACGGTGATGTTGAAGAGGGCTTGGAAGCCGAGGGCGACGGTGAGGCCCAAGGCGAGCATGCGGCCATAGTCATCGGGGGCGAGGAGGAAGATGCGTATGCCTCGCCAGATGATGATGAAGTAGCCGAAAAGAATCGCGGATGTGCCCCAGAGGCCGAGTTCTTCGCCGATGACGGCATAGATGAAGTCGGTATGAGATTCGGGGAGGTAGAAGTGTTTTTGGCGGCCGTGCATGAGGCCGAGGCCGAAGATGCCGCCGGAGCCGTGGGCGATTTTGGCCTGGCGGGCCTGGTAGCCGGTATCGCTGACGGAGGCGGAGCTGAGGATGTAGGGTTTGATTTTGCCGGTGACGTCGTACTTGTCGACCAGTTCGTAGGTGGGGTCGATCATCTCGATGACGCGGCGGAAGCGGTAGGGCTTGGAGACGATGGCGACGGACATGCAGACGATGGCGAGGGAGCCGGCGGTGAGGAGGAAGCGGCGGTCGAGGCCGGCGATGTAAAACATGGTGACGGCGGTGACGGCGAGGACGACGGCGGTGCCGAGATCGGCGATGGCGACCAACAGGAAGAGCACGCCCAGGATGGCGGCGGCGGGGCGGAGGGTGAACTTGGTGTCGTTAATGGCGGCGTGGCGCCAGGTGAGGAAGTAAGCCAGGAAGATGACCATGGCGGGTTTGGCCAATTCCGAGGGCTGGATGTTGCCGATGCCCAAGGGGATCCAGCGGTGTTTGGGATCGACAAAATAGGCGACGGGGAGGAGGAAGAGAACGATGGCCATGGGGCCGAAGGCCCATTCGGGGCGGCGGAGTTTGCGATAGTCGAAGCGGCGCATGAGCATGAGGGCGCCGAAGCCGACGACGGCCCAGCCGAGCTGCATGCCGATGAAGTATAGGGGGTGTTTTCCGTAGCGGGACTCGGCCGTGATGGAGGAGGCCGAGTAGATCATGACCAATCCCACGGCGACCATGGCGGCGACCGTGAAGAACAATGTCCAGTCCATTGTTACGCGTTTCGACATTTAACTGACTCCGTGCAATTACAGGCTATTTACTAAGAGTTTGAACGATCGCCCGCGATGTTCATAGCTTTGATATTGGTCAAAGCTGGCACAGGCTGGGGATAATAAGACGATGTCCCCACGCGCCTGGAGGGGGCGTGCCGTGCGAATAGCCACTTCGAGGGTATCGCAATCGGTGAGGGGCAGGGAAGGGTCCGCATCGGAAAGATGCTGGCGGATGATGGGAGCGGCGGCGCCGATTAAGAGAATGCCTTTGGCTTTGGGCTTGAGGCGGGCGGCGAGGGGGCGGTAGTCGGAGTATTTGTCCTTACCGCCGAGGATGATCCAGAGGTTGCCGGGGAAGGCGTCGATGGCTTTTTCGGCGGCGTCGACGTTGGTGGCTTTGGAGTCGTTGTAGTAGCGGACGCCATCGAGTTCGCGGACGAATTCGATGCGGTGTTCGACGCCGGGGAAGGATTTCACGGCCTCCGCGATGGTGGCGGGGGCGATGCCGGCGAGCCAGGCGGCGGCCGCGGCGGCCATGACGTTTTCGACGTTGTGGCGGCCGGGGAGGGGGATGTCGCTTTCAGGCATGAGAGGGGAGAGGCCGAGCCAGATCTGGTGATCGTGGCTGGCTACCGCGTCGGTGGCGGGGGTGTTGGTGTTGAACCAGATGACCTTGGCTTTGGTGCGGGTGGCGACGGAGCGGGCGTTGGGTTCGGCGGCGTTGAGAATGGCGAAGCCGTCGGCCGTTTGGGTTTCGACGAGCCGGGCCTTGGCATCGATGTAGCGCGCCATGGTGTGGTGGCGATCGAGGTGGTCCGGGGTGATGTTGAGGACGAGGGAGGTGTGGGCTTTGAATTGTTCGATGGTTTCGAGTTGAAAGCTGGAGAGTTCGAGGATGACGTCGGAGTTTGCTGTGGAGGGCGAGACGAGATCGGTGACGGGGACGCCGATGTTGCCGCCGACGAGGGTGTGGCGGCCGGCGTGTTGGAAGATGTGGCCGATGAGGGCGGTGGTGGTGGTTTTGCCGTTGGCGCCGGTGACGGCGGTGATGGTGCCGGCGAGTTCTTCGGCGGCGAGTTCGAGTTCGCCGATGATGCGGGCGCCGCGGGCGCGGGCGCGTTCGAAGATGGGCAGTTCGAGGGGGACGCCGGGGGACTGGATGATCAACGGGAAGCCGTCGGAATCGGTTTCGTTTTGGGTGGTTTGGGGGAACTCGGTTTGGGACTGGGGTTTGGCGTCGGAGATCGTCACGTCGGCGCCTCGGGCGCGGAGATAGCGCGCGGCGGCGAGGCCGGATTTACCGGCGCCGACGATGAGGGTTTTCTTGTTGCGATAGTCGGTCATCGGAGTTTCAGAGTCGTTAGCGCGAAGAGGGCCATGATGAGGCCCATGATCCAGAATCGGGTGATGACCTTGGCTTCGTGCCAGCCGAGGAGTTCAAAGTGGTGGTGGAGCGGGGCCATGCGGAAGATGCGCTTTTTGCGGAGCTTGAAGCTGGCCACCTGGAGGACGACGCTCATGAGTTCGATGACGTAGACGCCGCCGATGAAGAGCAGGAGCGATTCCTGTTTGATGAGGACTGCGACGGTGCCCATGGCGCCGCCGAGGCCGAGCGCGCCGACGTCGCCCATGAAGACTTCGGCCGGGTGGGCGTTGTACCAAAGGAAGCCGAGGGAGGCACCGGTCATGGCGCCGCAGAAGATGGTGAGTTCGCTGGCGCCCGGGAGGCGGGCGAGATCGAGATAGACGGCGAATTCGCGGTGGCCGCTGAGGTACGTGAGAATCGTCATGGCGCCGGCGGCGATGACCATGAGGCCGATGGCGAGGCCGTCGAGGCCGTCGGTCAAGTTGACGGCGTTGGAGGAGCCGGCGAGGACGATGACGAGGAAGAGGAAGAAGAAGACGAAGGCGAAGGGGTAGGTGAGGGGATTGGAGAGCCAATCGGAGACGAGGAGGTCCGGCTTGAAGGATTTGAAGAAGGGGATATTCATGCTGGTGGCGTAGCCGCCGCGGGCGTGGAGGTTGAGCAGCATGATTCCGATTAAGACGCTGGAGAGGACCTGGAGGGCGAACTTCTTGCGGGCGGTGAGGCCGAGGTTGCGCATCTTCTTGACTTTGGTGAAGTCGT
>JBIKOG010000275.1:0-9249 GCA_044358225.1 Bryobacteraceae bacterium | reverse complement strand
GGCGCCGCTTCCCCATCGGAAGCCCGCTTCAAAGCATTCGTCGTCGACCCCGCCGGCGAATTACAATACTCCACCCAGTGCCAAAAATCCTGCGCCGGCAACGACCGCAAATTCGCCGCCAAATACGGCTGCGCCCCCACCGCCCGGCAGAACCGCGCAAACTCAACCGTCCCAAACTGATTCGGGTCAAACACCTGCGGCCCCGTCTTATTCGCAGCGGAAGGCCACTCCGCCGAATCCACCCAGAAGTTCGTCCGCTTCGGCCGCGACCCCCGCGGCCCCGTCCCGTCGTGCCAATCATAGGAATCCGCAAAACACCCGCCCGGCCACCGGATCACCGACGGCTTCACCCGCTTCAGCGCCGCAACAACATCATTCCTGATCCCCCCGGTATTCGGAATGGAAGACCCCTCCCCCACCCAGATCCCGTCATAAACCACCCCGCCCAGGTTCTCCACAAAATGCCCATAGATCTCCGGAGCAATCCGCCCCACGGTCTCCCCCAGCAAAACCTCCACCCGGGAAACACCCCCTTGCCCCCGAACCAAAGAAGCCGACGCCATTCCAGCCAACAGAGTTCTTCTGCGCATAGTGGCTCCATCGTAATACGCTGGAGAGCGTGGTGGAACGCGTCCGGCCTGCGTTGCCGTGGATCTATGGGGTGGCAATCGCCTGGCTCAACGCCTATCTGGTGAAGCACGTCTTCGCCCTCACCTTCAACGGCGCCATGCATTCCATGCACGGCTACTGGATCGCCCTCGGCCGCGCGCTGCAAAACACCTGGTGGCAACCCCAATGGGTGCCCAACTGGGCCGGCGGCATGCCATCGGAGCTGACGTACTCGCCACTCGTCCCCTGGCTCAGCTGGCAACTCGGCTTGTACGCCGTCCTCGCCGCCGCCTTCGTTGCCACCCCCGTAGCCATGTACTGGATGGCCGCCCAACTCACCAACAAACCCGGCTGGTCCTTCATCGCCGCCCTCGCCTATTCGCTCCTATCCCCCACCGAACTCATCCAACCCGACGCTCCCTTCGCCTGGGCCCGTTTCCTCGAACCGCGCCGCATGTACGTCACGCTCATCTGGGACGAAGCGCCCCACAACCTGGCCCTGGCCTTCGTCTGCCTCGCCGTAGGCTGTTGGGCCCGAGGCTGGCGCACCCCGGCAGTAATCACCATCGCCCTGGCAGCGTTAGCCAACCCCTTCGGCATCACCGCCGCCGCCCTCTTCGCCCTCTGCTGGATCCTCTCCACCCACAACTGGAAATTGGTGCCAGGCACCAGTTTTCTTGCCTATCTCATCGTCTGCCCCTTCTACCCCCCGTACCTCCTGACAGTCCTCAAAAGCAACGGCGCCCTCGCCCCGGAAAGCTCCTGGAACAATGGCAGCTGGCTCGGCCTCGCCATCGTCGCCGCCGGCACCATAGCGCTCAAACGCCTCGGCTTCTTCGCCATGCTCGCCTGGATCATGACGGCCATCCCGGTCCTCTACTACCGCTGGGACCTCCACTTCCTCCAGCAACCCGGCCGCTACAAATCGGAAATGGAAGTGGCCCTGGCCCTCCTCACCGTCTTCACCCTCGAACGCGTTCTGACCAACCGACCCAAATGGCTCCTAGCCACCCTCGCCCTCATCGGAATCTTCGCCGCCGAACAGCAAATCGTCCGCCACCGCAAGTTCGCCCGCAACGCCGTCAAACAAACCGACCCCACCCAAACCATCGAATACGCCGCCGCCCAAGGCGCCCAAACCCGCGGACACATCTACGCCCCCGGCTCCATCGCCCACTGGATCAACGTCTTCGCCCCCATCCGCCAATACACCGGCGGCTCCTACGCCACGTCCCCCAACACCGTCCAACAGCGCCTAACCCTCGACCTCGTCAGCGAGCAATCCCACGAAAAGTTCACCCAATGGATGCAAGCCGTAGGCGTCGACGCCGTCTTCATCCCCGGCCGCCAAAGCGCCGAATTCTGGAAACCCTTCGCCACGGACCCTCTCGCCACCCACCTCCCCGTCCTCTGGGAAGACCGCGACACCCGCCTCTACCAAATCCCGCGAATCAGAAACACCCAAGCCCACTCCATCCCCGCCCTGGTCCCCCTCGAACAATACGTGAATGACATCGAAAACCCCGCCGCCCCGCCCCTCGAAGTGGAATGGCCCACCCCAAACCGCGCCCGAATCAAAGGCCAATGGCGCCCCGCCGACATGGTGCTCATCCACATGAACTGGGACAAAAACTGGAAGGCCTATCTCAACAACAAACCCGTCCCCACCGGCGCCGACGGCCTAGGCCAAATGGTCGTCGTGCCCCAAGGAACAGGCCAACTCGACCTCCGCTACGAGCCCGGCTGGACCACCCGCATCGTCAGCCTGATCGGCCTGCTCCTCACCGCGCTGTGGGCTATTTACCGGCCGTAACCTTACCGTCCTTAATCGTCAACGTCGCATCCCCCGACGCCGTCGCCGAAGAACCCGTCTTCTTCACAGTAACCGTGCAAGGCCCATTGCCGACGTCCCGCGTCGAACTCGCCCCGATCGACGTATGAGTCGTCGTACTGCACTTCAACAGAATGTCGTGGGAACTCGAATCACGGTTCGCCACCTTCACAGCGAAAGCGGCCGGAGCAACAACGGCCATTAGAGTCACAGCACATAAGATTTTCATCGCTTGTAGTCTACCCGCAATCCATCCGCAAATCCAGCCAGGAAAGTCCCAAAGCCCTACCAGAAAATTCCGTAATACACTCCGCCCGATTCCCGCTCCGTCCGTGTATGCCGCCACAAATCGCGAAAGAAACTACAATCCCCGATACGCCTGCCCACGCGGCCGCACCGCAACAACGTCCACCACCCGGTCTGCCATATCCACGGTAAACAAGACCCGCCAACCCCCAACACGAGTGCGCCGCAACCCCCTCGTGCCCTCAACCCAGTCACTCATCGGGGGACTTACCGGACTCACACACAACTATTCCAACCGCACCACAATCCGCCTCTGCAGGTCTCGGTCCAACCGGCGAATTTGCCCTTTCGCCGTATCGGAAATCCGCAACCCAAAGCTCATAGATTCAATTCGCGCTTCAAGTCTTCCAGCGAAAAATACTCACCGCGCGCGATCTCCGCCTGACCCTGTTGAACCGCCTGCAAATCCTCTTCCGTCAGTCGCTCGCTCTCCAGGTCGTGAACGAGAAACTCCAGAAACCGGCTTGCCGCAAGGATCTCCCCTTCCGGCAACAGATCAATTAATTCATGAAGCTATTCCTTGGATGGCACAACTGGATTCTACCCCCGATACTCCGCCAACGCCTCCGGAATCACATCCAACCCAATCCCCGGCAAATCGGAAGCAATAATCTCCCCATCCACAACCCGATACATCTCCTTATTCCGCAAAACCTTCGCCCCCGGAGCCCACTGCTGCTCCGGCAACAACGGCGGCGTCACAAGCGCCACCTCCTGCCACTCCGACCCAATCGCGAAAGTAGCCTGCAACCACCCCGCCAGCATCAGCGCCATCGTCCCATGCAGTATGCACGGCACATGATACCCATCGGCCATCATCGCCACTTTCCGGCAAGTGAAAATCCCGCCAGATCCCCGCCCCTCCGGCTGCAAAATGTCATAAGTCCGCTTCACCAAACAACGCTGAAAATCCCGAACGCCGACATACCCCTCCCCGCCCGTAATCGGTAGATCCACCATCGCCGCCAGCCGCGCCGGACTCTCGAAATCATCCCGCGCAAACGGCTCTTCCAACCAATACGCTCCCGCCCGCTGCAACGCCCGCGCCACCTGCAAACCCGTCTCAAAACTCCAAACCGGTTGTCCCACGGACTGAGGCAAATGCGCCGTCCGGTCAAACATAATCGCAAAGTCCGGCCCCACCGCCGCCCGGATCTCCGTGCACGCATCGGCATCGTCCAACGGATTCGGCCGCCAAGCCCGAATCTTCATGCCCTTATAACCAGCCTTCTTTAACCGCACCGCCTGCGCGGCCTGCTCGGCATACGTCACATGCTGCTGGTCCAACCGCCCCGGCCACACACAGGTCACATACGCCTTCACCTTCTCGCTCGCCCCGCCCAGCAACCGGTGCACGGGCTGCTTGGCAATCCGCCCAATCGCATCCCACAGCGCATGCTCCACCCCGCCCCACTTCTCCAACCCGTTATCCAAATGCTGCTCAATCGCATGCAAATCCGCGCCCACGAGCAACGCCCGAATCGCCGGCAAAGCGGCGGCCGGAGGCCCCGCAAACGAATACCCCTTCACCCCCGCGTCCGTCGAGATCTCAACAACCTGAAACGCATGCATCAACCCCGCCGCCGCCTCATCCTTCGTCACCGGAATCCGAATCGGATACACGTCCACGCCAGTAATCCGCACCCGAGGCGCCGCCAGCGCCGCCAAAAATAACCGTCTGCTAAGCACGTCGAAACTCCTTCAAAGCCGCCTCGTCCACATCCAGCCCCAACCCCGGGAACTCGGGCAAATACACATACCCGTTCTCAATCCGCCACGCCCGCTTGTTCTTCAACAAAATCTCCCCCGGCTGCCATTCTTCGGTTGGCAAGTTCGGCCCCGCGCCAATCATCTCCTGCCATTCGCAATTGGTCATGCTGCACCCGGCCTGTATATACCCGGCCAGCGAAAACCCGCCCGTCCCATGCTGCACACACGGCACGCCAAACGACGCCGCCAACGCCGATATCTTCTTCGCCGCCCAGATCCCCCCGCAAATCCGCGTATCCGGCTGCACGATGTCGTACGTCTTGTTGTGCAAAAACGCGGCAAACTCATACAACGTCCGCCCCAACTCCCCGCCGGTAATCAGAATGTCCACCTCCGCCGCCAGCCGCGCCGGACCCTGCAAATCCATCCCGTCAAACGGCTCCTCCAGCCAATACGCGTTGTGCCGTTCCAACCCGCGCGCCACCTTCAACGCCGTCGGATAATCCCAAACCCAACCCGGCCGCACCGCGGTCCGGTCCAGCATGATCTTAAACGTCGGCCCCACCGCCGCCCGAATCTCCCCAACAGCGTCCACATCGTCCATAGGCCGCGGCCGCCACGCCCGAATCTTGATCGCCCCGTACCCGTTATCTTTCAACCGCTTCGCAAACGCCGCCTGCGTCGCATACGGCACGTCGGACTGATCCAGCTTCCCCGGAAACACCGTCGTCCGATACACCCGTAACCGGTCTCGAGCCCGCCCCAACAAATCCGCCACCGGCCGGTCCGCAATCCGCCCCATCGCGTCCCACATGGCATGTTCAACGCCACTCCAGCCCTGCGTCCGCGATTCCCCCGAATTCATCTGCAACCGTCGCATATGCCGGTCAATCGCAAACAAGTCATCGCCAACCAACGTCGGCTTCACCCAGTTATTCAACAGATCCGGCGCAATGGCGATAAACGAAGTCCCAATCACGCCCGCATCCGTATGCACGCGCGTCACCGGATACCGATACGCCCGCAATGGATCCGGCGTGCCGCCATCGGGGACACGAACCACAAAGGATTCGATATCCGTAATCTTCACTTTCCTGCTCGGCACCAGAGCAGCCAGCATCGAACGACGAGTCAGCATAACCCCAGCATCATATGCGAAACAATGGAGCAATGCGACGTGTGTTCCTGATCGCCGCCGGCGTCTTCTCCGGACTCGTCTACTTCTCCAGCCGCCGAGGCGAAGAAGACGTACCCGCCGGCCACGAAGAATGCCGCACCCGCCTCACGCGCCAGCAGTATTACGTCACCCGCCAGGGCGGCACCGACGTCGCCTTCTCCGGCACCTACCACGCCTTAAAAACCCCAGGCGAATACCGCTGCATCTGCTGCGACAACCTGCTCTTCCACAGCAAAGAGAAATTCGACTCCGGTACCGGCTGGCCCAGCTTCTGGGCCCCGGCCGACCCCAACAACATCCGCACCCGCAAGGACGTAAGCCTCCTACTGGAACGAACCGAAGTCGCCTGCCGCCGCTGCGCTGCCCACCTCGGCCACGTCTTCCCCGACGGCCCCGCGCCCACCAATCTCCGCTACTGCATCAACGAATCCTCCCTCCGCTTCCTCCCCGCTTAATTCCGATCTCCTCAGCCAGACCGCACCGCGGCGGCCTGGCTGAAACACCACCCCACTACCGCACCGGCAGGTAAATCGGCGCCCCCGTCGCCACCCCGCTAACCGTCGCCTCCACCTTGTACTCCCCAGCCCCAATCGCCGGAACCACCACATTGAACTGGTACAACCCACTCCCAATCTGCCCGGCATACGCAACCGTAGCCCTCACACCCCCAATCGTAATCGTCACCGGCGCCGCCAACGGAGCCGCCTCCGCCACCACCGTCTCCGGAGCCGTATACGGCGTAGCAGTCCCGAACCCGGTCCCGTAAACCGTAATCGTCTCTCCCGCCCGCACCGGCCGCGTCACCAACCCCGCAATCAGCCCCGCCGGCCCCACAAACTCATTCCCCACATGGGCCACCACATACCGCCCGTCATAACCAAAAAACGCCGGGCTCGCCCGCGAAATCGTGTACTTCACATCATTCCCACGCACCGAATCCGCCGACACAACCCGCAGAAAAACATCCCCAAAATACCCGGAAGTCGGCGCCAGCGCATTGATCTGCGTCGGGCTGATGTAGGCAACCAACGCCGACACGTTGTTCACCAGTATCTGCACCCCGTCCAACTTCACCGGCAGCGTCTTCCCGCCATTCGTAAAGTCCGCCCCCGTCCACCCCCGCGCCACCGCCGCCAGGTTCGACCCATACACCGTGAACCACGTCCCCGGCGCCAACGGCCCCGCCTGGAAACTCGCCCCATTCACCACCGCCGTCACCACCGCCCAATTCGGCATCTCCGTCAGCTTGATCCGCGCCACAAAGCCGTCATAAGTCCCAGCCTTGTAAAACGGGATCGCCGCGTCCGCCGTCAACAACTTCGGCGAATTCTCCGTCAGCCCCGCGATGGCCACATTCTCGCCCCCATCACTCGCAATCGCCACCGGATTCGTCCACCCAGTCCCACCAAAACTGGCGATCCAGTGCACCCCCCCATTCGCCACAAACCGGCTCAGGAACCCGTTGTTAAAGGACCCCGTCCCCGGCGGCTTGATGTTATACGTCACCGGGAACGAAGGGTCCCGATACGTCCCCGTCACATACGCATTCCCCGCCGCATCCACCGCAATGCCGGACCCCGTCGATACACCCTCCACCGTATGCCGGTACTGCAAGTCGGACCCATCCGCGCTCAGCCGCGCCGTAAATGCCTGCCGCGTCACATCCTTCCGCGGCTGCACCGTCTGCGCCGTACTGCCGAAATCGCTCGCGTCCGTCCACCCCGTCAGCCACACCTCCCCCGCCTTCCCCAACGCAATCCCATTGCACACGCTTTGCTGATTCGTCCCGCCCAAGTACGTCGCCCACGGCATCGAATCCAGGTCCGCCGCAATCTTGGCGACGTACCCCGTATAACTCCCCGGCATCGCCTCGCCCAGCACATTCCGCCGCTGGAACGCCCGCGCCGTCACCGGGAACTGAATCGAATTCGTCCCCCCGCAAATGTAGATCGCGCCCGCCGCGTCCACCGCAATCCCATTCGGCTCTTCCCCGTACGGATGCCCCGGCGAAAGCACCATCCGCGTCTTCAACAACGTGCCGTTCCCCGTCAGCTTCAACACCCGAGGATCCAGGCTCGCATTCTGCACCGGCGACACCTGCCCCGCCGTGTAAACGTTCCCCTGCGCATCCATCGTCACCGCCCGAAGCGTCCCAATATCGGTAGCCGCAAACAGCAACTGCTGCCCATTGGTATCCAGTTTCACGATAAACGCCCCCGCCGTAGCCGAGTACCCGCCACCGTGCGTCGTCCTCGGAAAGTCGCCACTCGCATCACCCACCACCCACGCGTTCCCCGCCGCATCGGCGGTCACACCCCACCCGCGGTCATTCCCCGTCCCACCCAGATAGGTCGTGTACGCCAACTTCCCGTCCGCCGTAAATTTCGCCACAAACGCATCCGTCTCCCCGCCCGCGAACGGCCGGCTCACCACCGGATTCGGCAACCCCGCGCACCCCGTGCCAACAACGTACAACGCGCCCTGCGGGTCCAACGCCACTCCCCGCACATCATCCGTGCAATTCGTCCCGATATACGACGCATACGTCACCACCGGATCAATCGTCAGCGCCCGCGCCCGGTCATACGCACCCAGCGCAAACCCCACCGTGTCCCGGCCCGTCATCACGAACGCCGCCGCCACCTCCCGCTCCTGAAATGCCCGCGGCCGTCGCCACGTAATCCCATCCCCCAATTCCAATTCTCCATCCCGAATCGTCACCGGCCGCGAAAACCGGAACCGCACCGCCTCCGGCCGGCTCCCCGCCGCCGCCTCAATGTCATACTCCAACGTCCGCCCCGCCCCATAAAACACCACATCAATCCCGGGATATACCGCCCGGTACCGCACCCTCCCAAACACCGGCACCCCCGTCCGCACCTGCGTCCCGTGAAAGTGGTTCGCCACCCCCAACGGCTCCATCCCCTCCGGCACCCCGCCCGGCATCGTCGCAATCACCGATTGCATCTCCACCCGGCCCGGCAACAGGCGGAAACTGAATCCCACCCCTCGTGCCACAAAGCCCGGCCCGTCTTGTTCAAAGCGAAGCGGAAGGTTCTGGCGAGTGTCCGTCGCAAAAGCGGATACAGAAGAGAGCGATAGCAAAATCGTAAGGAATATTGCTCTCATACCCCCACCCTACGCCCACTCGCGCAAGGTTACAATGCCTCAATGTTGTGGTAGCATTCCCATCACGGACCATGCGTACGCTGCTACTCGTGTGCACGTTCGCGGCTGGCCTGTCCGGGGCCGATCCGCGGGCGATCTCCATGCACCCTTTCACAGGGCAGCGCGGCCTCGCGTTCACCGCCACCGTCCGCGGCAACAACATCAAAGACGCCAAAGCCGCCTTCCCCGAACAGCCCAACCTCCGCATCTCAATCCTCAACACCGGCACCGAAGGCAAATCCCAATTCGTCAAGCTCAACATCGAAGCCCCCACCCCCGGCCGCTACTCCTTCCGCCTCGTCACCGATAGCGGCGTCTCCAACTCCCTCCCCCTCCAAATCATCGATCAACCCATCCTCCCCGAACCCGACGGCATCCACGAAACCCCCGCCACCGCCATCCCCGTCCCCTCCACCCCCGCCATCTTCACCGGCATGATCGCCAAAAA
>JBIKOG010000473.1:0-2653 GCA_044358225.1 Bryobacteraceae bacterium | reverse complement strand
TGAAATGCCAAAATCACCCGTATGGCGTCCGCCCCACACCGCGAAACCCCAATAAAAACGATTACTTTCAGAATCGCCAGGCAAAAGTCAACCCCATTTTGACCGAGTTCTGCAAGTCGTTCACAAGGGAAGTGACTTTATTTTCAAACCAACAACTCCTTTCCACTCAAACAGTTACAGCCAAATCAAAACTTCTCCTCAATGCGTTTACTATCCACCCACCCCGCAGAATCAAAAGTGGATAGGAACTGCACCGCATGTCTCTTATAAATAAATCGAAGGAACGCGCCGAAGCCGCCAGGCTCAACGGCGCGAAATCCAAAGGACCTGTTACGTCCACTGGAATGTTCCGCTCAAAAACCGCGTCCTACAAACACGGCCTCTACTCGACATCGCTCTACCTCATGCCCACGGAATCCGTCGAGGCATTCATCCAGCTCCAGGACGAACTCCGCGCCTACTGGATGCCCAAAGGCTTCTACGACGAGGAACTCGTCTCCCAGCTCGCCGGCAACATGTGGGAAACCTGGCGCATCCAGGCCGCCAAAAACGATCACCTTCACGACACCCTCGCCACCGTGAAGAAGAACTTTAAACACATCCGCGACAAGGCCAAGCTCAACCTCGAGGCCACCAAAGCGGAACTCGTCGCCGGCGGCACCACCGATCGCGCCTGCGCCCGTCTCGCCGACCTCGCTCGCAAGCGCGACAACATCGAACGTGCCCTGACCCGCACCGGCAAGCGTCCCGCTACCAGCGGACCGTCCCAAATGTCGTTGATAATAAACGGCCGGCAGCATCCGGGCATCCCGGAATCAGACGACGCCCGCCCCGTCGAAGGCACCCTCTCCGACGGCGCCTACACCACCGAGGCCGGCCCCGAACCCCTCCCGGACACGATCATCCCGGAGGCCGACGCCGAAACGCCAGTCGCCACCGACTCAATCATCGACTGGGCCGCCGACTTCTTCCAGTTCAACCCGGACGAAGTCCAGCGCCAGATCATCGAGGAGACCAGTACCCGCATCATGGTCCTCGCCCCGCGCCAGACCGGTAAATCCACCGCTGCCGCCGTCCGCGTCCTCCATACCGCGGTCCATAATGAGAACGCGACCATCCTGCTCGCCAGCGCCAGCGGACGCCAATCCGGCCAGATCCTCCAAAAGGCCCGCCAAATGGCCCGCCAGATGGGCCTCGACCTCGCCGGCCCGCCGCCCAAATGCGAAGGCTTCACCCTCGCCAACGGCTCCACCGTCGTCGCCCTGCCCGACTGCGAAGCGACCATCCGCGGCTTCTCCGCCCCCAGCCTCATCGTGATCGACGAAGCCGCCTTCGCCTCCGACGCGCTCTTCAAGGCGCTCGAGCCCATGCTCACCGTCTCCAACGGTACGTTCATGTTACTCAGCACGCCCAACGGCCAAACCGGGTACTTCTACGAGCAATGGCACTTACCCGGCAGCCCGTGGACCAGGATTTTCGGTACCCTCGACGACTGTCCCAGAGTCAATCAGGACGCCATCGAGGGCATGCGCAAATCCATGCCAAAAGCCGACTTCGAGCAGGAATTCGAATGTAAGTTCGTCGCCTCCAGCGGCCAGTTCATCAGTGTCGAAACGTTCCGGAAATGTCTCCGCGACGACTTCGAACCCTTCTGCCCCGGTTGGGACGAAACGGGGCAATAGATGCGCTACCTTTCGTTTCTCGAATACTTCATCGGGCTCGACCTCGCTCGCGCCCGCGACTACTCCGCCATCGCCGTAGTCGGCCTTTGCAACGAAAACCACGGCCCGTTCGACCATGTTCGTTACTGCCAGCCCACGCGCTCGGTGCTGCATCTCGGCTCGCTGCGCCGGATCCCGCTCGGCACCGAGTATTTGGAGGTGGTGCAACAGCTCCGCCGTCTCATCGAGCAACTCCGTGCGCAGTATGGGTATGGCCAACCGGTCCCGCGCATCACCGTCGTACTGGACTCCGCCGGCCCCGGCCACGTAGTCCTCGAACTGCTCCGAGCCGAAAAGCTGGGCGTAAACATCATACCGGTCCTGATGACAGCCGGAAACGATGTGGGCCACTCATCGGGCCGCACGACAGTACCGCGAAAGGACCTGGTGAGTAACATCCGCTACTTACTGGAGACGGAGTTACTCCGGGTGAACGGAAAACTGGCGCACGCCCACATCTTGGAGCGAGAGATCGCCGCCGTCCGCCCGCACGGAGGCCAATACCCGCACGACGACCTGGCCATCGCCGCCAGCCTCGCCGCCTGGTACGCCACAAGAGTCCGTCGCGATCTCATCCGCCCGAACCGCGCCGCATAGAGATACCACGGGGACGGTCCGGGCAGAAAACCCAACGAGACCACCCCAGTCCAACAAAACAGGCCCGTCCCCAAAGACGCGCAAAAACCCGCAGCCCGAAAAGCGGAAAGAGGAAGGCGCAGCACAACCCGACAAACCCCAAGGGGACGGTCCGGGCAGAAAAACACAGGCCCGTCCCAAAGACGCGCCAAAACCCGCGAGCCCGAAAAGCGGAAAGAGCAAGGAGCAGCACAACCCAGCAAACCCCAAGGGGACGGTCCGGGCAGAAACCCAACAAGACCACCCCAGTCCGACAAAACAGGCCCGTCCCCCAAGACGCGCCAAAACCCGCAGCC
>JBIKOG010000472.1:0-2656 GCA_044358225.1 Bryobacteraceae bacterium | reverse complement strand
TGGGGGGTGTTGGGGGGAGATATTCGAGGAGTTTGACGGCGTTGGTGGCGGCGGTGACTTCTTTGGGGTCGGGCTTTTCGGTCTTTTTTAGGGCTTCTAGGGCTTTGCGCGCGGCTTCGAGATTGCGCCAGTATTCGGTGGTCTCGGTGGCGCGGGTTTGCATTTCTTCGGGGAGTTCGGGGAGGGTGACGGTGTTGACGTTGGAGAAGACGCCGAGGCCGAGGCGGCCGTTGATGGTTCGGGTGCTGGCGAAGATGCCGGCCATGCCGTAGTAGTCCTTGAGGCTGATCGGATCGAACTTGTGATCGTGGCAGCGGGCGCAGCCCATGGTTAGCCCTAAGAAGCTGCGGCCGACCATGTCGACTTGGAGATCGACTACGTCCATTTGGAGTTGGACTTTGTCCGCGTTGACGAGGGGCCAGGGGCCTAGGGCTAGGAAGCCGAGGGCGGTGAGGTTGCGGCGGCGCTCTTGGGGGGTACGCCATGGGAGATGATCGCCAGCGAGTTGTTGCTGGATGAATTGGGCGTAGGGGATGTCGCGGTTGATGGCGTCGATGACCCAGTCGCGGTAGCGCCAGGCGTGGCGGGCGGGGACGCGGCGGCCGATTTCGATGTTGTCGGCGTAGTAAGTCTGATCCAGCCAGTGGCGGGCCCAGCGGTGGCCGTAGGCTTCGGATTTTAAGAGACGGTCGACGACTTGTTCGGGGTTCTTGTTGGTGGCGAAGTCGTCCTGTTCGGCGGGGGTGGGCGGGAGGCCGGTGAGGTCGAGGGTGACGCGGCGGAGCCAGGTGGCGGGATTGGCGTCGGGGTTGGGTGGGAGGTTTTGGGCTTCGAGTTTGGCGAGGATGAAGTTATCGATTTTGTTGCGGGGCCAGGCGGTGTTGCGGATTTCGGGGATGGCGGGGTTGGCGATGGGCTTCCAGGCCCAGTGGGTGGTGGTTTGGATGGCTACTTCCGTGGCGGGCCAGAGGGCGCCATCGGCGATCCATTTGCGGAAGTTTTCGAGGGTTTCCGGGGGGAGTTTGCCGGTGGGCGGCATCTTGGTGGGGCCGGTGTAGAGGAGGGCTTTGTAGAGGCGGGATTCTTCGGGTTTATTGGGGGTGATGACGGATTCGCGGGAGGCTTTGTTGTCGAGTTTGAGATTGGCGTGGACCAGCTTGGCACCGGTGGAGTGGCAGGACCAGCACTTGTCGGCGAGGACGGGACGGATGTTCTTTTCGAAGAACGTATCGTCGGCGTGGGCTGTAACTATGGCGGCGGCCAGGAGGACGAGGCGCATGAAATTTCTTTGATGAGTATACAGGGACTACTTGCCGGCTAGGGGGAGGAGGGCGAGGGCGGCCCAGTTGGTGGCGGCGACGGAGATGTATTGGTCGCGGCCGTGGGGGAAGCCGGATTCGAAGAAGGGCTGGAAGGGGACGGTGGTGCGGCTGCGGACGTACCAGGAGCCGTCCTCATATTGGGTGTTTCGGAGATACTCGGCGCCGCGTTGGTAGGAGGGCTGGGCGGGCTTGATGGCGCCGGCTTTGCGGGCGGCGAAGAGGGCCTGGCCGGTGGCGTAGGCATCGCTGGGGAGTGTCGGTGTTTGGGCCCAGCCGCCGTCTGGCCGTTGCTGTTGCAGGAGGGCGTTGGCGGCGCGTTTGGCGGCGGGTTGATCGCCGGCCCAGAGGAGGCCGAGGATCAGGAACGTATAGTCTTCGGTGGTGACGGGTTTGGCGTTTTTCAGCCATTTTACGGCGCGTTGGATGGAGGCGTCGTATTCGGCGGTTTGTGTTTTGGGCTTGTAGACCATGACGGCGCGGAGGGCGGTGGCGGTGCCCTGGATGGCGCTGGATTCGAGCGGCGCGCGGCCGGGGGCGGCGGGCCAGGAGCCGTCTTCGTATTGTTTGTTTTTCAGGTAGCGGGCCATGGCGTGGGTGGCGGGGGTGGGCGGGGCGGACTCGGCGGCGAGGCCCAGGAGGATGTAGGCGGTGGTGTCAGTCCCGCCGGGGATGGCGAGGCCTTGGAGATAGCGTTCGCGCCAGACTTCGATGAAGGCTTCAATGGCGGTGCGCTGGCTGCGGGCGGTCTGTTCATCGACGGGCCATTTTTGCTGGCGGGCTTCGGCGACGACCATGGCGGTGAGGTTGTTGTTGTGACAGGAGACGCAGCCGGCTTTGCGGAGGAAGGCGACGTCGTTTTTTTGGAGCAGCGGGAGGGTGCGGGAGAGGGCGGCGCGGCTATTGGAGGCGGGTTGGATGCGGCCGGTGGGGGTTGGCGCGGGCTGGGGTGGCGGGGCGCCGGCGGCCTGCAGGAGGCGGACGATTTCGGTGTGGCCTTGGCGGTGGGCGAAGTCGGTGACGGTGGCGCCGAGGGTGGTTTTGGGGGTGGGTTTGGCGCCTTTATCGAGGAGGGTTTTTACGATGGCCGGGTTGGGGACTTCGAGGCTGGCGGAAACCATGAGAGCGGTTGTTTGGAGAGACGGTTCGGCGGTGTTGGGATCGGCACCGCGGTCGAGGAGGAGTTTTGCGTGGGCGGGGTTGCCCTGGCGGATGGCGGCGGGAAGATTGGGCGCGAGGGATTTGGGGTCGTGGCCGTTTTTGAGGAGGAGCTTGAGGACGGCTTCGTGGCTGGCTCCGGCGGGTGTGGGTTTTGCGCCGGCGGCGAGCAGGAGTTC
>JBIKOG010000471.1:0-2668 GCA_044358225.1 Bryobacteraceae bacterium | reverse complement strand
CACAGTTATCATGCAGGTCGCCCGCGGCGAACAAAAACAGCTCGGCCCCGGCGAAACCTTCTACGAAAACCCCACCGACATCCACACCGTCTCCAGAAACGCCAGCGACACCAAACCCGCCAAAATCCTCGTCGTCATGTTCAAGGACAAAGGCAAACCGGTCACCGAACCCGTCAACCGCAAGTAGCCCCCTACAATTTCACCCGGTCATAATCAAACCGCTCATTCACCAGGTGAAACTCCGCCTCCCCCGGCTTCTGCAAATAATACGTCTTCAACATCGTGCGCGGAAAGTCCGTCAACTGCCGCCGCACCGGCCCCTCGTCGGTCCACTCATACACCTCCACCTCCCACGGATTGAAGGTGTCGCTCAGCCCCCGCTCCTTCGCAATCCGGTAAAAGTGCACATTCCCCGGCTCATGCCCGCCCAGCCACAACCCCACCAGATCCAGCCGAAACGGGTCTTTCGCAAACATCACAAAGTTCGGTAAATACTCCCGAACAGGGTCCGCCGGGTCCTCATTCTTGGCATAAATCGCCTCCACCATATGCAGCCCAAACCGCAGCGTACTTAAGTGGTCGCAAGTCTTGTGCGCCCAGATCTCCTGCCGCTCCGGCCCCAAGTCCGCCTCGCTCGCATACCGCCCATACCCCATCCGTTTGTGGCTTTCCAGATACCGCCCCACCCGCGCAACCACGTCTTTCTGAATGAACGGCTTCATGAAATCCGGCACGCCCGTAACCATCGCCCACCCCGGACAAAACCGCTGAAACGGCCACACCGCCAACCCCTGCGCATTCTTGCACGCCTGCGTCAAACACATCCCGTGGGACCGCCACTTGGCGATGTTAAACAGCCACGTGTCCCGCTCGTGAATCGGTGGATAATGCGGCACCCGGCCATACACAACCGCGTCATCCGGCTTCGCCCAATTCATCCCCTCTTCGCGCTTGTAATGCGCCGCCCGCCGCTGCGGCTCCAACACATCCACCCCCAGCCGCTCGTGGACATTGTCATACTTCTCACTCCACCGCGACGACCGGTAATTCGCTTCCACATAGTGAAACCGCCGCAACCCGGTCTCGTGCAACGCCGTCAGCAGCCCGTCATAAAAGTCGGCGTCCGTCCCCCAATTCACCTGCGCCCCGTTCTCCCGCACCGTCAGCACATTCGGCTTCAACACCACCCGGTGCGTCAACGGAATCCCGCCGTCCATCCGCGCCTCAAAAATCCGCCGCCCCAAATGCAGCCCCTCCCGCCGCATCCCCACAAAGTCCAACCGCCCCGCCACCTTCGTCCGGCGAATAAATACGGCCTTCGGATTCGCCCGGATAAACGGGTGCAAATCGAAATACCGGGGCGCTTCGGACCGCGCCATTCCAGCCGTCATCGCCGCCAACCCGGCGCCTAAAAATCCTCTGCGGGGCACGTCCATCGTCGAACCCTCCGTGCCCCTAATGATTCCCTAAATGCAGCCCCGCCGCAACCCCCGGCACGCCCTGGCGTGTCACACTAAGCCATGGAAATACGCAATCAACGCCAGCCGGAAGACTGCGGCGGAATGGACGAAATTCGCGCCGAAATCGACCGGCTGGATCAAGCCGTCATCACTCTCCTGGGTAAGCGCTTCCAGTACGTACTCGCCGCCGCAAAGTTCAAGACCTCACAAGCCTCGGTACGAGCCCCGGAGCGTTTCAAAGCCATGCTCCTGCAGCGTCGCCAATGGGCCGAGGCCGCGGCGCTGAGCCCCGACGCCATCGAGAAAATGTATGCGGATCTGGTCAATCACTTCATCGAAGAAGAGATGAAGCACTGGCAGTCCCGCGCCACCTAACCGGCCATCTCCACGCCCTTGGTCGACACATAATACTTCGCCAGCATGTTCGGCTTCTCCCAAGCCGGCAGCGACTTCGGGTCCGCCAAATAAGCAAAGAACTGCCGCGTCACTTCCGCGAAATGCGCCTCGTGCCCCACGCGGTACATCTCCGGAATCGCCAACCGGAACTCGCCGCCGGCGTCCTCCACATCCACGCCCGCAAACCCATCCAACCCGCCCCGCAGCGCCGCAAAAACCTCTTCCACCAGCTCTGGCGAATTCGGCACCACATACACCTCGGGCCGGAAATTCTCAGCCTCACCCTGTCGCACATCAATCCGCGACTTCGTCCCCTGGAACGACGCCACGTACGTATCGCTCACGCCCTCCAGATCCCAACGCACATCCATCGCCACATGCACCCCGCGCAGCGTATAGGACACAAAGTTGTTCCCAAAATAATCAAACGGACGATCCCGCTTCGCCCCCGTCACGCGCTCCCACTGCTCCGCGCTCAGCGTCGTCGGCCACCGCCGCGCCGCCAGCATCTCGATATCGGTGCGGTAGTCCAACGCCATGTCCGGAAACGCAATCCACTGCGCCAGGTCCACCAGATGCGTGCCAACGTCGTTCAGCGCCTCGCCCTGCGCCAGAATGTCGAAGAACTCCACCGGCCGCATCATCGGCACGCCCGCCACGGTCTTCAACAGCCGGTGCATGCTGTCCATGTAGATCGCCGGCTTCTCCGCGCTGCCGGTAACCAGCGTCCCAAACACCCCCGGCGTATTCACCAGCGCCCGGTGCAGCATGGAGGTAATCTCATACCGCTCGGTCATGATGTCGTAAGCAAT
>JBIKOG010000074.1:0-31024 GCA_044358225.1 Bryobacteraceae bacterium | reverse complement strand
ATGATTGTGGCTCCTTCAGCCCTAGCGTACTACATACGCACGGACTCATGCCGCAAAAAAAGAGAATCGTCGATTCCCCACTTTCATGTCGCACACCCGGGTTACCGTTACGATGCCGCGCCGGGGCGGCAAAACGTTATACTGCCTAACGGGCAAAGCATGACGACACCGGAAGTAACGCAACTTTTGCAAAAGTGGTCGGACGGCAATAAGGCCGCGCTCGACTCCCTGACGCCCGTCGTGTATGACGAACTCCGCCGATTGGCGGCGATTTATCTGCATCGGGAGCGGTCCGATCATACGTTGCAGGCGACGGCGGTGGTGCATGAGGCCTACATGCGGCTTGTCGATCAGCGTTCGGTGCGCTGGCAGAACCGGGCCCATTTTTTCGGGATTGCGGCGCAGATGATTCGCCGGATTCTGGTGGACCATGCGCGGGGCGTGCGAGCGGCCAAGCGGGGCAGCGGCGCGGTGGCGTTGTCGTTGGACGATGCCCTGGGCGTTTCCGAGAAGCGGGATATGGAGATTGAGGCCTTGGACGACGCCTTGGAAACGTTGACCAAAGTGGACCCGCAGCAGGCGCGGATTGTGGAGTTGCGATTCTTCACGGGCCTGTCGATTGAGGAGACGGCCGAGGTGTTGGGCGTTTCGGAATCGACGGTGAAGCGGGACTGGGTGTCGGCAAAGGCGTGGTTGTTCCGGGAGCTATCTAAAGCACAGGCGAAACCGGCTGGGTCATGACACCGGAGACGTCCCAACCGGCGCCCTCGGCCCGCTGGAAGCGGGTGAAGGAGGTCTTTGACCATGCGCTGGATCTGCCGCGCGGGGAGCTGACTCGTTACCTGGATGAGGTTTGCGGGACGGACGCGGCGTTGCGGTCGGAGGTGCTGTCGCTGATTGCGGCGCTGGGCGAGGCCGGGGCGTTTTTGGAAGACGCGGTGGTGAATCTGGCGAGTCCGCGGACGTCGGCGGGGCGGCAGATTGGGCCGTATCATTTGGAGTCCCTGCTGGGGCAGGGCGGGATGGGCGAGGTGTATCTGTCCACCCGTGAAGTGGACGGATACCAGATGCCGGTGGCGTTGAAATTGATCCGCCATTCGGCGGTGACGCCCAACGCGCTGCGCCGCTTTCGGATGGAGCGGCAGATTCTGGCGCGGTTGCACCATCCGGGGATCACGCAATTGCTGGATGGCGGGATTACCGATGACGGGTTGCCCTATCTGGTCACCGAATATATTGACGGCACGGCGTTGGATAAGAGCGACGCGATGCGGGCGATGGATCTGCGGCAGCGGCTGGAGTCGTTTCTATCGATCTGCGATGCCGTCAGTTACGCGCACCGCCAACTGGTGGTGCACGGGGATCTGAAGCCGGGCAATATTTTGATGCGTGGCGAGGGCGGGATTAAGCTGCTCGATTTCGGCATTTCGCGGCTGCTGTTGGCGGGGGATGACACGACCGAGCAGGTGGCCGGGGCTACGACGCAACCGGCGATGACGCCATCGTGGACGAGCCCGGAGCAGCTGCGCGGGGAGCCGGCGGGCATTGCCTCCGACATCTATTCGCTGGGGCGGATTCTTTACTACCTGCTGACGTGGGAGCAGGCGGTGCCGATGGAGCGGCTGACGCCGTTGCAGTACTACGAGAAGCTGCAAAAAGAAGTGCCGTTGCGGCCGAGCCATCGGGCTGGGGACCGGCGGCTGGACGGTGACTTGGACAACATCGCTTTGAAGGCGGTGGAGTTTGAGCCGATGGAGCGGTACCAGACCGTGGATGCGATGGCCGAGGATGTGCGCGCGCATTTGGCGTCGCGGCCGATTTCGGCGCGGGCGCATACGTGGTCGTATCGAACGAATAAGTTTATCCGGCGGAACAAGCTGGTAGTGGTGGCGACGGCGGCGGTGTTGCTGGCGCTGATCGGCGGGTTGGGTATGACGCTTTGGCAGGCGCGGATTGCCCGGCAAAACTACGAGCGGGCTGAGCGGCGGTTCCAGGATGTCCGGCGGCTGGCGAACACCTTCATTTTCGATATCGACGATGCCATTGCGCGGCTGCCCGGTTCGACGGCGGTGCGCGGGACGATTGTGCGGAATTCTCTGCAGTATCTGGACGGGCTGGCCCAGGAGGCGAGCTACGATCCAACGCTGCAGGAAGAGTTGGCGATGGCGTATGAAAAAGTGGGCGACGTGCAGGGGCGCCCCGGGGCGTTGAACCTGGGCGGGACGGCGGCTTCGTTGCAGAGCTACCGGAAGGCGGAGGGGATTCGGCGGGCGGTATTGGAGGAGTCGAAAACCGATGCCGACAGGGACCGGCGGGAAGAGGCGCTGGCGAATACCTTGATGCGGATCAGTTCCATTCTGCGGGCGACGGGGGAGGCGAAGCAGGCGCTGGAGGCGGACCGGACGGCGCTGGAGATGCGGCGGCGATTGCTGGACCGTAAGCCGGAGGACGTGACACGGCAGCGCAATGTGGCTTCGAGCCTGACGGCGACCAGCGCGAGTTTGTCGTTGTTGGGCGCGTTTCAGGGCGTGTTGGAGCTGCGGCGTGAGGGTCTGGTTTTGTACGAGAAGCTGGCGAAGAGGATCGGCAGTAGCGAGGACGACCAGCAGGGCCTAGCCGTGGCGCAGACGCGAATGGCCAGCATTTTGCTGCATGAAAGCGACATGAAGGGCGCGGTGCAGCATTACCGCGAGGCGCTGCGAATTCAGGTTCGTTTGTACGAGCTGCACCGGGGCCAGACGCAGCACGTGATGGCGTTGGGTTTGGCGCATTCGAACCTGGGAAATGCGTTGCGGGTTTCCGGGGATCCGAAGGCGGCGCTGGTGGCGATGGAGGACGCGGTGAGGCTGTTTGAACCACTGGTGACTGCGGATGTCAACGAGGTGCGGACGCGGACGTTGTTGGCGACGGCGCGGCTTCGGCAGGCGCGGGCGTGGAACGACTTGGGCGACACCACGCGGGCCATGCGGATGTTGAATGGAGTGCTGGAGGAGCGGCGGTTGTTGGCGGAGAAGAATCCGGCGAACTCCGGCGCGCGCGGGGAAGTGGCCGAGGCGTATGGGGCGTTGGGCGATGTGGCGTTGAGGGCGAAGGCGTACGGCGACGCGATTGCGCATTATGAGAAGGCGCTGGCGCTGTTTGCGGCGTTGGAAAAAGAAGGGCGCTCCAATGCGGCCGATTCCGAGGAAAAAGCCAGAATTCAGGTGAGCCTGGCGGAAGCTGGTAAAAAGAAACTGTGAAGCGGCTGTGGCGCCGAGTGGTGCCGTTTATCTTGAAACTGGTCGTGGGGTGTTACGCCTTTTGGATCGGTTCGCTGGTTCTGTTCCGCTGGGTGACGCCGCCGACAACCGGGGTGCATCTGCAGCGGCGAGTGGAGTCGTGGTTCAAGAAGGGGCCGTATGAGAAGCGGTTCACGCCGGTGCCGATGGCGAAGATCTCGCCGCACTTGCGGCACGCGGTGGTGGCGGGAGAGGACACGCGGTTCTACGAGCATTGGGGGCTGGACTTCGGCGCAATGGCCGATGCGGCGCAGCAGGCCACGGAGAAGAAGCGGCGTTTGCGCGGGGCGTCGACGTTGACGCAGCAGTTGGTGAAGAACCTGTTCTTTACGACGCACGCCAATCCGGTGCGGAAGGTGGTGGAGTGGACGCTGGCGCCGGTGGCGGATTTCGTGCTGGGGAAGGAACGGATATTGGAGTTGTATCTGAATTTGATTGAATGGGGACCAGGGGTTTACGGGGCGGAGGCGGCGTCGCGGTATCACTACCATGCGCCGGCGGCGTCGATGTCGCGGGAGCAGGCGGCGCGATTGGCGGCGTGCATTCCGGCGCCGCGGCGTCGCCGGCCGGCGTCGATGAACATGTATGGGCCGATCATCGAAAACCGGATGCGGCAGATGGGGTATTGAGCCGGGTTATCCGCGGTGCCCCGGGACTCGATATGATAGTGCGCTGATGATGCTGCCAGTGAACCGCCGACAGTTTTTGCAGGCCGGCGCCGCCGTAACCGCGACAGCCTTTGGCTTTCGCCTGGAGGCCGCCAGCGCCGTGGCCCGGGAATTGAAGATTGCCCGCACGAATCAGGTGCAGAGTGTGTGCCCGTACTGCGCCGTTGGTTGCGGCGTGGTGATCCATACGACGGGGGAGCGCGTTAAGAACGCACGGCCTACGGTGGTCCATATCGAAGGCGATCCGGACAGCCCTGTGAATCGGGGCACGCTTTGTTCCAAGGGCATTTCGTTGAAGGAGTTTGTCGTCAACGATCGCCGCTTGACCAAGCCGCAGTACCGCGCGGCGGGGTCCGGCGAGTGGACGGACATCTCGTGGGACGACGCCATTCAGAAGATCGCGCGGCGAATTAAGGATACGCGCGATAAGGGGTTCCAGGCGCAGGACGCGCAGGGGCGGACCGTGAACCGGCTGGACACGCTGGGGCTGATCGGCGGCTGTACCGATACCAACGAGATCAACTATCTCCTTGGGAAATTCAGATTTGGCCTCGGGATCCTGCCGTACGAAAATCAGGCCAGGCTTTGACACGGTCCCACGGTGGTCAGTTTGGCCGCCACATTTGGACGAGGGGCAATGACGAATGGCTGGTGCGACATCGCGAATACCGATGTGGCGCTGGTGATGGGCGGAAATCCGGCGGAGAATCATCCGGTTGGATTCCGTTTTGTGATGGAAGCCAAGCGGAAGCGCAAGGCGAAGCTGATCTGCATTGATCCGCGTTTTAATCGCACGGCCGCGGTGAGTGATCTCTACGTTCCCATGCGGGCGGGGACCGATATCGCGTTTCTTGGCGGGTTGATCCACTACGCGATCACGAACGATTTGTGCCACATGGATTATGTGCGCGCGCATACGAATGCGCCGTTTCTGCTGCGGGAGGATTTCTCGTTCAGCGAGGGGCACTTCTCCGGCTGGGACGCCGAAAAGAAGAGCTACGACAAGGCCACCTGGCAGTACGAGTTGGATGGCGCGGGGTATGCCAAGGTGGACCCCACGCTCGAAAATCCGCGCTCCATCTTCCAGCAGATGAAGCGCCACTATTCGCGCTATACGGCGGAAAAAGTGGCGGAAATCTGCGGTTGCACGGCGGAGGATTTCAAGAAGGCAGCGGCGCTGATTTGCAGTACGGGGCGGGCCGGGAAAGTCGGCACGATTCTCTACGCGCTGGGCTGGACGCACCATTCGCATTCGGTTCAATTGATTCACACCGGGGCGATGTTGCAGTTGCTGTTGGGCAATATTGGGTTGCCCGGCGGCGGCATCAACGCGCAGCGCGGGCACGCCAATATTCAGGGTTCGACCGACATGGGCGCATGGAACATGCTGCCCGGGTATCTGCGGCTGCCGCGCGCCAATCACGTGTCGCTCGATGCGTATCTCAAGGCCACGACGCCGAAGCCGCTGCGGCCGAATTCGATGAATTACTGGGGAAATACGCCGAAGTTCGCGACGAGTCTGTTGAAGGCCTACTACGGTGACCGCGCGAAGAAGGAAAACGAGTTCGGGTATCAATGGCTGCCCAAGCTGGGCGAAACCGAGAATCAAAGCTGGGGCTACTTTTTCGACCGTATGCATCGGAAAGAGATGCATGGGTTCATCAGCTTCGGCATGAACCCGGTGGCGAACGGGCCGAATACGGAGAAGATGCTGGAGGCGTTGGCGAATCTGGATTGGCTCGTTGTTGTCGAGAATTTCGAGACGGAGACGGCGTCGTTCTGGAACGCCAAGAAGCTGGGTGACAAGTTCTATCCGAAGTATGTCGACCCGGCGAAAATTCAGACGGAAGTGATTCTGCTGCCGGCCGCGTGCTTCGCGGAAAAAGACGGTTCGTTCGTCAACAGCTCCCGCTGGTTGCAGTGGAAGAAAGCCGCGGTTCCGCCGCCGGGGCTCGCCAAGCCGGATCACGAAATCATCGCTCGCATCTTCATGGCCGTTCGCGCGCTCTATGAAAAAGAGGGCGGAAAAGGCATGGAACCGTTGATGGCGATGCAGTGGAACTACGCGCAGCCGTTGACGCCTTCGCTGGAGGAAGTGGCGCGCGAGGTGAATGGGCGGGATGTGACGACGGGTGCGCAGGTTCCCGGGTTCGCCGCGTTGAAGGACGATGGGTCCACGTCGTGCGGCAACTGGGTTTATAGTGGCTCGTGGACAGAGGCCGGCAACAACATGGCGCGCCGCGGCCAGGAGGATCCAACGGGTTTGGGGCTGTTCCCGAACTATGCGTGGAGCTGGCCGGCCAATCGCCGCATTCTGTACAACCGCGCGTCGAATGACGCCGATGGAAAGCCCTGGTCGGAGAACCATGCCAGCATTCGTTGGAATGGAACGAAGTGGACGGGCGACACCCCGGACTACAAGGCGGACGCGGGTCCGCACGACTACGGCGCCTTCATCATGCTGCCGGAGGGCGTGGCGAAGTTCTACACCACCGAGCTGGCCGAAGGGCCGTTCCCTGAGCATTACGAACCGATGGAGTCGCCCGTGAAAAACGCGCTTCATCCCAATGCCTCCGCCAACCCGTGCGCGCCGGTGATGACCAGCAGCGCGGACGCGATGGGCACGCCCGATAAGTACCCCTACGTCGCCATCACCTACCGGCTGACGGAGCACTTCCACTACTGGACGAAGCATGTGGCCAGCGGGGCGGAGTTGCAAAGCAATTTCTTCGTGGAACTGCCGGAGGCGCTGGCGAAGGAAAAGGGAATCAATGGTGGCGATGTCGTCCGTGTCTCTTCCGCGCGCGGCACTGTGGAAGGCCCGGCGATGGTGACGCAACGCATGCGGCCGCTCACCGTTGGCGGCAAGACAATCTACCACGTCGGCATCCCGATTCACTGGGGCTACGTGGGCCGCGTGCGCGGGCCGCTGGTCAATAACCTGACGCCATCGGCGTTCGATCCCAACTCCGGAACCCCTGAATACAAGGGCTTCCTGGTTAACGTGGAGAAGCTCTAACCATGCCGGCAACGACAGTCGCGAAGTTGGTCGATACCTCGCTGTGCATCGGTTGCAAAGCGTGCGAAGTGGCGTGCCAGGAGTGGAACGATCAGGAGTTCACGCTTGGCGTTTTCAATAACACCTACCAGACGCAGCCGGACCTGACGCCCAGTTTCTGGAACCTCATCAAGTTCAACGAACACGTGGACGACGGCGTGAACAGCTGGCTGATGGCGAAGTATCAGTGCATGCACTGCGCCGATCCGGGCTGCCTGAAGGCCTGCCCCGCGCCGGGCGCCATCGTGCAGTTGCCGAACGGCATTGTCGATTTCAAACAGGACAACTGCATCGGCTGTGGGTACTGCATCACGGGGTGCCCGTTCGATGTGCCGCGGTTGAGCCCCACATCGAAAAAAGTCTACAAGTGCTCGCTCTGTTCCGATCGTGTTGGGGCGGGCATGACGCCGGCCTGCATCCGCACGTGCCCGACGAACTGTTTGACCTTTGGTTCGCGCATGGATCTGGTGCAACTGGCGGAGATCCGCACGGCGGAGCTGAAGGAAGACGGCTTTAAGGACGCTGGGATTTACGACGGCCCGGGCGTTGGCGGCACCAACGTGGTGTATGTGTTGAAGCATGCTTCGGAGCCCGAAAAATATGGGTTGCCGAAGGACCCGCGGATCCCGTGGACGGTGTCGTTGTGGAAGGGTCCGCTGAAGTGGGCGGCCAACGCGGCGTTCCTGGGAACGGCCGTCGGCGCGATGCTGCACTATTTGAAATTCGGACCCAAGGAGACGCATGATGACGACGAAGTCGCTTGAGCGTTTCTCATTCGCCGAACGCGCGTCCCACTGGACCTCGGCGCTCTGTTTTCTGTACGCGGCCTTCACCGGCCTCGCGCTTTGGTCGCCGCGAATGTTCTGGCTTTCCGGCGTGTTTGGCGGCGGCGAAACGGTCCGCGCCTGGCATCCGTGGGGTGGTTTGTTTTTCGCCTTGGCGCTGGGGGTGATGTTCCGCCGTTGGGCCGGGCAGATGCAGTTGGATAGTGACGACGAGATCTGGCTGGCCAAGAGCCATCTGTATGCGCAGCACATTGAAGCCGGGATGGCGGAGACGGGCCGGTTCAACGGTGGGCAGAAGATGATGTTCTGGCTGCAATCGGCCAGCGCGTTTTTCCTGCTGTTGTCGGGCGTTGTGATCTGGTTTCCGGAAGTGGCGCCGCGCTCGGCCCGGCTCATCGCCATCCTGCTGCACCCGCTTTGCGCCGCGGTATCGATGGGCGGCATCATGGTGCATTTCTACATGAGTACTCTGGCCGTTCCCGGCTCCATGGGTGCGATGGTTCGCGGCCGAGTTTCCGCCGGCTGGGCCAAATCCCACCACGGTAAGTGGTTCCGCGAGGTCTCCGGCCGGTGAGGGCTGCTCGCGCGCGTACGCTTGCCGCGCGGTACCCCCAGTCGGCGGAAGTACTTGCGTTGGTGGCCGCCGCGTATGAGCTGATCGGCGATTTGCAGCCCGCGTTTGGGGAGACGCAGGCGCTGGCCGAGCGGCTCCGCGCCGCCCTGGGCGACCGTGCGCCGGAGCCCGTCCGCGACGCGATTCCCAGCGTCGAAACCTACTACAACACGCCCAATCCGTTTGACCCCGCCAGCTTCTTTTCGCGCCTGGCGCTGGAGGCCTGGGCCCGGCCTGCGCCGCTCCAATTTCCCAACGCTGCCCCAAACGAATGCCCGCGTTGCGGCCACGCTCCGCAGTTCGGCGTCCTGCGCCCGTCGGGCAATGGGGACGCGCTGTTTCTGGCCTGTTCGCTCTGCCGGCAAGAATGGCCGTTTCGCCGCGCCACCTGCCCGGAATGCGCGGAAGCCGATGCGGAGAAGCTCAGCTACTACGCCGCCGATGCGCTGCCATTCGCACAAACCCAAACTTGCCAAACCTGTAACGCCTATATCCATCTCCTCAGCCCGGAGCGGGAACTGGCGATGATCCCGGAAGTGGATGAACTGGCCTTGTTGCCGCTCGATGTGTGGGCGCAGGAACAGGGGTTTCACAAGGTTTGGCCGAATCTCGCCGGGCTATAACTGAAAGCGGCCCCGGGCTGTTGCCAGCCGGGGCCGCTTTTTCGCGGGTGTGTTGGTAAAGGGCGCCTACTGCACGGTGGTCTTGGCCGCGCCGGTACAGTTGTTGGATTCGTCCTCTTCCGGAACCGCGCCGAAGGCGTCCGCGCAGGCCCGGAGAGTGTAGGTGCCAGGCGTCAGTGTCCCCGGTACGGTGACGTTGACGGCGGCGGTGTTCGAGGTGCCGGCGGCCATGTTGGCGGCGACGGTTCGAGTGCCGATGGTGAAGGCGAGGTTGGCGGCGTTGACCAGTTGGAAACGGACGGTGTAGCCGGAGTTGACGCGTTCATTGCCTTCGTTGCGGACGGTGCTGGTCAGGTTGAACGTGGTGCCGCGGGGCAACTGCGTCGGCGGGTTTTCGAGGGCGGTCATCGTCAGGTCCGGCTGGGCTTTGATGATCCCGTGTTCGCGGTAGACCTCGGCGATTCTGTTGATACTGCCGGTCTGCATTTCCTGGAATCCGGAGAAGAGTTCGTGGATGGACGTGGGGTGGTTGTGGAGCAGGCTGTCGGAGGGATCGAAGTTCTTGATCACGTTCCACATCTGCGCGAAGGACATGTTGAAGTTGTCGCGGCGGCCGGGTCCTTGTACGCCCTGGTCATCGTTGACGGTATCGGTCAGATCCCACAGAATGCCGGCGATGATGCCTTCGACGTTGTCGCGTTCGGCGGCGGTGACGTCCACGGTCGGGAGCGTTTCGAACTCGTAGCGGGTCACGCCGTAGCCGTCTTCGCCATTGTGGCGGGCATGCATGAAGGCACCGAAGAAATTGGGCCAGCCCTCGGTCCAGGAGATTACGCCTTTCTCGGGTTGGAAGATGCAGTGGCCAGGGTTACCGGGTTCGTCGCAGACGCCGTTGTCGTAATCCGGGGCGGGGCTTTCGGCTTTGGTCGACAGGATGTGGTGGCCGTACTCGTGGTAGATATCACCTTCGCCGTCGAACGGGCGGTCCGGGTCGAGCGTGATGTTGTTGAACACCGGCGTGTAGAATGTGCCGTTGCCGGGCCAGAGCACCGTCACCTTCGACATGCTTTCGTTCACCGTGGACATGAAGGCGTGGGAGCGCATGATGATGTTGTGGGCCTGCGCGGCGTCTTTGTTGGAGGTGAGCGTCAGGGTGCCGAAGTTGACGTTACCGCCGGCGCTGTTCTGTCTGGTGGAGGAGCGGAAGGTGTAGGTTCCGGCGAAGACATTGTCGGGTTTCACTTCCACGACGCTGTTGCTCAGCACGAGGCGGACGTAGAGGTCCGGACCGTCTAAGAGGTCGCCGCAGTTGGCGCCGAGCGTGAAGTTGCCGTTCGTGTCGGTGATGCCTTTCACGCAACGCTCGTCGCCGAGGGAGGGGAACGGATTCTCGTTCCAGAGCTCGACGGTAGCGAAGCGGACGGGGCGGCGGACGCCCTCGTCGTCGAGGTAGGTGAAGCGGCCTGTGGCGTTGATGGAAACGGCGGCGGATCGCTGGCCCTTGGCGGATTTGGCGTCCTGGGCTTCCAAAATGACGGTCTCTTTTTCGGGCTGGCCGGGCAGGCTGGGCTCGGTGGCGTTGGCCGGTTCGGGCAGTGCGGCGCCGGGTTCGAACGTCGCCTCAATGACCTCCTCGGCGCCGCGGTCCGCGTTCTTGCTGGCCGGGGTTTCTTCCAGCCCCGCCTTCTCCGGGAACTGCCCGCCCATGCGGTCCGTGCGCAGAGTGGCCTTGGCCTCCAACTGGTTGGGGACGCGAACGGAGGCTTGCAGCGCGCCGGGTTCGTCGGACAGCGGGATGGCCTTCATCTGGAACTCCAGGCGCTGCCCGGCTTTCAATGAGCCGGTCCACTGCGTGGGGCCGTCGATGACCTGCCAGCCGGCGGGCGGGACCAGCGAGTACTCGGCCTGGGTCACGTCGGCGGCCGATTGCAGCACGACGTAGATGGCGGCGGCTTCGCCGCGGCGAGGAGCGTCGGCGCTGGCCAGGCTGACCTTGACGGGCGAGCCGATGTGGGCTTCGACCGGGGCGCAAAGGAAGGCGAGGGCACCGGCAACGGCGGCTTCGCGGGCGATCTTCTTGACGATGTGGCAAATCGGGAACATGATGTTTTCTCCAGTGTTTTGGCTGATTTCACGCTGTCTGTTTGCGTGTTCATTAGCCAACGCGCGGAGATTCGCAATACCCCTTGGCCACTTTTGGGGCATTTACAAAACCTTTGCAAGTTCCCTATAAACCGCCGATTTCCTTTACAAATCGCGCCGCTTCCGCCGCCGGCGTGCCTTCGTTGCGGTTGGTCAGCAGGATCACGACAATCTTCTTATCCGGGTAGCGGAGCAGGGCATTGCGGAAGCCGCGCGTCTCTCCGGTGTGGCTGATGACGCGCGCGCCATCGCGGGTTTCCAGGCGCCAGCCGAACCCGTAGTTGGTGGGTGTGCCGTCGTTGAGCTTCGCCGAGGTCCAGGACTGTTGCAGAGTTGCGCAGTCGAGCAGCGTGCAGCGGTCCAGGGCGCGGATCCACTTGGCCAGGTCGATGACGTTCGAGTAGATCCCGCCGTCGCCCAGCACGGCGCTGGTGGCGGATTGATCGTTGCGCATCCACCCGGTGGCGGTGCGGGAGTGGCCGTAGGCGCGATGCTTGATGGTATCGGTGCCCTCGATATGGGCCACGGTGTTCTTCATGCCGAGCGGCTCGAAAATGCGGGTCTTTAGAAAGGCGGGGAAGGACTGTTTCGCGGTGTGTTCAACGATGCGCGCGAGGATGGCGTAGCCGGTGTTGGAGTAGCGATACCTTTCACCAGGGGCAAAGAGAAGGGACGTCTGCTTGACGACGAAGGCCTGGACGTCGGCGTCGGTGAGTTGCGGGGATGAGTCGGGGACGTTGTCGTCGTAATCGCGCAGACCGCTGGTGTGGGTCAGCAGGTGGCGGATCGTCACGCCGTTGGCGTAGGCGGGCCACGGGCCGGGAACGTGTTTGCTGGCCGGATCGTCGATGGAGAGCTTGCCGTCTTTGGCGAGGAGGAGAATGGCGGTGGCGGTGAATTGTTTGGTGACGGAGGCGAGGCGGAAGTTGGTCTTGGCCGTGATTTTGCGACCGGACTCGACATCGGCCGTCCCCTCCACCTTCGTCTGTACGGGCTTTCCATCGCGCAATATGAGGAGCGCGGAGCCGGGGTCGAGCATCGCCAATAGAAAACAGAGCATACGAGCATGATGCAACGATTGGGATAATGCCGGGATGGGCATGATTCAGTTCGTCGGCAACTACGACGACTTATCCAGCGAGCGGGGATACCAGTTCCGCTTCCATTGCGACAAGTGTGGCAATGGGTACATGTCGCGGTTCATCACGTCAAAGGTGGGCATTGCCGGGACGCTGTTGCGGACTGCCGGGTCGATCTTCGGCGGGTGGGCCGGAACCGCGGGATACAACAGTTATGACGTGCAGCGCATGGCCGCCGGGCCGGAGCACGATGCGGCGTTGCGCGATGCCGTGGAAGAAGGCAAGCAGTACTTCAAGCAGTGCACGCGCTGCGGCAAGTGGGTTTGTCCCGAAGCCTGTTGGAACGGCAACGCGAACCTTTGCGAGGGCTGCGCGCCCGACTTTGCGGAGGAAATGGCAGCCAACCAGGCGCAGGTGATGGCGGATGCCGCGCGTCAGCAGATGGTGGAACAGGCGCAAAAGACGGACTACGTAAGCGGTGTTGACATGACCGCGGGCGGGCAGGTGGCTGCGCGGAACGTCGGCGAGCGGGCGCCGTCCACCCCCGTCTGCGTGAAGTGCAAAGCCGATGTGGGGGCTGGCAAGTTCTGCCCGCAGTGCGGCACCCCGGCGGCGGCCGCGGCGGCGAAGCAGTTTTGTCCGCAATGCGGCACCGCGGCGGAGCGTTCCGCGCGGTTTTGCCCCGAGTGCGGCGGGAAGTTGGCCGGGGGGAAGTGATATTCTCGAAGGACTATGAGCAACGAAATCACGCGTCGCCATCTCTTGGGTGTCTCGGCCGCTACGATCGCGGGCGCACCCGGTATTCTTTCCGCGCAGAACGTCAGCGGGAAGGTGAATGTCGGCTGGATTGGGGCCGGCACTCGCGGCATGCACGTCATGAAGATGATGTACCAGGCCGTGCCGGAGAGTGTGGTGATCTCGGGTGTTTGTGACACCTTTGAAGGCAATCTGGCCAAGGGCAAAGACCAGATTCAGACGATGGGCAAGAACACGCCGAAGACCTATGTGGACTACAAGGATCTTCTGGCCGACAAGTCGATCGACGCCGTGTTTATTGCCACTCCAGAGCATTTGCACCACGAGATGACGATCGCGGCCTTGCGCGCGGGGAAGAACATCTACGTGGAAAAGCCGCTGGCCCACACCATTGAAGAGGGTCAGGAAATCGTTCGCGAAGCGAAGAAGGCCGGCAAGGTTGTGCAGGTCGGCACGCAGAACCGTTCGAACACGCTCTACAAAAAGGCCAAGGACATGGTGGCCCAGGGCATGATCGGCGAAGTGCACTACGTGCGCGCCTTCTGGTACCGCAATTCGCTCGAAGACAATCCGGCCTGGCGCTACGCCATTCCGCCCGATGCCACCGAGAAGAATACGGATTGGAAGAAGTTCCTCGGGACCGCGAAGAATCGTCCGTTCGACAAGCAGCGCTACTATCAATGGCGCTTGTACTGGGACTATTCCGGCGGCATCTCCACCGACCTTCTCGTGCACCAGACCGACATCACCAACTTCGTTTGCGGCAAAGCCGAACCGCTGTCCTGCATGGCCTCCGGCGGCATCTATCGCTGGGCCGGCGCCAGCGACGACCGCGAAGTGCCCGACACGCTCAGCGCCATCTACGAGTACCCCGACAAGTTCCATATCAACTACTCCTGCTACTTCGGCAACGAGCAGTATGGCTACGGCGAACAGTTCATGGGCAACGAAGGAACGATCGAGGTGCTGAACCGCCAGACGCTGCGCTTTTACACCGAAAAGTTCCGCGGCAAGGCGCCGGACAAGGTGAAGGCGCGCCAGGAGTTCACCGAAGATAAACCGGGCAACGACATCCCGGCGGTGCAGGCGCACACGGCGAACTTCATCAACGCCGTATTGGGCAAGGAAAAGGTGATCGCCCCCGTGGAAGTGGGCCAGCAGGCCGCTGTCTCCGGTCACCTCGCCACGCTTTCGTTGCGCAACAACAAGAAAGTCCTGTGGGATAGCAAAACGCAGAAGTACCGCTTCGCTTAGTCCGGTAAAGGAAAGAAAAGACGCTATGGCACAGAACGAGAACAACTCCAGTCGAATTGTGTTTGCCGCCATTCTGGCGATTTTTGTCTACGGCGTCATCGCCGCCATGTTGGGTGTTTTGTTGGCATCGTTCAACCTGACGCCGGAACAGAACGGGAACATCGCGTTGGCACAGGCGATCGGTATGATCATCGCCTCGCTATCCGCCGGCCCGATCATCGATTCGAAGGGCAAGAAACTGGCGCTGGTGACTTCGCTCGCGCTCATCGCCGGCTCGCTGTTCTTGCTGCGCACTTCGAGCAGCTATGAACAGCAGATGCTGTGGGTGTTTACGCTCGGGTTGGGCGGCGGCATCCTCGTCACCGCGGCGAATGCGCTGGCCGGTGACGTGAATGAAGAGCGCCGCTCGGCAACGCTGAACTTCCTGAACCTGTTCTTTGGTTTGGGCGGTATGGCGACGCCGCTGATTGCCGCGAACGTTGTGAACAACGATCCGCAGATGCTGTGTTTGCTGGCCGCCGTGTTGGCGACTGTCACTTTGGTTGTCCACTTCACGACGCCCATGCCGGGTCCCAAGGGCGGCGCTGGCGGCGGTGGTGTGGCGATTGGCGAGCTGATCTCCAAGCCCTCCCTGTGGCTGTTCGCGGGCTTCCTGTTCCTGTATGTCGCCGCTGAAATCGGTGTTTGGAACTGGCTGGCGCAGTTGTTGCAATCGCGCGGTACCGATGCCAAGGCGGCTCAGAACATCGTCGGCTCCGGCTTCGCGTTCGGCATCCTCGTCGGCCGCGTCGTTGTCAGCCGCGTGTTGATCAAAGTGCCGGCGTCGCTGGTGCTGTTGGCCAGCGCGGCGCTGATGCTGGTGACCACCTACATCCTGCTGCAGACCACCGATCCGTCGATGGCCTGGGGCACGGTGTTCGCCGCCGGCATCGCCATGGCGCCGGTGTTCCCGACCACGCTGGGCATGGTGGGCGATGCGTTCCCGAAGGGCACGGCCACCGCGATGGGCTTCGTGATCACGTTTGGCTGGGTCGGCCTGGCCGTCAGCTCGCGCGTGATCGGTGCGCTGGGTGGCGCTGATCCCAAGCAGTTGCCCACGGCGCTCATGGTGCTCCCGGCAGCCAGCGCGCTGATGGTTGTGATCATGATCGTGCTGCGCGCCATCACGCCGAAGAAAGCGTAAGCACTGTAACTCCCAACGGCCTCCCGGTGCTTCGGCCCCGGGAGGCCGTTTCCTTTGCTACTTAGGAAAGCCGGAGGCCGGAGGCGTGTACGGCGATGGGAACGACGACTTCGCGCCCGCCGCGGGAATCGGCAGCTTGAGCGTCCACAGCAAGCCGTTGACGACCAACCGGCGGAAGTCGTCGTTATGGAAGTCCGCGGGGTGCCCCAGCGTCGTAAAGAACACCCGCCGGTTCTGATCCGTCTTGGTCCACGCCACCGGCTGCGGGCCACCGTCGCGGCCGTTCTGCGGGTTGATCGCGTGCCCGGTCAGCAGTGGGTGGCAGTCCCCTTGCAGCGGATTGACGGTGTAGAGCCAGCTCGGCATCGTCTGCGCTGGATTCACGCCGTTCACGATGGGGTGCTCGCCGGCCTTCTCCGTGCGCGTCGTGGACAGGTGGCCGTGGTGCCACGTCCACCGCGCCCCGAAAACGCGCAGGGAGAAGGCGTCGTTTTCCGCCTCGTGCGTGTGCCCGGCCGGGTACTTCAAGGAGTGTGTACTGGTGCGAAATCCGGCGATCGGCCGGCCCGATCTCTCATACGCGCGAATCGCCTGATACTGCTCCTCCGGCAACTCGCGCCAGCGGAGAAAGAACACCGCCAGATCGGCCGTTCGCAGCGCCTCCAGCCCCTCGATGTTCTTGTTCGATTGCGGTGTCGGCCGGGCAAACAAAACCTGCGTGCGAAGACCGTGATGCTTCTCCAAAATCCCCGCCAGCGCGGGCATCGTGTACTCGCTTCGATACTCGTCATCGCCAGTGACAAACACCACCTTCGGCGGATCTTTCTGCGGGAACAGCGCGGCCAGCATCGTGCGTCTAAACAAACTGCACTCCGATCTGCGCGGCTACCTTTCGGATGTAAGTCGCGCCTTCCAGATACTCGTCGGCACCCTTCAAATGTTCCAGCATCAGCGGCGCGTCAATAGCCGTCAAAGCCTTCAAATAGGGCTTGTAATCCAGCTCGCCGCGGCCGGGAATCACCTCGATGAAATGCACATTCATCTCCGGCGTCCAGGCTAGATCCTTGGCGTGACAGGACACGATATAACGCCCCAGCTTGGCGAACAGTTCCTCCGTCAGCGCCGCGTTGTTGTAGAACTTCTCCGGGCTGTTCACCGCGTTGCAAACATCAATATGAACGGCGAACCCCGGGCGCTGAATCGCCTTGATCAACTGCAGATACCGATCGGCCGATTCCGGCATGCACCAGCCCATAATCTCCAGTGCGAACTTGGCCCGTCGCGGCTTCACGGCGTCGATCACCGTGCGGCAATTCTCCACCGTCGCGTCGAAGAACTGCTTGCTGAAATTGTCCTTATGCGGGCCATACCAAACCTTCGGGTTGAAGCTCCCGGCGATGTCCACGCAGCACCGCGCCCCAACGGCGTCGGCCAACGCCAACCGGCTGGTGACGTATTCCAAATTCGCCTTACGCGCCGCAGCGTCCGGATCCAGCATGTTCTTCCACGCGCCCACTTCGGCGATGACCACGCCCTCGGCCTTGAACGCCGCCTCAATCGCCTGACAACGCGCGCTGTCTTTCACCTCGGCCGCGGGACAATAGGCTGCCGCGTAGCCAAGCCGTCGATGCTCCCGTGCCAACTCGCGCGGGTCGTCGGACTTCAGAAAAATAGGCCCGCCCAGACGAACGGGAAGCGGTTTGGCGGCAGCGGCGGGAATCGCCGCGGCCGCCGCAAGAAAGTGGCGGCGCGTGGATGGCATGACGCCCCGATTTTATAACACCCCTAAAACGGCGGCAGCCTGCTGCATCGCCAGCAGCGGGCTGGACAGGATCGGCAGCTTCGGCAACTCGTCGCCCATGGCGTCGATTACCCGCGCCATCGATGCCTGCGCCAACACGATCACATCGCTTGTTTCGGCCAATTTCTTCAGCCCCGCCGCGACCGCCTTATCGTGCGTCGCCACGTCGCCCGCGATCACAGCCTCAAACGCACCCTCGCACAAATGCGCCGTAATCTCCGCCGGTTTCCCCAACGCCACCGCGGTGCCCTGCACCAGCGCCACCGTCGGCTCCAGCGTCGTCTTCAACGTCGCCAGCACGCCAATCCGCGGGCCCCGATTCACCGCCTCCTCCGCCAGCCGCTCGTCAATGCGCAGGATCGGCGTGTCGAACAACTGCCGCGCCACGGGCACCGCGGCACCGATCGACGAACACGTCACCATCACCGCGTCCGCCCCCGCCTGCCGCGCCGAATCAATCTGCGCCACAATGCGCCGAATCGTATCTTTCTGCAATCCGCCGGAGCGAATCGTATTGCCGATCAGACTCTCATCCACCATGTGGAAGACGCGAACGCCGGGCAGTGTCCGCGCCGCCAGTGCGGTGAACATAGGAACCAGAACGGGGCTGGTATGGATGAGAGCAAGTGTGGAAGGCACGATCTACAAAATACCGCATCGCCAAACCTACCCTCCGGAAATCGCCGTAATAAATTGCACTTCCGTCTCCCCGTCCACCGGTTCCAATAGCCCCATCGAGCTGATCTCCCCATCCACCGCAATCGCCATCCCCCGCACCAATCGCCCCTCGCAAACCAGTCGCCCCTGCAACTCCGGACACAACTCTTCCAACCCCGCCACCACCTCCCCCACCGTCGCTCCCGGCGCCTCCACCCACTCCCGGCCCGCTGTCGCCGCGCGCAGCAGGGCCGGGATGTGGACGTGAGCCATCGCTACTTCTGCCCGCCCATCGCCGCCGCCACCGCCGGCGGATTCATCGGCAAATGGTACAGCCGCACGCCAATCGCATCGCGAATCGCATTCGCAATCCCGGCCGGCGGCGAAACAATATTCGCCTCGCCCACACCGCGCACGCCGAACGGATGCGCCGGATTCGGCACCTCCACAATCTGCGTATCGATCATCGGCACATCCAGAATCGTCGGCATCCGGTAATCCAGCAAGCTCGCATTCATCATGCGCCCCTCCGGATTCATCCAGTACTCCTCATTCAGCGCCCATCCAATGCCCTGCACGCTGCCGCCCTGCATCTGCCCTTCCACGTAGCTCGGGTGAATCGCGCGCCCCGCGTCCTGGACCGCTGTGAACCGCAGGATCGTCGTCTTGCCCGTCCCCGTGTCCACTTCAACGTCCACAATCACGCCCGCAAACGAACCGCCCGCACCGCGCGGATTCACGCTCGCCTGGCCCACCACCGGCCCGCCCGTCTCGCTCATTTTCCCAGCCAATTCCGCAAACGTCATCGTCCGCTCACCGGCCTGGAAAACGCCATCGGCGAACTCAACCGTCTCCGTCTGCCACAGCTTCGCCGCGCGCAACTTCATCTGCCGGATCACGTCCTGCGCCGCATCGTGCGCCGCCCAACCCGTCGCATAGGTCGTCCGCGAACCACCCGTCACGCCCGTATATCCAATCGTGTCCGTATCAACAACCGCCGGGTGAATCCGGTCCACCGGGATCCCCATCACCTCCGCGGCCTGCATCGCAATCGACGTGCGCGTGCCGCCAATATCGGTCGACCCTTCAATCAGGTTTGCCGTCCCATCGGCATTCACGCTGATCACGCAGCTCGACGGCAGCCCGATGTTGAACCAGTACCCAATCGCCACACCGCGCCCGCGCTTGGCCTCCGCGTGCGACGGCTCGCCCAGCGGAGCCGAATAGTGCGGATGCGCCTTCATCGCCTCAATCACTTCCACGCAGCCAACGCGCCGGAACTTCGGCCCATCGGCCCGCCGCGTTCCCTCCCGCGACGCATTCCGCAGCCGCAGTTCCAGCGGGTCCATCTTCAATTCCCGCGCAATTTCGTCGACAACGCTCTCCGTCGCAAACGCCGCGTTCGGCGCGCCCGGCGCACGATACGCCGCCGTCGACGGTTTGTTCACCAACACGTCATATCCGTCAATCGTCTGGTTCGCAATGTCGTAAGCCGCAAACACGCACATCGCGCCGGCGCCCACCATGCCGCCCGCGTACGCCCCGGCCTCATACGCCAGAAACGCCTGCGCGGCAATGAACTTGCCGTCGGCGTCCGCGCCCATCTTTACGCGCATCATCGATCCCGGCGTCGGCCCGCTGCCTTCAAACACATCCCGCCGCGACATCACCAGCCGCACCGGCCGGCCCGACTTCTTCGATAACAGCGCCGCCACCGGCTCCAGATACACCGGAATCTTCCCGCCAAATCCGCCGCCAATCTCCGTCGGCGTCACGCGCACCGCCGACACCGGCAGGTCCAGCAGGCACGACACCACATCGCGCACCACAAAGCTGCCCTGCGTCGAACACCACACGTTCACGCGCCCGTCGTTGTTCCACAACACCGTCGCGGCATGCGGCTCAATGTAGCCCTGGTGCACCGTCGCCGTCGTGAACTCGCGCTCAATCACAATCGCCGCTCCGGCAAAGGCCGCGTCACTGTCGCCCATCGCATGGTGCACATGCGCGGTCACGTTGGTGTCCCCACCGTGCAACAACGGTGCGCCAGCCGCCATCGCCTCCACCGCAGTCAGCACGCACGGCAACGGCTCGTACTCCACTTCAATCAGCTTCGCCGCCTGCTCGGCCGCCTGCAGACTCGTCGCCGCCACCGCCGCAATCGCGTGGCCCTGATACAGCACCTTCCCCTTCGCCAGCACATTGCCGCGCAGGTGGCTCACCGGCGTCTCGCCCTCGCCCAGGTCCACAATCCGGTCTGGCGTCTGCGGGAAATCATCGGCGGTGACAACGGCCACAACACCGGGAAACGCGGCGGCCTTCGACGTGTCCACCCGCTTCAAAATCGCATGCGCGTGCGTGCTCCGCACCATCGCCCCATGCAGCAATCCGTTCATCTGGAAGTCGGCGGCGTAGATCGCCCGCCCTGTCACTTTGTCGGCGCCATCGTGCCGCGGCGGCCGGGTGCCAATCACGTTGTAGGATGAGGTGCTCATTACGCCTGCTTCTCCTCGCGAATCTCTTTCGCCGCCGCCTGCACGGCGCGCACAATCTTGTCGTAGCCGGTGCACCGGCAAAGGTTATTGGCCAGCCACAAGCGAATGCGTTCCTCGCTCGGGTCCGGCTCCTGGTCCAGCAGCGCCTTCGCCGCCACAATGAACCCCGGCGTGCAAATGCCGCACTGCAACGCCGCGTGGTCGATGAACGCTCTCTGCAGCGGATGCAGTTTCTGGCCGGCCGCGATCCCTTCAATCGTCGTCACCGTGCGGCCCTCCGCCTCCACGCCCAACACCAGGCACGACGTCACCAGCGTGCCGTCCAGCATCACACAGCAACTGCCGCAATTCCCGTCGCCGCAGCCCTCTTTGGTGCCCGTCAAATGCAGCGTGTCCCGCAGGCATTCCAGCAGCGTCTGGCTCGGCTCGGCCAGGAACTCCACCGGCTCGCCGTTCAACTGCATCGATACGTAAGTCTTCTTCATGGCTGTGATGTCCTTGCCCTTACTGCAGAACCGCGGTCAGCGCGCGGCGCGAAAGCACCCCGCACAAATGCCGCCGGTACTCGGCCGGCGCGCGCATATCGGAGATCGGTTTCGCCGCCGCCTCGGCCAGCGCCGCCGCCCCCGCAATCGCCTCTGCCGATGGCGCCTTCCCCACCAGCGCCTCCGTTACTTCCCGCACAAATAGCGGCGTCGGCGCCACGGATGCCAACGCCAATCGCGCCGTCGTAATCTGCCCATCCGTCACCGTCGCCGAAACTCCCACGCCCACCACCGCGATGTCCATTTCGTTCCGAGGAATGAAGCGCAGATAGTGCGCCTTGAACCCCGCCGCCGGCTTCGGGAAGAAGAGGTCCACCAGGAACTCGCCCTCGCCCAGCGCGTTCTTCCCCGGCGCCACGCAAAAGTCCTCCACAGCAATCTCGCGAATGCCCCCCGGCCCCGCCACGCGCGCCACCGCCGAAAGCACAATCAACAACGGCACCGCGTCCGCGCTCGGCGCCGCGTTGCACAGGTTTCCGCCAATGGAGGCGCGCCCCTGAATCGCCGTCCCGCCGATCAACGAAGCCACCTCGGCTAGCGCCGGATAATGCGCCCGCACATCCGGGTTCGTCGCAATCCGGATACACGGCACCGCCGCGCCCAGCCGCAGCCCGCCGTCCTCCATCCGGATCGCCAGCAGATCCGGAATCCTCTTCACATCCACCACCAGCGGCGTCTCCCGCCGGCCGCCCTTCATTTGTGCAAGCAAATCCGTCCCCCCTGCCAGCACGCGGGCAGCGGGGTTGCCGGCGAGCGCATGCACTGCCTCGTCGAGCGTCGTAGGCGCCACATAGTCGAACGGTTTCATCAAATGAATCGTACCAGAGGCACGACGCTTAAAAGTTGTAGCGCAGCCCCAGTATCGCGTGCGAATTCCGCCGGTACTGACCCAGGAAATCGTTCGTGTTTCCGCGAATGAGCGTCATGCTCGCCCGCGCCTGCCAGTGCGTCGAAAGCGTCTGCGTGTACTCCGCCTTCACCCACGCGCCCTCGCCGTTCTGCCGCAACGCAGCCTCGGCCGACACCGTCCGCTCCGCGCTGATCGTATACGAAACCCTAGTCAAAAACGCCCGCGCCAATCCGCGATCCGGCGCAAAGTCCAGTTGCGTCTTCTTCGCCGTCACGTGCTCGCCGGAGTACCCGCCTACCACCGTCCACTCCCCAATCGTCCGCTCCAACTGCACCACGTACAGCAAGTAGTCATCGGCGTTCTTGCTGGTCGACGAGAAGTACCCGCCCTCGCCCTTCACCGTGAACCAAGGCAGCGGCACCGCCCCCGCCCCGCCATACATCCGCATCGGCGCAAAACGATTGAACAACTCAATTCGCCCCGGCACAAACCTCCCGTCCACCTGCGGCAAATGATTGTGGCCTTCGTAAAAAGCCAGCGCCATCTCATAGCCTTTGCCCAAATAATTCCACCGCACGCCCGTCTGCACGCCACCGGGCAACTCCGGCGCCCCCTGCCCCAGCGGCAGCGGAACCTGCAACGACGGCGGAAGCACCACCCACCGCTGATTCAACAACGGCGTGCGGCTCGGCGTGAACCGCGGTTGCAGCACAACGTCCACCGTGTGCGCGCCCTTCTCAACGGTCAGCCGCGCCGCCATCACGCCCAGAAATTCGTTATCGATCACATTCAAAAAATCGCGCGGCGCAAAGCGGTCCAGCGGGTTCAGAATATCGGCCTTCCCCCAACGGATCAGCTGCTTGCCAATTTCAAACGTCACCGGCCCCTTGTAAGCCGTCGCCGAAAACCGCCGGAACGAAAACGCCGGCCGCAAAAAACCACGGTCCTGCCAATCGAACCGAACGCTCCGCTCCGTCTGCCGATGGCTGTCACTCCGCGCATCCAACGCCCCATTCAGCTTCAACCACGGCGTCAACTTAGCCGACGCCTCATACCGCAACAACGCATCGGCAATCACCCGCCCGCTGTCATTCGCCGCCGTCTGCGGAAAGAACGAAGTGCGCAAATCCACGTACCCGCGCTGCTGAAAATCCTGCGCGAACGCAGCCAGCCCAATCGCCAATAAAACCGCGACTCTCATTCCCCGCGCCGCAACGATTGCAGCGTAAACAGCTCATCCTTCAATGCCACGTTGTACTGCAGCTTGTCGGACTTCAACACCGTCCGCCCCTTCCGCCGCACGTCGAACATCTCCATCTCGAGCGCCGACCACACGCCATTCACTTTCTCAATCCGCCGGTAATGCAGCTTCCTCACCAATTGGTCCTTCGCGTACATCTCGTACTGCACCGGAAAATAAATGTCCTTCCGGAACCACATCACCACCCGGTTGTACTGCGACGACTTCCCCTTCTTCGGCGTCGATTCAATCTTCCAACACGCCTGCCCGTCCACCACTTCCTCGCCCAGCATCTTGAAATCGCTCTGATTCACATCGCGTTCTTCCAAGTCCTCATAGCTGAAATCCGTGCCGAAAAACCGCGTCGAACGGTCCTGCAACGCCACCCGTCGGTCCCGCTGCAACTCCGGCAACCACATCCACTGGTCCGACGCCCGGTCCGGATGATTCACAATCAACAGCGCCACGCCCTTCACCTCCGGCGGACTCACAAACCGCAGCAGCGCCTTGCTCTCGCCGTAGTTCCCCGACCGGTAAAACTGCCACCGCTTCTCGCTGTTCTTTCCATTCGGATTGAACACCTGCAGCACGCCCTCATACTGCTGCGTGTTGGAGCGATTCCGCTTCTGTGACTCCTCCACAATCTGGCGCGCGTCCTGCGCGAACGCCGCCGCGGCCAGCACGAAAATCCACTTATTCATATTCCAATGCCTCCACCAATCCCCCGCGCACGGCCTGTTCCGCCGGCCCCAGTGCCGCAAACAACGCAGCCCCAACAATCACCGGGAACAACCCCGCCGCCATCCCCCACGGGTACGTATAATCCAGCCGCAGCCCCGCAATATCGCGCGCCGACATCTCCAGGCTGTAGTAAAGCGCCACCGATCCAAAGAACAGCCCCACCACCAGCCCGATCACGCCAATCGCAATCGCCTCCAGCCAAATCGTCCGCCGCACCTGGCTCCGCAACGCGCCCACCGCCTGCAGCACGCCCAGTTCCCGCCGCCGGTCCGTGATCGATACCGTTAAGGTATTGATGATCCCCAATATTGCCACCAGCACCGCCACCGCCAGCTGAATGTAGGTCAGCCCAAACCACTGATCGGTGATCTTGATGATGTACGTCTTCAAGTCCTGATTCGTGAAAATGAACAGCCGCGTCTTCCCCGCCAGCTTCTCTTCAATCCGCGCCTTCATCGTCACCAACGGCGTCTTGCCGTCCAGATACAGCCGCACCACGTTAATCGAATCGTCGTTCCAATACTTCACATAAACCGCCCGGTCCAACAGCACCGAACCCTTCTGGTCGCTGTAGTCCCGCACAACCCCCACCACCGGCAGCGACAACCGCCCGTTCGGCGTGTTCAGCTCCAACGGCTCGTTGTACTTCACCTTGTACAGCTCCGCAAAGTTATCGGAGACGATAAATCCCTTCCCCTCCGCCGCCAGCCGGTACATCGTCTTGCTATCGCCCTGGATCGCCGGCAGGTAGGACTCCGGCCGCAAATTCGCCACGTCGATCGACACAAACATCACCGGGTTGCCCTGGAACATGATGCGCGAATTCCGCACCACCTGCGTGTACGCAACCCCCGGAATCTGCCGCACTTCTTCAGCGAAACCCGCCGGAAACCGGAACGACCGGTCCGTGATGTTCTGCGTCGGCGTCAGGAACATGTCCGGGTTCAACGCAATCCGCATCCACTCTTCAATCGAGTTATAACTCGCCCGCGCCATCCCGCCCAGCGAAATCACCAGCGCAATCGATAGCGCCAATGCCGACACCGCGCCCGAAGTCCGCCGCGGCGATTGAATCAAACTATCCGCCGCCAGCGTCCCCTCCACCGGCCGCAGGAACTTCATCACCGGCCGGATCGCCCGGCTCAACCACAGCGCCATCGTCGGCACCAGCAGCAGCCCCGCGATCACCGTCAGAAAATAGCCCGAGTAGAAAATAATCCGGTTCTGCGCAAAGAACAGGCAGAAAAACACAATCACAAACAGCCCCGCAGCCACCTGCCGCCGCAGCCGGTTCTCCCCGGCCGAAAGCTGCTGATACCGCCCCTTCTGCAGCGCCTGCACCGGGTCCACCCCAGCCGCCGCGCGCGCCGGAATCCACGCCGCTATCACGCTCGTCACCACGCCCATCACCAGCGCGCCGAACAGCAGCCGCGGGTCCGACGACACCTCATCGGCCTTCTGCGCGACTCCATAAATCTCGCCCAGAAAATTCCCCAGCGAAGCCGAAATCGCCCGCGCGATCAACAGTCCGAACAACAGCCCAATCCCCGCGCCAATCAATCCCAGAATCGCGCTCTCCGTCAAAAACAGCGCCTGAATCTGCCCCCGCGTCGCCCCCAGCGCGCGCACAATCCCAATCTCACTCCGCCTCTGCGTCACTGCGATCGCAAACGAGTTGTAGATGATAAACATCCCAATAAACAAGGCAAACAAACTGGTGATATTCGCCAACATCCCGTACACGCTCGACAGCGATTCAAACTGCTTCCCGCGCGCCGATGGCGACTCCACCTCGTACCCCGCCCCCAGCATCCCGCTCAACTGCTTCTGCAAATCCGGAACCGCCACGCCCTCATTCGCCGCCAGGTCAATCCGGTCAAACTTCCGCCCACGCCCGAACACCTTCTGCGCGGCGTAAATATCCATAATCGCCAGGTTCCCGCCAAACGCGCTGGTCAACCCGCTCGACTTCATAATCCCGCGTACCGTAAACGTCCGCGGCCCGTCCATCGCCGCCAGCGTGATCTTCGAATTAATCGCCAGCCCATTCGCCGCCGCAAACTCCCGCGTCACCATCAGCGAATCCGGCTGCGCAATAAACACCAGCGGGTCTTCGATAACCGTGTCGTCGCCCTCTTCCAGATCGTAATCCCGCAGCCCCCGGTCCCCCGTCATATCCACGGCCAGCACCAGAATATTGCCCTGCGACTTCAGGTTCAGGTTAACCACCGCCTCAATCACCGGCACCGCCACCCGCACGCCCGGCACCGCCTGCACCTGCTCCAACACTTCCTCGTCGAACCCCGACTCGCCCGCCGTAATCTGCAACTGCGTCGCGCCCGCAATCCGGTCCACCGTCTTGTTAAACGCCGATAGCACCGACTGGTTCGCCGTATGCATCCCCACAAAAACCGCCACGCCCAACACAATCCCCGCCATTGTCAAAACGGTGCGCAGCAGGTGTTTCCGGACGTACTGCCAGCTGATGAGCTTAAGGAGCCTCATCCCTTTTTGTCCATCACAATGTGGCCATCTTTCAGCGCAATCTGCCGCGGACAGGACTCGGCCACCCCGCGGTCATGCGTGACAATCAACACCGTCGCCCCCAGCCGCTCATGCAGCTCCCGGATCAGCGCCAGAATCTCCACGCCCGTGTTCGAATCCAGATTTCCCGTCGGCTCATCGGCCAGCAAAATCGGCGGATAGACCGACAAAGCCCGCGCAATCGCCACCCGCTGCCGCTCTCCGCCCGAAAGCTCCTCCGGTAAATGGTCCAACCGTTTTTCCAGCTTCACCAGCGACAACAACTCCCGTGCCCGGTCGTTGATCTTCCCCGCCGGCCACCCGCGCAAATGCAACGGCAGGCTGACGTTCTCTAAACAACTCAACGTCGGCAGCAGGTTGAAAAACTGAAAGATGAAGCCAATCTTGTCCCGGCGAATTCGCGTCAGCTCATCGTCGGAGATCCCCCGCAACAACGTGCCGTCGATGCGGATATCCCCCTCACTCGGCCGGTCCAGCCCGCCGATCAAATTGAGCAGCGTCGACTTTCCCGATCCCGAAGGACCGACAAGCGAAACCATCTCGCCTTTTTCAATATGCAGGTTCACTGCGTCGAGTGCGATTACTTGACGTTTTCCGTCAAATCGCTTGGAAACGCTACTGAGCGAGATCATGTCACTACAGTCCTCATGATGACACGCGAAGAACATCCGGTTCATAATCAGCAGAGCAGATTAAATTTATGGCGTTGCCGTACCTGATCGGGCAAGTAAAAGATAGTGGCGTCGCGCTGGCCGTATTGCTCGTATCTCTAGGGGTACGCCGCTGGATGCTCCGTCGCCTCGAAGGCGTCGCCCGCGAAAATCCGAAATCCTTCGCCGGCACCCTCCGCGAAGGCCTCGGCACGCCCAGCCTTCTCTGGTGCCTCGTCCTCACGGTCGACGCGCTCCTCGGCGCGCTCGATCTCTCCCCCAAAGCCGAACGCGTCGGCCACGTCCTCGTCGTCAGCTTCCTCATCCTCAGCCTCACCATGGTCGCCAGCACCATCGTGACCCGCACCCTGCAAAAGTACGGCGAACTGCACCAACTCCCATTCGCCGTCGCCGGGCTCTCCCGCACGCTCACCCAGGTCATCGTCTTTTCCCTCGGCCTGGTGATCTTCCTCAGCTACCTCGGCATCTCGCCTACGCCGCTCATCACCGCCTTCGGCGTCGGCGGCTTGGCCGTTGCTCTCGCCCTGCAGGACACCCTCGCCAACATCTTCGCTGGCGTGCACATCTTAATCGAACGGCCCATCGCCGTCGGTGATTTCGTCCGCCTCAGCGCCGAAGAAGAAGGCACTGTCTCCGACATCGGCTGGCGCACCACGCGCCTGCTCACCGGCGCCAATAGCACCGTCGTCATCCCCAATAAAACCATCACCTCGGGCAACCTGCTGAACTACTCCATGCCCAACCTCGAAGTCGGCGCCTGGGTCCCCGTCCTGTTAGCCCACGATGCCGACGTCGAAAAAGCCGAACGCATCGCCCTCGCCGCCGCCACCGCTACCGAAGGCGTCCTCGCCGAACCCGCGCCATCCTTCACCGTCGACCCCGGCATGACGCCCACCCACCTGCAATACCGCCTGTCCTTCCGCGTACCCCGCCAAATACAGGCCGGCATCATCAAGACGCAAATCCTCCGCCGCGTGCTCGAAGGCTTCCGAGCCGAAGGCGTCCCGCTCCCCGAAATCCGCCAGCGCTAAGCCAGCGAAAACTACTGAACCGGCCCGGTCCCCTGCGGCGCCTGCGGTTCAATGTGAATCTCCCCGAAGGCCGATTCATACTGGCTGATGTTCTGCTGCAGAACATTCACCAGCGCCTTGGCCTGCTGCGGGCTCAAATAAACGCCCTGGAAATTCTGAATGTTCACCACGTCCGGCGAATTCTGCGAGACGAGTCCAAACATCAGAAAAAAGTCCCAGAGATTCGCGCGCACTTGCACGCTGTTCGCGTAGCCTTCGCGATAGTCAGGGCCGTTGAGCAATTGGATTTTGGGTGCGGTATTGGGATTCATAACGAAAAAGGAGCGCATAAGCGCTCCTGTCTCTCTTTATTATTGCTTACGGACTTAGTGGATGGGATGGCGGGGACGACGGGGCTCGAACCCGCGACCTCCGACGTGACAGGCCGGCGCTCTAACCAACTGAGCTACGTCCCCGTCCTTAAAACGTCCGTTCTTTAAGAATAGCACAGGACTGCCCGGAAACAAAACCTCCCGTGGGAGAATCGAAGGGTGCGTATGCGATTCTCCCTCCTCGCCCTCTTCACCCTCCTCACCGCCTGTAGCGAAAAGCCCGTCGAAAAGCCCAAAGAATCCTCCCCCCGCCTGCCCAAGATCACCCACTTCTACGGCAACGCCGCCTCCGTCCCCAAAGGCGAAAGCCTCACCCTCTGCTACGGCACCGAAAACATCGATTCCGTCACCATCACCCCTTCCGACGACAAAGACCTCCGCCCCGCCCTCAATCGCTGCATCGCCCACCGTCCCACCAAGGACACCACTTACGTCATGACCGCCAAAGGCCCCGGCGGCGAAACCACCGCGTCCTTCTCCGTCCGCATCGGCGCCGCCGCGCCCTCCGGCAAAGAGCGAGTACTCATCCAAAGCTTCCTCTCCCTCGGCGCCGGCCCCTTCAATGCCGGCGCCCGCGTGCAGCTCTGCTACACCACCGATGGCGCCACCGCCGTCTCTGTCCAACCCGCCGCCCCCGCCAAACTCGCCCCCGGCACCAACCAGTGCTTCGTCGTCAGCCCCGATAAAACCACCACCTACGTCCTCTCCGCCACCGCCGCCGACGGCGCCTCGGACCGGATGCAAGTCACGGTCCCTATACACTAGCCCCCAAATTCGATATAACTGGACCCACTATGTCTGAATCCCGACGGTTGTTCCTGCAGGGCGGCGCCCGCGCTTTATCCGTGGCGGCAATGGCCAAGGAGGTCCTGGCCCAGACATCCAGCGCCTCGGCCACCGGCCTCCCCACCCGCGTCCTCGGCCGCACCGGCCAGCGCGTCTCCATCCTCTGTCTCGGCGGCTGGCACATCGGCTCCGTCAAGGATGACAACGAAGCCATCCGCATCATGCACGCCGCCATCGACGAAGGCATGACCTTCTTCGATAACGCCTGGGATTACCACGACGGCCACTCCGAAGAGGTCATGGGCAAAGCCCTCGCCGGCGGCAAGCGCCAGAAGGTCTTCCTCATGACCAAGAACTGCGAGCGCGATTACGCCGGGTCCATGAAGAACCTCGACGACTCTCTCCGCCGCCTCCAGACAGACTACCTCGACCTCTGGCAGTTCCACGAAATGGTCTACGACAACGACCCCGATTGGGTCTTCGAAAAAGGTGGTCTCAAAGCAGCCCTCGAAGCTAAAAAAGCGGGCAAGGTGCGCCACATCGGCTTCACCGGCCACAAGGATCCGCGCATCCACCTCAAGATGCTCGCCAAGCCCTTCGACTGGGACACCGCCCAGATGCCCATCAATCTGCTCGACAATTTCTACCGCAGCTTCCAGCGCGAAGTCGTCCCCGTCTGCCTCAAGAAGAACGTCGGCGTCATCGGCATGAAAGGTCTCGCCGGCGGCGGCACCCAGGGCCGCTTAATCGAAAAGCTCGGTATGACCGCGGTCGAGTGCTACAACTACTGTCTCTCGCTCCCCGTCACCACCCAGGTCGTCGGCATCACCACCATGGCCCAGCTCAAAGAGGACCTCGCCCTCGCCCGCAACTTCAAGCCGCTCACCGAAGCTGCCCGCCAATCGCTCCTCTCCAAAGTGAAGGACGAAGCCAGCGACGGCCGCCACGAACTCTTCAAATCCGCCAAGACCTACGACGGCCCGCACCACCGCAAACAGCACGGCTTCGACATCGGCTAACCATGCGCCTCCTCCTCGCGTTTTTTCTAATGCTGCCCCTCGCGGCAGCAGAGCCCGGCTTCGTCTCTCTCTTCGATGGCAAGACTCTCGACGGCTGGTTCATCGTCAACAAAATGGGCCCCGGCTTCCTCGTCCGCGACGGCCTCATCGTCTGCCCCTTCGAGGGCGGCCAGAAGCTCATGACCGCCAAGGAGTACGCCAACTTTGTCCTCCGCATCGAGTACAAACTCGAAGAGGACGGCAACAACGGCATCGGTATCCGCGCCCCCCGCGACGGCCAAACCTCCGTCCACGGCATGGAGATCCAAATCCTCGATCAGTCCGGCCCCAAGTACAAGCCGATGAAGCTCAAACCCGAACAGTACACCGGCTCCATCTACGGCGTCTTCCCAGCCCGCACCGGATTCCTAAAGAAACCAGGCGAATGGAACGAACAGGAGATCCGCGCCGACGGCCGCCGCATCACCATCACCCTCAACGGCGCCATCATCCTCAACGCCGATCTCGACGACGTCCGCGAACCCGAAGTTCTGAAAGCCCACCCCGGCCTCGCCCGCAAGTCCGGCCACATCGTCCTGCTCGGCCATCAGGCCCACGTCGAGTTCCGCAACATCCGCATCAAAGAGCTGCCGTAACCGCCACCCGCCCCGCCCGTTCGGCACCGTTCGCCCAAGCCCGCCCACGCCAGCTCGCCCGCCCTCTCCACGCCCCGCCCGTCCCACGCCCCGCCCGTCCCACGCCCCGCCCGCTCCACGCCCCGCCCGTCCCACGCCCCGCCCGCTCCACGCCCCGCCCGTCCCACGCCCCGCCCGCTCCACGCCCGCCCCGCCCGGG
>JBIKOG010000470.1:0-2675 GCA_044358225.1 Bryobacteraceae bacterium | reverse complement strand
CCCCCAAACCCTCACGGACAACCTCCGCGTCGCCCGCCACGTCTTCCTCGTCGCCGCCCCGGTCGGCATCCTCGTCGGCGCCGCCATCGCCGCCTACGACTACACCGTCAACGTCCTCCTCTGGGAACACTTCACCCACGCCCTCCCCCCGCCCGTCCTCTGTCTCCTCCCCATCGCCGGCCTCTTCCTCACCGGCCTCATCTTAACCCTCTTCCGCGTCGCCACCTCCTCCATGGCCGACGAAGTCGTCCTCGCCTACCACCAGCCAGGGAAGGGAATCGATTACAACACCGCCATCCCCAAACTCGCCGCCTCCGTCGCCACCATGGGCTTCGGCGCCAGCGCCGGCATGGAAGGCGCCAGCAAATGGCTCGGCGCGACGATTGCCTCCTTCCTCCAGCGCCTGCTCAACCGCCAATCCGCCCTCCCCTGGCTCCACGGCGCCGTCGAAACCACCCTCATCGCCGGCGCCGCCGCTGGAATTAGCGCCATCTTCCGCGCCCCACTCACCGGCGCCATCATGGGCATCGAGTCGCCTTACAAACACGACATGGCCCACGAATCGCTCATCCACGGCCTCATCGCCGCCGCCACCAGCTACGCCACCTTCGCCTTCTTCCGCCCCGCCACCCCGTACTTCCCCATTCACTTCCAATACCAGTTGAACCTCCGCGATCTCATCATCTGCGTCCCCCTAGGCCTCGCCGGCGGGTTACTCAGCCACGTCTTCCTCGGCCTCCTCGCCCGCATCAAACGCCTCTGGGCCCAATGGTCCGCCCACCGCATCCTCAAAACCACCACCGGCGGCATCATCGTCAGCGCCATTGCCTACGCGGCCTATCAAATCCTCGGCGCCCCCGTCACCCTCCACGCCGGCCTCCCCGTTGCCAATCAACTGCTCGACGGCAAATACGCCCTCGGCGCCATCGCCATCATCTTAGTCGCCAAACTCCTGGCCACCTGCTTCACCTTCGGCACCGGCGGCGTCGGCGGCCTCTTCGTCCCCTCGGCCACCATCGGAGCCGCCTTGGGCGCTGCCTTCGACGCCGTCTTCAACCCCAGCCACCCCGGCGTCTTCACCCTCATCGGCATCGCGGCCTTCACCGGAGCCAGCTACAACAGCCTGCTCTTCGCCGCCGTCTTCGTCGCCGAAGCCAGCGGCAGCCCCGCCCTCGTCGTGCCCTCGTTGATCGCCTCGTGCACAGCGTTCCTGGCCTCCGCCGGCATCTCCAACTCCGAATCCCAGCGCCACCGCCGCGCCTGAGATACTAAGCAACTGTGACTCTCCTCCTCCTCGGCGCCATGGCCGCCGGGGCCCTCGCCGGCTGGCTCTTCCCCGGCATCGCCCCCATCGCCGACCCCATCGCCCGCTCCTTCCTCCGCCTCATCCAATCGGTCATCGCCCCCGTCCTGCTCACTACCCTGATCGCCTCCTTCGCCCGCGGCGGCAAGCTGTCGGACCTCGGCCGCCTCGGCCTGAAAGCTGTCCTCTGGTTTGAAGCGTCAACAACGTTCGCCCTCCTCCTCGGCTGGGGCATGGTCGCCTGGTTCCGTCCCGGCGATGGCGTCGGCCTAAAGGGTGCCGTCCAACCCGCCACCCCGCCCGACTTCGGCCAGGTCCTCGAAAACATGTTCCCATCGAGCCTCTTCGAAGCCATGGCCCGCGGTAATGTGTTGCAGATCGTGCTCTTCGCCATCGCCATTGGCGTTGCCTGCGCCGCCATCGGGGCCAAAGCGGAGCCCTTCGTCCGCTTCTGCGAATCCGTTTCGGCGGTAGCGTTCCAATACACCCGCTACGTCATGAGCCTGGCCGCCATCGGGGTATCGGCGGCCATCGCCGCGACAGTGGCAAAAAGCGGTATCGACGTCCTACTCGGCCTCGGCAAATTCGTCGCCCTCGCCTGGGCAACCCAAGCCATCTTCCTCTTCCTTGGGATCCTCCTCCCGCTCCTCCTCTTCCGGGTCCCCATTCCGGAATTCTGGCGCCATGCGCGCGAGCCCTTCCTGATCGCCTTCGGAACCACCTCCAGCGCCGCCGCGCTGCCATCGGCCATGGCGCAACTCGAAAAGTTCGGCCTGCCCAAGACCCTGATCGGTCTGACGCTCCCGCTAGGCCTCAGCTTCAACCTCTGCGGCTCGACGATTCATCTGGTGATGGCGACATTCTTCGTAGCCCAAGCCGCCAACGTGGAACTATCGATGTCCCAGCAACTGATGATCCTGCTAACCCTGAAACTAACGAGCAAAGGAGTAGCAGGCATCCCGAGGGCGAACTTCGTCATCCTGGCGAGTCTTTTCCCGTCGTACGCGTTACCGCTCGAGGGTCTGGCGGCGCTACTCGGCATCGACGCCGCGATCGACCCCGTCCGAACGGGTGTAAACGTGTTGGCCAACTGTGCCGGCCCGGTCGCCATCGACCGTTGGGACCGGGGCCGCTGAGCCAGTTCACAAGAAGAGAAAAAGTTATCTCCAGTAATTACAATGGGATACAGCCGTGTGGCCGTAGATTCCTTGCGAGCCGCTGGTAGAATGAGGGTAGTCGGAAGAGCGTCTTCTGATCCAACGCCAAACCCACCCACCGGGGCCGATCGCGGCCCGCGCCACCCAACCCCCACCAGTCCGGCCGACAACCACAAAATCCACGGACCCTCCCACAAGCCGCTGAAAACAAACAA
>JBIKOG010000007.1:0-90080 GCA_044358225.1 Bryobacteraceae bacterium | reverse complement strand
CCACGCTTCCGGGTCAGTACGGCGTTGCTCCATCGAGCGGTATTATGGGGCAATGGCTTCCTTGCCCCAGCCGTATCTAACGGTTTCAGACTATATCGAGCTCGAGAGAAAGCTTGGAGAAAAGTTTGAGTATCTGGACGGGCAGGTGTATGCGATGAGTGGGGCGTCAACTCCCCATGTCTTTATACAAGCGAACCTTGTACGCCATTTAGGAAATCTGCTTTCTGGTTCGGGCTGTAAGGTGCTCGGTTCGGATTTGCATGTCCACGTGGAGGCCTCCGGGCTGTATGCCCATCCGGATGCGACAGTGATTTGCGGCCCACCGGTAGCGGACAAGATTCACGGGATCACCAACCCGAAGATTCTTATCGAAGTGCTATCGCCATCGAGCCGGCGGTATGACCAAGTTGGGAAATTCGGGCTTTATCGGGCGATTCCTTCGTTGGAAGAGTATGTTCTGGTGGAGCAGGATCGGCACTCAGTGGATTGTCACCGGCGCACGACGGATGGGCATTGGGAGTTGACGCGGTATGTGGGGGAGACAGCTGCGTTGGTCTTAACAAGTGTGAATGTGACGCTGCCGTTGGCGTTGATCTACGAAGACGTTCCCTTTGCCGCCGCCGAGCGGGAGACCGAACAGCCATAATATTGGGTACATGCGTACCCTTTCCCTATTCCTTCTCGCCGCCACGCTCCTGTTTTCCCAGGAGCAGAAAAAGAAACAACGCGCCAGCCCTCCGGCGGAGACGACCGTCTCGCTGAACGGCAAGAACGTGACGATCAAGTACCACTCTCCCTCCATGAAGGGCCGGAAGATTTTCGGCGGTCTGGAGCCGTTCGGAAAAGTGTGGCGCGCGGGCGCCAATGAAGCCACGGCGCTGCATACCGACGCCGATATTGTGTTGGGCGACCTGACGGTTCCGGCGGGCGACTACACGCTGTTCGTGCAGCTGGAATCGGCCACTGCGTGGACGCTGATCGTCAACAAGCAGACCGGCCAGTGGGGCCTGAGCTACAAGCCGGAAATGGACCTGGGCCGCACGAAGATGAAGATCACGAAGGTGGCGCCGGTGGAATCGTACAAGATGACGCTGACGGGCAAGGACCTGACGCTGGCGTGGGAAGAGACGTCGGCCAGCGTGCCGCTTAAATTGAAGTAAGCTCCACCCACTTCCCTTCCCGCATCGACTCGTACCCGGCGTCGAGGACACAGTTGACGATGTATCCGTCCTGGTAGTCCTCGCGCGCCGGGGTTTTGTTTTTTACGCATTCGATGAAGTGGCGCATCTCGGCCTGGTAGCCGTAGGCGGAGGCTTCTTCGGGGAGCGGGCGAGTCCAACCGGTGTCGATATCGGCTTTCTCGATGACGTAGCCGGCACTCTTCGAGGTAAACGATGTGATGGGCGTGCCGCGCGTGACGTCGGTGAAGATGGACCCATCGGTGCCGTGCACCTCGTTGCGGAGATCGAGGCCGCCTTTGGTGGTCCAGGAGAGTTCGCAATGGGCGATGCCGCCGCTCGCGAATTGAAGCAGGAGGAGAGCGTTGTCCTCGCCCTCCGTTTTGTCGTGGTGCACCATCCGCGCGCCCCAGGCCATGACTTTGGTGATCTTGTCTTCCTTGCCGAAAAAGTAGCGGGCAGCGGCGATGCAATGGCAGCCGAGATCGTTCATGGCGCCGCCGCCGGTTTTGGCGATGTCCCAGAAGTGGGCGGAGTGGGGGCCGCTGTGGGATTCCCGGGAACGGACCCAGAGGACGCGGCCGATGGCGCCGTTGGCAATGGTCTCGCGCGCCTTCACGACGCAGGGGGCGAAGACTTCGGTCTCCGCGTAGCCGTGCAGGGCGCCGGAGGCCGCGGCGGCTTCCCACATCTGCTTCGCTTCGTCGCGGTTGCGGCCGAGGGGCTTGGTGCAGACCTGGTTGCGGCGGAGCTTCGATAGCGCCAGCGACACGGGCAGGTGCGCTTCGTTGGGGAGGGCGATGATGAACAGGTCGATGTCGTCGCGCTGGATGAAGGCGTCGAGGTTATCGGTCGCCTCGGCGATGTCCCATTGGGCGGCGAACGCCTTCGCCTTGGCCGCGTCTCGCGAGTAACAGGCGCGCACTTCGTGCCCGTTGACGTTGGCCAACCCTTGCATGTAGAACCCGGCGACAAAGCCCGAGCCAATCATTCCAATCCGTACCGGCTGCATAGTCAAGCACTGTATCATCACAACTGATATGGCGAACGGACCCCTTTCCCTGGAGCAGTTGGAAGAGTATCGGCGCGACGGCTACACGCTGGTTCGCGGATTCTATTCCACCGAGGAGATCTCGTTGTTGCGGCGAGCGGCGAAGGAGGACAGGGCGTTCGACGAGCACGCGTTTTCGCGGGGTGATGGAGAGGGCGGGCGGGTGCGGCTGTCGCTGTGGAATCATCCGGGAGACACGATTTACGGGATGTTCGCGCGGTGCGAATCCATCGTGAATGCGGCGGAGGCGATTCTGGGCGGCGAGGTGTACCACTACCACTCGAAGATGATCATGAAAGACGCGCGGGTGGGGGGAGCCTGGGCGTGGCATCAGGATTACGGCTACTGGTATCAGAACGGAGTACTGGCGCCGTTGTTGACCAGCGTTTTTATCGCTGTGGATCCGGCGACGCGGGAGAACGGGTGCCTGCAGGTGATCCCGGGGTCGCACGAGTTGGGGCGGATTGATCATGTGTTGACGGGCGACCAGGCAGGCGCGGACCGGGAGCGGGTGGAGGCGATCCTGGCGCGGATGCCGCTGGTGCATGTGGAGATGGAGCCGGGGGACGCGCTGTTTTTTCACGCGAATCTGCTGCACCGCTCGGACCGCAACGCATCGGAGAACCCGCGGTGGTCGATGATCTGTTGTTACAACGCGGCCCGCAACGATCCGTACAAAGACGCGCATCACCCGCGCTACACGCCGTTGGGAAAGGTGGCCGACAGCGAAATTCTGGCCGCTGGAGCGCGGCGCTTTGCCGACTCGGCGGAGGACGTGGCGTGGCTGGATATCAACCGCGACTCCAGCACGCGGACGCTTACCCGCCCTGCCGCAGATTCTCCTCAATAATCTGTCTGGCCGCGACGCGGGTCAGCAGGTCGCGTAACATGTCGAGGGTTACGGGCTTCGACATGAATTCGTCCATGCCGCTCGATACGCAGCGCGATTGGGTATCGATGTCCATGGAGGCGCTGACGCCGCAAATCGGCACATCGGAGACGGGGAGCGAATGGCGGCGGATCTCGGCGGTCGCTTCATAGCCGTTCAGCACCGGCATCTGACAATCCATGAATACGACGGAATAGCGCTGTCCGAGGACGGCGTCGACGGCCTCGCGGCCATTTCTGGCGGTGTCGACGCGGCAGCCCAGTTTTTCGAGCAGGGCGGTGAGAATGCGGCGGTTGACGGCATTGTCGTCGACGACCAGTACGTGACAGCGAATCGGGATAGGCGGAGGCATGAGGCGCGCAGCCGCTGGCGGTTGCAGAGTTTCCATCAGCGACCGCGCCGAAACCGGAAGGGGAAGGATGTCGTCGAAACAGGATTTAGTGTCTTCGTCGACATTGGCAAGAAAAGGCATGCGGCCGACGAGAACGAAACGGGTTCGAGCGTCGCGCCAGGCGGGCACGGAGGCGCCGAAGGCACCGCCATCGATGAAGCAGTGCACGGGACCTGTGGCGGGGGGAGTCCATTGGGCGAGTTCGGCCGCGGTACGAAGTCGAACGACGTCAAGCCCGGCTTCCCGCAGATAGTTTTCGAAGATGGTGGCGGCGGTCGATTCGGGGAGCAGCAGTGCGGCGGCGCCGCTGACGGGCGGCGCGAGCCAACGCACAGTCCCGTCGGGACTGGCATACGGAATTTCCAGCGTAAACTGGGCCCCTTGGGGCACGTCGTCGGCATGAATGCGGCCACCAAGTTGCTTGCAGAGCGCGGCGACAACCGCGAGGCCGAGGCCCACGCCGCCGTAGCGGCGATTGTCGGTGGAGTCCAGCTGGGTGAATGGTTCAAAGATCTGGGCCCGCTTCTCCGCGGGGATGCCCGGTCCGCTATCGGCCACTGTGCATTTCAGAATGCCGCCTTCGTAGTTAACAGACACGCGGACCCACCCTTCGGGCGTGAACTTGACGGCATTCCCCATCAGGTTCAAAACGGCCTGGCGCAGGCGGACGGCGTCGCCAATCAGTCGGGCGGGAATGTGCGGGGCCAGCTCCATCGTTAATGCCAAATCCTTGCTCTCGGCCTCCAGTAGAACGGCGGCGAGACATTCATCCATGACGCTGGCCGTTTCAAAGGTGACGTCTTCGCCCGGTACGGGAACAACCGGGCGGGCGTAGCCGAGGATGGATGTCATCAGCGTTAACAATGACGTGGTGGCTTGCTTCACTTCGACGGCATAACGGCGCTGGTCGTGCCGCAAGGGTGTGCCCATCAGCATGTCCATGTAGCCCACCACGGCGGTGAGCGGCGTTCGGATTTCGTGGCTCATGGTGGCGAGAAACTCGCTCTTCACGCGCGACGCTTGTTCGGCCTTGGCAAGCGCGTCCCGCGTCTGTCGATTGGCGCGGCGGAGCCGGACATAGGCAACACTGCCGATCAACACGATGAGAGAAAGGAAGACAACCGACAGTTGCAGAAGGCGCTGCAGGGATTCGGTTCGCTCGGTCTGCAGCATTTGCGTCAACGCCTGGGTGCCGGTGAGGGGAGAGGCGGCCAATCGCGCCAGCGTCTGGTCCTGGCGCATCTCATCAATTCTCTTGCGAAAGCGTTCGGCCAACTCCCGATTCACGGGCAGGGCAACGACCGACGTCTCCATCACGGTGCGTCCGAGGGGAATCAAACGCAGCCCACGTTCACGACACTCCGCCATTTCGTTGGACCCGGTAACGGCGAACAGGGACGTCTCGTGATAGAAAAGCGCCGCCTGCGCGCGCCCGTCACAGACAGCCTGGAACCGGGCGCGGAGGTCGTTCATCGTTTGTAGTTTCGCTCCGGGCATCGCATCGGCGAGATCCACGGTGAACGGAGGCGTGGCGGAGTGGACAACGACTTTCCCGCTAAGGTCGCCCACTCCGCGGATGGCACTGGCCGACATGACGCCAATGTAGTGATCCTGCGACCACCAAGGTGCCGTGAAGTGCAGCGACTTGCGGCGCTCCTCCGTTGGCACGGCGGCGGCCCACAAGTCTATATCCCCGCTGCGCAACGCCTTCTCCGGACCGTCTTTGCGGAAGACAATTTCAAAGGTCAATCCTTCGCGGCGCGCGGCTTCCTTCATCACTTCGACATAAAATCCCGTTGGCGTGCCATCCGGCCCTAAATAGGCCCAAGGCACACTGTAGCCAGCGCCAACACGTACTCGCTGGCGGTCTGCCTGCGCCATGAGCACGGCGGGCAAAACGAGAATTGCGACCCGGACAAAACTATTTATCAATGGGTTGCACTAGTGACAGCGGGCAGTCTACTTCTGTCCGAAGCATACACGTTTCATTTCCTCACACGCAATGAATAACTCCTTTTCTCCGGACCCGCATCAAGAATAAAGAGTGCAAACGCAAGGCATCGATACAACGAGCCAGCGGGTATCTCATATCTGACTGATCAGGAGATCATACGTGAATCGCAAAACCCTTTTGTCCCTTTTCGCCGGCCTGCTGGTGGCTACCTCCGCCTTCGCCGCCCCGGCCGCTGATGGCGCCAAGCACGACATCGTCGACACCGCTGTCGCCGCCGGTTCGTTCAAGACGCTCGCCGCCGCGTTGCAGGCCGCCGGCTTGATCGACACGCTGAAAGGCGCCGGTCCGTTTACCGTTTTCGCCCCCACTGACGAGGCGTTTGCCAAGCTGCCCGCCGGCACGGTGGAATCGCTGTTGAAGCCCGAAAACAAGGCCAAGCTGGCCGCCATTCTCACCTACCATGTCGTCCCCGGCAAGGTGATGGCGAAGCAGGCCATGAAGCTGAAATCCGCCAAGACCGTGAACGGCAAGGCCCTCACGTTGAAGGTTACCGGCGGCGCGTTGATGGTCGACAAAGCCAATGTTGCCAAGGCCGATATCGACTGCACGAATGGTGTGATCCACGTGATCGACACCGTTGTGCTGCCGTAGTTTTGTCGCATCGAAGAGGGGGCGGGAGCGATCCCGCCCCCTTTCTCTTGACCTGCTCCCCGGCTGCGTGTAATTATTCAGAGTATTGAATAATCATTCAATCGAGGAGTCGCAGTCCATGGCCACGTCGCTCGCTGAGCAGCCCGTTTTGAAAATGTCCGCGCCCGATCTGCGCAGCGATCTGGACCTGTCCGTGGAAGAGACCATGCGCCTGTTGCGCTTGGCGATTGACATGAAGCGGGACCCGGCGCATTATGCCACCGCGCTGCAGGGCCGTTCGTTGAGCTTGTTGTTTGAGAAGCCGTCGCTGCGGACTCGGTTGACGTTTGAATTGGCCATTCAGCAGTTGGGTGGCTACGCGGTAACGAGCATCGGCATGATTGGCGATCGCGAACCGCTGAAGGATGTCGCGCGGAATCTGGACCGGTGGACGCAGGGGATTGTCGCGCGCGTTTTCGCGCAGTCAACGATTGAGGGATTGGCCGACTGGTCGCGCGTGCCCGTTATCAACGCGTTGAGCGATATGTTCCACCCCTGCCAGGCGCTGGCCGACGTGCAGACCGTTTTGGAACGGTTTGGACGATTTGACGGGTTGAAACTCGCCTACATTGGCGATGGGAATAACATGGCGCATTCGTTGCTGCTGACGGCGGGGCGATTGGGCATGCACGTTGCGGTGGCCGCGCCGGCGGGGTATCAGCCGGACGCGGGAGTTCTCGCGATGGCTCGCGAAGCGGGTGTGCAGTTCACGATTACGGACGACCCGGCCGAAGCCGCCGACGGGGCGCACGCCGTCTACACCGATGTGTGGGCGAGCATGGGCCAGGAGGCGGAAGCCGAGGAGCGGAAGCGCATCTTTGCGCCCTATCAGGTGAACGACGCGCTGATGGCGCGCGCCGCCAGTGACTCGATTTTCCTGCACTGCCTACCGGCCAAGCGCGGGCAGGAAGTGACGGATTCCGTGATGGAGTCCGCGCAATCGGCAATTTTTGATCAGGCCGAGAACCGGCTGCACGCGCAAAAAGCGCTGCTCCTAATGCTTTTGAAATAACTCATGTCTTCCAGCGAAAAACTCCAGCTTTGGGGCGGGCGATTCCAGTCCGGCCCGTCGGCAACTTTTGAAGCCTTTTCCGGCTCTCTGCATTTTGACAAGCGGCTTGTGGACTGCGACATTCGCGGGTCACAGGCGTTTGCCCGCGCCCTGGAACGGGTGGGCATCCTGACCGCCGAAGAGCGGGAGCAACTGGTCAGCGCCTTCGACGAGATGCGCGTCGAGGCGAAGACGCCCGCGTTCTATGAAGACGCTACCGACGAGGACGTCCACACATTGGTGATCCGGCGGCTGAAGGGGAAGGTGGCGGGTCTGGCCGACAAGATCCACACCGGGCGCAGCCGGAACGAGCAGGTGTCGCTCGATACACGTTTGTGGCTGCGAGAGACGATCGACGAAACGCGGGCGTTGTTGCGGGAGTTTTTGAAGGAACTGCTGGCGCTCGCCAACCGGCATGCCGACGCGGTGATCCCCGGCTACACGCATATGCGGCGGGCCCAGCCGGTGCTGTGGGCGCACTACTGCCTGGCCTATTTTGAGATGTTCCTGCGCGATGATGAGCGTCTGGCGCAGGCTCGCGCGCGTGTGAACCTCTGCCCGCTGGGCAGCGGCGCGCTAGCTGGTTCCGGGTTCCCGTTCGACCGCGAGGCGATTGCGCGCGACCTGGGTTTTGACGGCATCACGCGCAACAGCATGGACGTGAGCGGGGATCGGGACTGGGCACTCGATTATCTCTATGCCACCTCGACGCTCATGCTGCACTTGAGCCGGTTGGCCGAGGACTGGATTCTTTACTCCTCCGATGAGTTCGGCTGGCTGGAATTGGGCGATGGCGTCACCAGTGGCTCCAGCCTGATGCCGCAGAAGAAGAACCCGGATTCGCTGGAGCTGATCCGCGGAAAATCGGGGCGGGTGTTTGGCAGCCTGACGTCGTTGTACGTCACCGTCAAAGGCACGCCGATGACGTATAACCGCGACATGCAGGAAGACAAAGAGCCGTTGTTTATTGCGGCCGATCAGTGCAACGGCTCGTTGGCGATGATTGCCGAAGTAGCGAAGACGACGGTGCTGAAACCGGAGGCGCCAGCCGAGGCCGCCGAGGTCAGCTGGGCGGTGGCGACCGACGTGGCCGAGGCGCTGGCCCGCGCCGGCACGCCGTTCCATCAGGCCCACAAACTGGCCGGCAAGCTGGTTCTCTACAGCCTGCAGAACGGCATGAAGCCCGCCGATTGGAGCCCGAAGGATCTGGCGGATTTCTCGCCCGAGTTCCGGCCGGAGATGGCGGCGTTGATGAATCCCAAGGAAGGCATGAAGAGCCGGCAGGTTCCCGGCGGCACCGCGCCCGAGCAGGTTCACCAGGCGCTGGCGGCGGCGGCGGAACGGCTCGCGGCGCTGCAATCATGAACAAGTCTTACCGGCAAGGGCAGATTCTGAAAGTCATCGGGCGCCAGCAGGTCCACACGCAGGACGAGCTGGCGCGCGAGTTGATGAAGGTGGGCCTGCAGACCACGCAGGTCACACTGTCACGCGACATTCGGGAACTGGGCCTGGCGAAGACGGCGGGCGGGTATCAACGATTTGCCGGAGAGGCGCCGGCCTTCGGGCCGGATCTGGCGACGATCGCCGGGGAGTTTCTGACGGACGCGCGGGTAGCGCAGAACCTGCTGGTGCTGCGGACGAGCCCAGGGAACGCGTCGTCGCTGGCGTCGTCGCTGGACCGCGAAAGCTGGGAAGAGGTGATCGGCACGCTGGCGGGGGACGATACGGTGCTGGTCATCACGGGCGACAACGCGCAGGCCGTTGCGGTGCGCGACAGACTGCTCGGCCTGGCCTAGAACGCGCCGGCCAATTTGCGTGTACCTGCTTCGACAACCAGCCAAGCTTTCTCCGGGGTGCTGAGCCGGATTCGTTGATCGAGCACGCGGTACTGCTTTTCTTCGATGCGGCCAAGCAGGCGATAGTAAATCTGAATCAGCGCCCATAGCGAGGCGCGGCTGTCGGCGTGCACCATTTGGATCAGCGGCATGGCTTCGTTGTAATAGGCCCGGGCGCGGGACGCCTCGAAGCGCATGAGTTCGACGAACTCCGGCGTGTAGGCGATTTGCGGGGGCTTCACGCCGAAGCGCGCGAGATCGTCGGCGGGAAGGTACACACGGCCGAGGCCGATATCCTCCTGCACGTCGCGCAGGATATTCGTCAATTGGAACGCAATGCCGCACTTTTCGGCGAGTTCGAGGGCGCGCTTATCGTCGAACCCGAAGATGTGAATGATCGTAAGGCCGACGACGGAAGCGACGCGGTAGCAGTATTTGTAGAGGTCTTCGAAGGTTGCGATGACCTGCGGCGCCAGATCGCTCGACACGCCGTCGATCATGTCGTGGAAGTATTTGTGAGGGATCTTGTAGCGGCGCACGGTGTCGTGGAAAGCGGGCCAGACGGGGTGATCGCCGAACTCGCCGTTGAGCGCGCGGTCGAGGTCGGCACGCCACTGGGCCATGGTTTCCATGGTGGTGGTGCCCGTCTCGTCGCTCAGATCGTCGCAGTAGCGCATGAACGCGTAGATGGCGCACATGGCGTCGCGCTGCTCGTTCTTCAGCAGCACGAAGGAGTAGTAAAAATTCTTGGCGCGGCGCCGGGAGATGTCGCGGCAGTAGGCGTAGGACTCGCTGACCGTCAGGCTCACGCCGCCACCCGCCCGATGGCGAACGACACGAGGGCGCGCAACAGAAGCCGCACTCGTTCGCCTTTGCTAATGTATGGCCGCGCCGTCAATACGTCGTATCCCTGTTGCTCAATCTTATCCAGAATGTACATCCCGCCGCGAGAGAACAGCGTGACGTCGAGCGCCAGACGGCGGTCGAGCATGGGCGGCAACGCCAGGCCCTTTTCAAACAGCCCGCGCGCCACCCCGCAGGCTTCGCGCATGGCGTTGGCAAAATTCGGCGTGAAGCGCCGCGCGTAGACGTCGTCCACAGTGACGTTGTGACGGGCCAGCAGATCGAGCGGCAGATAGACCCGGTCCTTGCCAAGATCCACGCTCACGTCCTGCCAGAAGTTGGCCAGTTGCAGGGCCGTGCAGGTGGCATCGCTGAGTTCGTAGCGTTTGGCATCGTTGTAGCCACCCAGGCCCAGAACAAGCCGTCCGACCGGGTTGGCCGAGTTCACACAATAGGCAAAGACCTCGGCCCAATTGGCGTAGCGCGTGACTACCTGATCATGTTCGAACGCCGTGATCAGATTGGCGAAAGGGTCAATGGGAAGGCCATGCTTCCGCACCGTTGGCCCCAGCGCGACGAACACCGGATGGCGCGCCTTACCCGCGTACATCTCTTCCAGATCCTCCCGCCACCAGTGCAGCAACCGCAGGCTTTCGGCCGTGTCGCCGATCTCGTCGCCCAAATCGTCGGCCCAACGGCAAAAGGCGTACACATTGTAGAAATCCTGATGCAGATGCTTCGGCAGCAGGAAGCTGACAACGTGAAAGTTCTCGTAATGCCCGGTGGCGATCCACTTGGTATAGGCAAGCGACTCTTCCAGCCCCCAGGCGCGGCCCATCGCACTCTGGTCCTGGACGAAGTCCTTTGGCGAGAGCATCGCGTGTTAGGGGATGATGGCGGTCTTCAACCGGCCGCTGGAGTTCATCAGCAGGCGAAGGACATCCTTCAAGCTGGACAGCGGCGCCTGATCGGTGACAAAGTCGCGCGCGCAGATCTGGCCGGCGGCCACCGCGTCGAGCGCCTTCTTCACCAAACGGGGCGTATGGTGGAAGCTCGCCTTGCAGGTGAGCTCCGAGTAGTGCAGCAGATTCGTATCGAGTTCGACTCGGGTCTCATTCGGGCAACCGCCGAAGAAGTTCACCGTGCCGCCCTTGCGGAGCAACTGCACCGACAGGTTCCAAACTTCCGGCTTGCCCACCGCTTCAATGACGACATCGGCGCCGCGACCATCGGTCAGCCCGCGAACCACGCCAACCGGATCTTCCGTCTCCGGCAGGCATATCGTGTGCGCCGCGCCCATGCGCTTGGCGTCCTGTAACTGCACTTCGCGACGCGCAATGGCGATCACGCGCGCGCCCATCACCTTGGCCATGCGGACGAACATCAGCCCGATCGGCCCGAGCCCAATGACAACCACCGTGTCGCCGGAATGGACGTTCGATTCTTCCAACCCGCGCAGGACACACGCCAACGGCTCGGCCAGGGCGGCGTCCTGGTAATCAACGTGCGCCGGAATCTTGTACAGGTTCTTCTGGACGATCCGGCCCGGAATGCGAATGAACTCCGCGTAGGCGCCGTTGTTGAACAACAGGTCTTCGCAGAGATTTTCCAGATCGCGCGTGCAGAAGTAGCAATCGCCGCAGGGAGCGGAGTTGCCTGCCACCACGCGGTCACCCTTCTTGAACTTCGTGACGCGATCCCCGACGGAGACGATATCCCCAGCGAGTTCGTGCCCGAAGACAGCCGGGGGCACGATCATCCGCGCGTGGTACCCACGGCGGAATACTTTGACATCAGTGCCGCAGGTGAGGGCCGCTTTGACGCGGACCAGCACATCGAGTGGGCCAATTTTGGGAATGGCCACCGATTCGACTTTGACGTCTTCCTTGCCGTACAGTACGGCGGCCTGCATTTGTTCTGTCACTGGTGATGTCCCTGTGGCCTAACAACAATTTTCAAGGATTCTGCTGTCGGATGCAATGCCATATCGAAGCCACGCGCAATTTCTTCCAGTCCAAAGCGGTGACTGACGAGCTCGCCAACCGGGATTGCGCCGCTGAAAACAAGATCGGCAGAAACCCGTTGTAAGTCCACATCCGCACTGTAAGAACCGAAAACGATGCGTTCGCCCATACAGATGTCCTTGCCGGACAACTCGATTCGCTCTTTATCGGACGTCTGTGCAAACAGCAGAATCTTCGCGCCGGGACGGGTGGCGCGGATGGCCTGTTCGACAATTCCGGGCGCAGAGGCGGCGATAATCACCAGATCCGCCCCGCGCCGCTCGGTAATGGCGGCGCACGCGGCGGCCACATCGGCCGTCAGCGGGTTCAGACAATGCTCGGCACCAAATTTTTCGCTGAGCGCGCGCCGCTCGGCCATCGTATCAGTGGCCAACGTGCGGATGCCCTTGTGCTTCAAAAGCATCGTAAAGATCAGCCCGATCGGCCCCTGCCCCATCACCACGGCCAAGTCGCCGGGCTTCGGGTCGGCCATCCACACGGCCTTCACGCAGGTGTTCACGGGCTCCACAAAACAGGCGGTGTCGAAATCGACGCCGTCGGGAATGATCTCCACGCCCCGTTCGACGATCCAATCCATGATCCGGATGTACTGCGCAAAGCCGCCGCCGGCCGGTTCAAACCCGGCCGTGATGCCGACCTTCTTGTACACCGCGCACTGCGCGTACAGCTTTCGCTGGCAATAAAAACAGGTGCCGCAGGGGATGTGATGAAACGCCACCACCCGGTCACCCACTTTGAACTTCGTTACGCCTTCGCCCACGGCGGCGACCACGCCCGCGGTTTCGTGCCCATAAATACGGGGCGGCGGCAGCAGGTCGTATTCGACCTTTTTCAAATCCGTGTGGCAGATGCCGCAGGATTCCACGCGGACCAGCAGCTCACCGGGGCCAATTTGCGGAACGGGAACTTCCTCGACGAGGACAGTGCTTTCGCCGCGATAGACGGCGGCACGCATGGTGGGGGATTTAGTATCGGGCATGGGCAAGGAACACTCTTAATGTCTCAGATGCGGCGAAGCCGCGGGAAGCGAGTCGATATAACTCGGGTACGTATCGGAACGGATGGAGGAGAGCGGCGCGGGCGATGCCGGCTTTGTCGAAGCGGCCGGCGGCGTCGCGATAGTGATTGAAATCCAGGGAAAACGACTCGTGAGCCTGGTCGCTGACAATCTTGATGGCGTAAAAGGGAATCCCGTTTTCAGCGGCGAACTGGGCGATGGGCGCGGCCTCCATCTCCACGATCCCAAACCCTTTTGCCGCCCAACTTTGCTTTTCGGCTGGCTCGCCGAGAAATTTATCAATCGACAGCAGCGCCTGAGGGTTCGCGCCGGGGAAGGGCTTGGCGGGCCAGGTGGAGACACCATCGCTTACGGAGGAGGCGGTGCAGATGGTCTGCAGTGTAAGCTGCGGATTGAGAGCGCCGCAGAGTCCGACGCTGAGAATCGAATCAAACGGACCGGCTTGGGCGACGGCCGTCTCCAGCGCCTGTTTCGCCAGATGCGGGCCCGGCCCATTGGAGACCGCGTACAGCGCGGCGCCATTCCACCGGACCTGGAAGCCGTTGGCGATGGGCCAGTGCAGTTCCGTTTTTTGCGGGCAAACTCGCAGCCAGGGATTGATTTCCTGGGCCTCGGCGCCGATGGCGAGAATCTTCATACGTATCCCTTTTCCCGGAACCACGCCACCGCATTGCCCAGCGCCACCGCGGCCGCCGCGGGCTTGTAGCCAAGCTCACGGGCCGCCTTGTCGTGCCGCACCCACATCTTCTTCTTCGCCATCCGCACGCCTTCCATCGGCGCACGCGGCGGCTTCCCCGTCCAGCTCGACACAACCCCGCCCACCGCCGCCGCCGCCCAGGCCACGCCATAGGGTATACGCACCCGCGGCGCGCGAATCCCGCTCTGCCGTTCCAGCTCGGCGAAGATCTGCTGCAGCGTCATGTTCTCACTACCCAAAATATAGCGTTCCCCAACACGCCCCTTTTCACAAGCCAGCAGATGCCCCCGCGCCACGTCCCGCACGTCCACTACGTTCAGCCCCGTGTCCAAGTAAGCCGGCATCGCGCCGCGCAGGAAATCGACGATCGTCTGCCCCGTTGGCGTCGGCTTAAAATCGTGATCTCCCACCGGCGCCGTGGGATTCACAATCACCACCGGCAGGCCTTTCTGGGCAAACTCCAACGCCACCTTCTCCGCCAAAAACTTCGACCGCTTGTAGTGACCCGACATCTCCGCCAACGACACCGGCGTGGTCTCATCGCCCAGCCCGCCATCCACGAAACCGATGCAGCCCACGGTACTGGTGTAGACGATCCGATCGACCCCGGCGTCCCGCGCCGCCTCCAGCAAATGCCGCGTTCCCTCCACGTTCGACCGGTACAACTCCTCCGGTTTCGGCGACCACAAACGGTAGTCCGCCGCCACGTGATAAACGACGCTACACCCCTCCACCGCGCGTTCCAGAGAGGCCCGATCGGTGAGGTCCCCCTGCACCACCTGCACGTTCAAATCCGGCACCGGATTCCGCCCCCGCGTCATCGCCCGCACCGGCACGCCGCTTTCAGCCACCAACCGCGCCACATGCCAGCCGACGAAACCGGAGGCCCCTGTTACAAGAACCGGGCGCACCGCGTTAGTTGTCCTGCTGCCGCGTCTTCAGGAACGTGGCCAGCGCCAGCAACGGGAAGCTGTTTCGGTACATGTGGTAGTTCAAATAGAACACGCGGGGGAATCCGGTGCCGGTGGCCTCGGGCTCGTCCCAGGTGCCATCGGCCTTCTGGGACTTCCGCAGGTACTCCGCCGCGCGCTCCAAACTATCGCTGCGGTCGTCGCCACTGGCCAACAGGCCCAGCAGCGCCCACGCCGTCTGCGAAGGCGTCGACGTCGCGCCCACGTAGATTCCCTGCGTGTAGCTCTCCGGGCTCTCCCCCCAGCCGCCGTCGGCGTTCTGGATCGCGCGCAACCATTCGCCGGCACGTAGGATGTGGACCTCCCGATCGCTCTCGCCCGCGGCACGCAAGCCGCGCAAAGCCAGGTAGGTGCCGTAGATATAATCCACGCCCCAGCGGCCGTACCAACTGCCGTCCTGCTCCTGCGTACGAATCAGATATTCCACGCCCTTCTTCATCGAAGGGTGATCGGTGGAAACGCCGTGCAACGCCATCGCCTCCAAAACGCGGCCGGTGATGTCCGGACACGTCGGATCGAGCATTGCGTTGTGATCGGCGAACGGAACGTGCGTCAGCACGGGCCAATTGTTATCGACGTCAAACGCCGCCCAGCCGCCGTCCTTGGCCTGCATCGCCATCAACCATTTCAACGCCCGCTGCACGGTGGCATCGTGCGCGGGCGTACTGCCGCCGCGCGCGTGCCCCAAGGCGATCATCACCATCCCGGTATCGTCGATATCGGGGTAATACTCGTTGGCGAATTCGAAGTACCAGCCGGAGGGCTCGACGTTGGGCCGGTGGTAACTCCAGTCGCCCTTCTTGCGAACTTCCTTGCTCAACAACCAGTCGGCGCCCTGCCGCAACGCCGCCGGCGGCGCCGTGCCAGCTTCGGCCAGCGCATGGATCGCAATCGCCGTGTCCCACACCACGGAGAAGCATGGCTGGAAAAAGAACCGCTTCCCGTCATCCACCATCAGGTGCAGAAACTGCTCTTCAGCCTCGTCCCGGTCCGGATGGCCGGGCTCCACGCCCAGTACGTCCAGTGCCATGATCGTGTACATCATCGGCGGGTAGATCGCGGCCAACCCATCGGTGTAGCGGGTCCGGTCCAACACCCACTCTTTGCACTTGGCAATCGCCTTCTGGCGAACCGACTTGCTGCCGTGCCGCTCCCACAGCTTGCAAACCTTATCCACGCCCATGAAGAAGGACTTCCAGGAGATCAGGCTCCCGGGGCACGGAAACGCCTTGGAAACGCCGGGCGCGAACAGCTCATCGACCGTGAACCCGGTCGGAACCGGCCGCCCCGGATTCAGCGCCTGCACAACCGCCAGCGGCACGACGATCGCCCGTGCCCACGCGCTCATGTGATACAGCACGCGGCCCATCAGAATCATCTCCGGGGGCACCGACGGCACGTGCTCACGCGGGTACAGATCGAAGAGGCTCAGGTTGATCTTGACGTAGCTATTGGCCGCCTGCAGGCCGCCATTCGCCAACACCGCATCGCGCAGTCGCGTCATGGGCGCGCTGGCGGCGTCGATACCCGCCACCTTCAGAGAAAAATACGCCTTCACCGATGCGCTGACGTCCGACGGCCCGCCGGGATAAATCGAAAAACCACCGTCGGCGCATTGCCGTTCCAGAATCGATTGCACGGCCCGGTCCACCTGCACACGCGTCGGAGGATTCCACACAGGCCCCTGCGGCGGATACAGCCACAACTGCAGCAGGATATAGTCGGACTCCAGCGTCGTGTCCGCCGTCAGGTCACCCCACCAATATCCCTTTTCGCTCTGCTGTCCCAGCAGCCAGTCGGAAGCCTTCGCGATCGCTTGCGCGACGCCAGCAGCCACCGTATCCGTTGTCTGCAAACCCGGGCTCATTTCTAGACGGCAGCGTTGATTTGCGTTAACCGCGACGCATTCAGTTCCGGGGGAAGCGAGAAACGAACATCCTCTTCCTTCACTTCCAATGTCTCCAACGTGCCATATCCATTGGCGCGCAAAAATTCGATCAGCCGTTCGACAAGATGCTCCGGCGCCGACGCTCCGGCCGTGATCGACACCGTGTTGACCCCGGCAAACCACTCGGTCTTCACGTCGTTCTCATCGTCCACCAGATACGCCGGACGGCCTTCCTTCCGGCAAACCTCCACCAACCGCTGCGAGTTCGACGAATTCCGCGAACCAACCACCAGCAGAAGATCGGTCAAAGGCGCCACGGCCTTCACCGCCACCTGGCGATTCTCCGTTGCGTAGCAGATGTCCTGCGAATGCGGCCCTTCAATCTGCGGGAACCGCTCGCGCAACCGCTTCACAATGTCGCTCGTCTCATCCAGGCTCAACGTGGTCTGCGTCAGAAACGCCATCTTGATGCCGGCCGCTACGTCCAAACGGTCCACGTCTTCCACCGTCTGCACCAGCACCATCGCGTCCGGAGCTTCGCCCAACGTACCAATCACTTCGTCGTGCCCCTCATGCCCGATGAGCACAATCAAGTACCCTTTGCGGGCAAACTTCACGGCTTCCAAATGCACCTTTGTCACCAGCGGACAGGTGGCGTCAATCACGTTCAAAGACAACTCTTTGGCCTGCTGGCGAACCACCGGCGCCACACCGTGGGCGCTGAAGATCACGCGCGCCCCGGCCGGAGCCTCTTCCAATTCCTCGACAAAAATCGCACCCAGTTCGCGCAGTTCGTCCACAACGTGTTTGTTGTGGACAATCTCTTTTCGCACGTAGATCGGCGCCCCGTAGGTCTCCAGCGCAATCTTCACAACATCAATCGCGCGGACGACACCGGCGCAAAATCCACGTGGCGTGAGAAGGACAATCTTCTTCTCCCCGACGCTCTTCTCTTCCATCAGGGTCGCTGTCCCGGAATCCATAATTCACTCCCATTATAGCAACCTTAATTGGTCCTATATTGAATTTTCATTTGTTGCCGGATCTGGGCCAACAACGCTTCCTCGGCTTCTATTTCGATGCCGATCCGCAGCCATCGGATCGTCAAAGGTTGCAGTATTTTTTCCGCCTCCGGAGGCAGATTCATCCAGTCTTTCTCGGTCGTCAGCAACACCGTCGCCCCGGCCTCCAACGCATGATGCTTCAGACGCGCCAACTCCGCCGGCCGGTACTGATGATGATCCCCAAACGCCCACCGGTAGCAGGTCTCAATGCCCATCAGCCGCAACGTGGCCCAGAACGACGCCGGATTCCCCAACCCGCAGAACGCCGCCGCCTTCCCTTCCGGCCTCGCCGAAGGCATCCACTCACCCGGCACCACGCGCGACCGGTACACCGGCATCCCGGGCTTCTGCTTTTCGATGTACGCCAACAACCGCCGGTACTCCCGGCCACGCTGCACCCGCGTCAGGACGATCGCGTTCGCCCGCCGCAGCCCCTCGGCCGGCTCCCGCAGTCGGCCCAAAGGGAAAACCGACCCGCCGCTCAACGGGTCCTGCGCGTCAAGCAACAGCAAGTCAAAATCCCGATGCAATCGCCGGTGCTGATACCCGTCATCGAGCAGCACCACGTCCACCGGCCATTTCGCCAGCAACCGCCGCCCCACATCCACCCGGTCGCCGCCGATGCCCAGATGCGCGATCCCGGCCCGCACAAAAATCTGCGCCTCGTCCCCGGTCTCGGAAACCGGCGCCGGATCCCCCGCCGCGATCAACGCGTACGGCGCCGGCGATACGCGCCGGTACCCCCGCGTCAGAATCCCCGGCGTCCGCCCGATCCTGCGGAAATACTCCGCCAAATGCAGCACCGTCGGCGTCTTGCCCGATCCCCCCATCGCCAATCCCCCCACGCAGATCACCGGCACCGCCAACCGCTCCGGCACCACATTCTGCTTCCGCCGCGCCCCCCACGCCCATAGCAAACTCAGCGGCTTCAGCAGCAAATACTGAAACAGCGGCCGTCGCTGCCGCGGCCAGTTCGCCTCCAGAATCTCAATCGCCGCACGGCAGGCAATCTCCGTCGCCCCGCGTTTCGATTCAGCCAACCCGCGCGCCAGCTCCCCGCTGCCACCCGCATCGGCCAATAACGCGCGCAATCGCGGCGCCAACTCCGCCGCCCCCGCAATCCGCAGCAACGCCCCCGCCGCCGTGAACTCGCGCGCAATCTCAGCGAAGTTCTCCATGTACGGTCCAGCAATCACCGGCTTGCCGAAAAACGCCGGCTCCAGCACATTGTGCCCGCCCCGCCGCACAAGTGTTCCGCCCATGAACACCGCGTGCGCCAGCGGAAACAACCCGCTCAGCTCGCCCAGCGTGTCCAGCAACAACACCCCCGGCAGCGTCAGCGGTTCCAACCGCGACCGCCGCACAAACCGGATCCCCCGCGCCGTCAGTTTCGCCGCCGCCACATCAAACCGCTCCGGCCGCCGCGGCACGTGAATCCACAACAGCCCCTCCAACCCCATCGCCTCAAACGCCGCCAGCGTCAGGTCATCCTCATCCCCGTCGGTCGCGTCCACACCCGGCATCGTCGACGCCGCAATCACCACATGCGCCGGCGCATGCCCCCGCACCCACTCGGCCACCTCCGGCGAAGTCTGTATCCGCTCAGGATGAAAGTCGTACTTCAAATTCCGCCCCAAATGCAGCCGCTCCCTAGGCGCGCCCAGCTGCGCATACCGCTCCACGTCCTGCGCGCTCTGCGCATGAATCGCGTCAGGAATCGCCAGAATCGGAGCAAAGAACCAGCGCATCTTCACGTAGCGCGGCAGCGCCCGGTCGGAGATCCGCGCGTTCACCACCAGCAGCCCTGCCCCGCTTCGCTTCGTCTCCCGCCACAGGTTCGGCCAGATCTCCGTCTCCATGATCAACACCAGGCTCGGCCGCATCGCCCGCAGAATCCGCCGCACCGCAAAGCAGAAATCCAACGGCGTATAGAACACGCCGTCGCAAAGTCCTGTTAACTTTTCCAGCGCCAGCGCGTGCCCGGTGGTCGTCGTAACGGAGACATACAGAGGCGTATCCGGCAACCGCTCACGCATCGCGCGGAGTAATGTGGCCGCGCTGATCACCTCGCCCACAGACACCGCGTGCAACCAGATCCCGCCGGGCGCCGTCACCCGGAAGGGGAGGCCGCCGAAGCGTCCAGGGATGGACCGCAGCCAGTCCCTGTTCTTCGCTCCGCGCCACAATAGGTACAGTACGATGAGTGGGGAACCAACCCCTTGCAAGAGGCGATAAATGAAAAAAATGAGAATCGGCAAGTGCCTGTTACTTTTACTGAGTATATCGGTGGGCCTCTGCGCCGACAAGAAAGACGCGCCCTTCCGGCCCGAACCTGCCGAGTCCTACGGCACCAAACAAACCGTCGACGGCCTCACCATCGGCGTCCAACCCTTTGACGATCCCGAAGAAGCCCGGACCGCTTTCGGCAAGCTGAACCCCTATGAACACGGCGTCCTACCCGTGCTGGTGGTCATGAAAAACAACGGTAAAGGCACCGTGCAGTTCGGCAACATGCAGACCGTCTATGTCGCCCCCCGTGGTCGCAAAGTGGAGGCAACGCCCGCCACCGACGTGCTCTATCTCAAGGCCGGCGTTCGACCCAAGGTCTCCAACAGCCCCATCCCCACCGGTGGCCCGCGCATCAAAGTCGCCAAGAATCCCCTGAAAAACGAGGTGATTATCGAACGCGCGTTCTCCGCCAAGATGCTGCCGCCGGGCGACTCCGCCTACGGCTTCTTCTACTTCCAAACCGGCCACTCTCGCGGGACATCGCTCTACATCTCCGGCATCCGCGAGGCGCAGTCTGGCAAGGAACTCTTCTACTTCGAAATCCCGCTGGATTAGACCAAGGAACGCCGTCGCTTTATTACCCACGCGCAGCGAACATCCCAAGGGGACATCCGCGTGCCGGAGCGCGACAGCGCGGAGGCCGGGTGTCCCCAGACGCCGCTCTCGCCCGCAGTTCGAATTCTACTTCGCGGGAGCGACGGCCGGCTTCGCCGCCGCGGGCTTGACAGCCGCAGGCTTCGCAACCGCGGGCTTCGCCGCGGGCGTCGCCTTCCGCACCGCCGGAGCCGTCGGCTTCGGCGCATTCGGATCGGCCACGCGCGTGATCAGCACGCGGCTCATCCGCACCGGCACATCCGGTTTATCGCCGCGGCCGCGCGGAACGTTCGCGATTTTCGGCACCAACTCCATCCCCTCCACAACCCGGCCAAAGATCGTGTGGCGGCCGTTCAAGTGGGTCGGCGTGCCCTCGGTGATAAAGAACTGGCTCGACCCGGTTCCCGGACCGGCATTGGCCATCGCCACAAGCCCCGGAACGTCGAACCGCAACGTCGGGTGGAATTCGTCGATGATCGGATCCGTCCCGCCCATGCCATTACCCTGCGGGTCGCCGCCCTGGATCATGAAGCCTGGAATCACGCGGTGGAACGTCAGCCCGTTAAACAACGGCGCCTTCACTCGCGTGCCCGTCTTCGGGTTCAACCACTCCTTGCGGCCCTGCGCCAGGTCCACAAAGTTCTTCACCGTCACCGGCGACTCTTTCTCGTAGAACTTGAAAACGATGTTCCCCAGCGGCGTCGTGCCGTGGGAGATCGAAAGCGTGGCGTACAGCCCCGGCTCACGCGGCGGAGCGGCGGGCTTGGCCGGTGCCACAGCCGGTTTGACGGCGGCCGGTTTAGCAGCAGCCGGCTTGGCAGCGGCTGGCTTGGCGGCGGCGGGAACAGCAGGCTTCGGCGTGGCAACAGGCGGCTGCGCCATAACGGCAAAAGCAAAGAGAGAGGCGGTGACTAAAGATCGTGCGAGCATCACCAACTAGGATAACAAGAGCGCCAAAACTAGGCGCGCGCGACTCGCCGCACCCGAACTTCGGGCACAACGCGTCGCGCGCGCAGATCCTCACAGGAGGCGGGAACTGGTCCGTTACTGGGCCATTGCCGGCGTCCTGCGAGACTCGGGGGAGAGTGGCGGAACTTGGTTGTGTGGATGGAACTTCACCGAAACGAGCTTGGACACGCCCGGTTCCTCCATCGTCACACCGTAGAGCGTCTGGGCCGCTTCCATCGTGCGCTTTGCGTGCGTGATCACGATGAACTGCGTCTCCGACGCCATTTCCTTTAACAACCGCGCCAGACGGCCCGTATTGGCCTCGTCCAGCGGGGCGTCCACTTCGTCGAGAATACAGAAGGGGCTGGGCTGATATTTGAAGATGGCCATCAACAGCGCCATCGCCGTCAGCGATTTCTCACCACCCGACAGCAGCAACACGTTCTGCAGCCGCTTGCCCGGGGGCGATGCGATCATTTCAATGCCGCTCTCGCCGATATTGGTTTCATCGGTAAGCCGCATCTCGGCGTGACCGCCGCCGAATAGGGTCTTGAAGATCTCTTTGAACTGCGCGTTGACGGCTTCAAAGGCCTCCGCGAAGCGCTTCCGCGACTCCACGTCGATCTCCTGAATCGCCTTCTCCGTGTCCCGGATCGAGTCCAGCAAATCCTGCCGCTGCGTGTTCAGGAAGTTGTAGCGCAGCTCGGATTCCTTGTACTCTTCCAGCGCCTGCGGATTCACAGCGCCCAGCGCCTCAATCCGTCCACGCACTTCCATGTACTTGGCGTCCAGCTCGTTCAACGCCATCTCGTCCAGCTCCGGATCGCCTTCCTGCACCAGCTCGCTCGCCAGCGCGCCCAGGTCTTTCCGCGCGTTCTCGTCGAGATGTTTCAGGTCGGACTGCAACTGCACCAGGTGGATCTCAATCTGCGTCCGCCGGTCCTGCGCCTCCTGCACCGCAATGCGATTGGCCTTCAGCGATTCGTCGCTCGCCGCCAACTGCAACCGCATCTCCTGGTCCTTCTGCGCCGCAACCTGCACCAGACCCTGCAACCGCAGAATCTCTTCCTGCAGCAGGTTCACCGTCGCGTCCAGCTCCATGTTGTCGTTCAACAGCCGCGTGCGGTCCAGGCCCAGCCGTTCCAGCTCCGCCGCCACCGCGCCACGCCGCCGCGTCAGCTCACCAATCTGGGCCTCCAGCCGCTGCCGCGCCGCCGCTTCACTACGCTGCCGTTCATCCAGCGATGCCAACTGCACTCGCAACACCGAGTGCTCCTCCGACACGCGCTGCACGGACTCCCGCAGCAGATCCAACTCCCCGCGGCCGCTCTCCAGCTCGCGTTCTTTCAGCAACTTGGCTTCTTCTTTTTCCGCGTGCAGACGCTGCTTTTCGTCCTTCTGCCCGGCCGACCGTTGCGCATCCCGCTCCAGCCGTTCCAGCTCCAGACGAGCCGCCGACAGGCGCGCGTTCGACCGGTTGGTCTCCTCGCCCATCCGCCGCATTTCGTGGTCCAGCGCCAGCGCTTCTTTTTCTTCCCGCTGCTGCTGCTGGCGAACCTTTTCCAGTTCCTCGCTCAGCGTCTGGATCGAAAATTCCAACTCGCCGATCTGCTCCTGCGTCCCTTCAAACGCGCGCTGCTTGGCCGTCACCGTGCCCATCAACTCGCGCAGTTCGCGCTTCAACGCCAGCGGGCCGGAGCCCGTCTTGCGCCCGCCGCTCACCGCGTGGCCGTGATAGCAAACGCCGTCGGGCAGCAGGAAGAAGATATCCGGATACTGCCCGGCCAGCCGCTGCGCCGCCGCGCGGTCCTGCACCAGGTAGCAACGCGACAACCGCGGCAACAGCTCCGCCGGCGCCTTCGTCAGCCCGTTGGTCATCTTCAGGTAGTTGCTCAACCGGCCAATAATGCCCGTCTCCGGCCCGATCGGCGGCTCGTTCGCCAACGCGTCGGCGTACTTGTCGTCCAGCTCCGGATGTACCAGGAACGTCGCGCGCCCGTCCAGGTCCCCGCGCATCAGGTCGATACCGCTATCGGCCTGCGACCAGTCTTTCACCACAACGTATTCCAGCTCTTCGTGCAGGAACTCTTCCGCCGCTTTTTCAAACTGCGTGTCCACTTCAATGAAGTCAGCCAGCACGCCCGACGGCTGAATCGCATTCGCCTGCCCGCGCTCCACGGCCGTAAACAGCCGCTTCACCGACTCGGTCGTATACGCGCGATGGTTCAGAATCTCTTCCAGCGAATCCTTCCGCGCCTTCAGCCGCGAAAGCTCCGCCCGCACCGCCTCCAACTGCCGCCGCGCTTCGCCCAGCGAGGACTTCCGCCCCTGCAGGTCTTCTTCCACGCGCTTCTTGTTGTCGGCCAGCGATTCCAACAGCATCTGCCGGTCGGCCAGCTTCGTCTGCAACTGGTCCCGCGTCTCGGTCAAACGCGCCAGGTCCGCCGACGCGCCCTCTTCGTCCTTCCGCAACCGCTGCCGGTCGCGTTCGTTCGAAGCCAGATACTCTTCAATCTGCGCCAACTGGTTCCGCATCGTCGAGGCTTCGCCCAACAACCGCAGCACCTGCTGCCGGGCCTGTTCCAAGCCCTGCTCGCGCATGCGCAGTTGCCCCTGCAACTGCTCGCGCTCTTCGTTCTTGGAGCGCAGCCGGTCGCGCGCATCATTGGCGTTTGCCGACGCTTCCTCGAGCGACAACCGGTGCCGTTCGACATCGGCTTCCAACGCCGCCAGCCGCTTCTCCACTTCCTGCGATTCGTTCTCGCCGCCCGCCAGACGCTGCTCGATCGATTGCACCTGCTGCGATTGGCTGTTCAAACGCCCACGCGTCCGCTCGGCCTCAATCTGCAGTTCGGCCAGCTCTTTCCGCTGCGCCGTCAACCCTTCTTCGTGCGCATAACAGGTCTGCTGCAACGCCGTGTATTCGGCTTCTTTGGTGCGCAGTTCCCCGCCCAGCGTTTCGAAGGACGACGCCGCCTGCGTCATCTCAATCGCGGCCTTCGAGGCCTCCCGCTCCAGCGTCTTGTACTTGCCGGCCAGCAACAGGCGGAGGTGGGTCACCATCTCCTCGCGCAACTTCACATAGCGCTCGGCCTTGGCCGCCTGCCGCTTCAGGGAGTTCACCTGCCGCGTCACTTCTTCCAGAATGTCGAACACGCGCGTCAGGTTCTGCTTCGCGCCTTCCAGCTTGGCCTCAGCCAGCCGCCGCTTCGTCTTGAAGCGCGTAATGCCCGCCGCTTCTTCAATCACTGCGCGCCGGTCCTGCGGACGCGAGCTCAGAATCTGCCCAATGCGCCCCTGCTCAATAATCGCGTACGATTCCGGGCCCAGACCCGTGCCCATGAAGATGTCCTGAATGTCGCGCAACCGCGCCGACTTCCCGTCAATCAGGTATTCGCTCTCGCCCGAACGGTACAGCCGCCGCGTCACCGTAATCTCGTGCCGCTTCTCGCGCTGCGAATGCTCGGCCTTCGCCGTCGCCACCGCCTCGGACTCACCCGCCACCGGTTCCGGCAACTGCATCGCCGGCAACGCCACTTCGTACGAGGGGTCAACCAGCGTCATCGTCACCGACGCCATGCCAACCGGCTTGCGGTCTCGCGTGCCGGCGAAGATGACATCTTCCATCCGGGCTCCGCGCAGGCTCTTGGCACTCTGCTCGCCAAGCACCCAGCTGATCGCATCGCTCAGGTTGGACTTGCCGCAGCCATTCGGCCCAACAACGGCAGCCACACCCACCCCGTTAAAACGGAGCTCCTGGCGGTCAGCAAAGGATTTAAAGCCTTGGATTTCAACGCGCTTAAGTTTTAGCAACGCGAGGGTCCCCTCATACAAAATTTTCACTACAGCTACTGCTGTAATGCTCGGGGGGGAAACTCAATACTACGGGCATTTGGGAGGAATTGCAAGCAGCAGAACCACAGCCCAAGGTATACCTTTTCCTACAACCACCATATCTAGTATACCGACTTTTCGCGGGCACTACCTCGAAATCAGATTTCTGTGCCTTTCCTGTGCAAAACTTTCCACCCCTCGCCCAGCGGTTTCACGGTCGCGCAAAACGGCCAGCCGTCTTTCGCTTTCCCGGCAAATTGTGCGGCCAGGTGCTCCCCCTCGGGCAGGTTCATCAACGGAATTTTCGCCCGCCGCCGCCCAATGTCACTCCCACTGCAGACATAAAGGAACCGCCCCGTCGGCGGCCCCATCGCGAACTTCCCGCTCACCTTACCCGCTTCATCCCGCTCAATCGGCACCGTGAACACAATCGGCTCTCCGTTCGAAACCACTTCCTGGCTCAACTCGTTCTTCTTATCCTGCAAGCTGAAGCAGGCCCGCAGCGGCGGGTCAATCACGGTAATCTGCAGTGTAATCGTCATCAGTTCGGCACCATTTGAATTCGTTCTTTCGTCACCGCCTCCACCGCCTTCCGCGTGAATGGCATCGGATGATACCGCCCGTTCGCCCAATCATCCACCAGGTCCGAATAATGTGGACTCTCCGGGTCCCCCACCTCCCCCGGCAGATTCGTCATCCGCGATTTATCCCAATCCGAAACATCCAACAACATCCGGAAACTCGCCCCCACCGAAGCCCGGAACCCCGCCCCCGCCGCCACGTTCACCGTCGTCGAATCGCCCCCCAACGGAATCGGCCCCCGGTCGAAAGCCTTCTCCACCGCCGGATGCTTCAAATACAGGAAGTGGATATTCCCATACCGCCAACGGCCCTTATCCGCCCCCAGCGCCGTTTCAAACTCGGTCATCGTCGCCTCTAACGTCTTCGCCAATAGCTCCGGTCGCGGCCGCGCCTCCAGCGCCCGCAGCGTCATCTCCACACTCGCCGCCATCCCCTGCGGCGACTCCACCACCGTAGCTGTCAACCGCGAAATCCACATCAGGAACACCGACGCCGCCGCCGACTCCTTCGTCATCCGCCCATCCCAATCCTTCAACAACGCCATCCCCGCCGCCGCCTTCGATCCCGCCGCCGGCGTCCACCGCCGCGCCACCGCCAGCAACCGCTTCGCCGGGGTCGATTCCAGGTCCAACTGCAACGCCTGCATCGCGTCCAGCGTCCACCCCCGCCGCCCCTGCAATGCCTGCGTAATCCGCTTCACACGGAAATCCGGCGCCCATTCATACTGCAGCCCGTTCTTATACCCCGCCGGCAAAATGTTGTTGTTCGCCGTGGCAAAAAACCCCGCAACCGGATCGAACGACCGCGGCAACTCCTCCGGCTTCAAGAACCCCTGCCACTCGTATTCGCCCGTATGCCCCGGCACCGGCAACAACCCATTCCAGCCCTTCCGCACCGGCGTCAACCCCGTCACCGCGAACCCGATATGCCCCGCCGTATCGGCATAAACCAGATTCTCCGCCGGCGCCTTGTACCGCGCCACTGCCGCCAAAAACGTCGGCCAATCCTTCGCCCGCGCCAGCGCCAACCCAGCCAGATACCCCGCCGTCCCCGGCTCCGCCCCCACCCATCGCATCACATACGCGCGCCGCAAACCCAGATCCGTCCCCACCACCGGCCCATGCACCGTATACTGCGTCTCCACCATCCGCGGCGCCTCCCCCCGCACGGCAATCCAGTGCTTCTCCGTCTCTATCTGCTTCCACTGGCCCTTATACAAATACTGCGAAGGCGACGTGGGATTCAGCTGCTCCACATACAAATCCTGCTGATCGGTCCCCGTAATCGTGAACCCAAACCCGATCGTCTCGTTGTGCCCCAGCGCAATCCCCGGCAACGCCGGTTCACCCGCTCCGAACACATTCCACCCCGGCCCCACCAGATGCACCGTCCGCCGCAGCGAAGGAATCTGTAAGGAACGGTGCGGATCGCTCGCCAGCAGCGGTTTCCCCGTAGCCGACAGTCGCCCGGAAACAACCCAGTTGTTACTCCCCTGCGTCACGTCGTCCATATCATCGGTGGCCTCATCGAACGCCGACAGCGCCGAAACCCGCACCTCTTTCAAATTCAATTCCTTCGGAATCTCCAGCTTCACGGGCGGGTCCAACGGCTGCCACTTCTCCAGCGCCGCCGCCCCATACGTGTCCACCATCCGCGCCCGCCCCGCCTCGCTCAACACGTTGGTCATCATGGAAAACACAGCCATCCGCGAGACCACATCATTCGGCGTCCACAACCCCGGCTCAAAACCCAGCTTCCGGAACTCCGCCGTCTTCTTCCGCCGTGGGTCTTGAATATACGCGTTCACCCCGCGAACAAAGGCGTTCACAATGTGCCACGTGTCCGGCGAATAGCTCGGCCACTCCTTCTGCCAGTCCCCTCGATAGCGCAACAACAGCGCCGTCCGGTCCCGCTCCACAAAATCCGGCCCCAGCACCTCGGACAGTTTCCCAATCCCCTGCCGCCGCCACAAGTCCAACTGAAACAGCCGGTCCCGCGCCGCCATATACCCCTGTGCAAAGAACAAATCGTCCTGCGTCTGCGCGTAGATGTGCGGCACGCCCCACTGGTCCCGCAGCACCTCCACCGGCTTCTGCAAGCCCCGTACTTTCACCTCTTCGGCGGCCACCCCGGCCGCCACCAACACCAGCAAACAAACCCGCATCATGCCCAGACCGGCCGCCGTTTCTCTTTGAATGCCGTCACACCCTCGGCATAGTCCGGATGCCGGAACACCTCCAACCGCAACTGCCGCGCCAGCGCCGCCCCGTCCCCCGTCCGCGCCTCATTCACATACCGCATGCCCAACGCCGTCACCGCTGTCGAATGCCCCGCAATCGTGTGCGCCAACGCCGACGCCCGGTCGTCCAACTCAAACTCCGGCGCCGCCTGATGAATCAGCCCAATCCGCAACGCCTCATCGGTCTGAAACACCCGCGTCGTCAAGCTCAACTCCAACGCCTGCCGCTCGCCAATCGCCGCCGCCACCGCCCGGAAAATCACAAACGGAAACATCCCGATCCGCAACTCCGTAATCCCGAAATTCGTCCCCATCGCCGCCACCACCACATGCGCGTTGCACAACAGCCCAATGCCGCCAGCCAGCGCCGGCCCCTGCACCGCCGCCACGATCGGTTTCGCAATCCGCGAACCCACCGTAAACAGCCGCTCGTGCACCTCCAACTCCCCCTTCGGCCCATGCTCCAGCGCCTCGTCCAGGTCCATCCCCGAACAGAACACCTTCCCCTCGGCATCGAGCAAAATACACCCCGTGCCCGGATCCGCCACAGCGTCATCAAACGCCGCCAGCAGCTCCTCGCACATGGCAATGCTCAACGCATTCCGCTTCTCCGGCCGCGCCATCGTAATGCGCCGCACCCGGCCTTCCTGACTAATCCGTAAGCTCTCGCTCATCAATCTCGATCTCCATTCCCAGCAGCCCCGCCGCCATCGTCTTGCCCTGCGCGTCGATGCGTAGGGACAACGTCCCCCCGCCCCCCAGCGCCCCATAACAGAGGAAGTTCAAAGCGCCCAAATTCGGCAGCTCAAACCGCTCCACCCGGCCCTCAATCAGCGCTCCAAAATGCGCCTTGACCCGCTCCGGCGTCACCTCGCGCACCAGCACCGGATACCACCGGTCCTCGTACGCAATGATCCCGATATTCGAAGTATCGCCCTTGTCCCCGCTGCGCCCGTGCGCAATGCGCGATAGAGGGATTCTCATTCGACCACCTCCACCCGCGTCTGAATCTCTTCCCGCGGAATCAGCGCCGGCCAATACGCCACCACCTCCCGCACCGAAGGCCGCCCATCGCCATACCCCGTCCCCGTCGGAGGCCCGTTCAACACCAACGGAATCAGCTCCCGAGTAAACCGGTCTACAGCCTTCTTATCTTTTCCGCGAACCCCCACCCGCAACATCACCTCCGCCGGCTGCGCGTTCACCGGAGCCGCCTGCCCATGGCAAGCATTCGCCCCGAAGTACTCCGAATAAATCTCCTCAAACGTCAGGCCCAACGCCGCCAGCCGCGCCCGCACAATCGCGTCCGCCGCCTTGGCCTTCTCCAGCGCATCCGGCCACGAATACACAATGGTCCCCAGAGCCTTAAAACCGTACAAATAGCTCACCGAAACCTTCAAGAACGGCGTCGCCGGACGCCCCTTGATCCCCGAAACCCGCACCCGGTCCGGCCCATCCTCCGCCAAACGAACCGACGTAAAATCGGCCACACAGTCCGGCGTGATGTAGTTCTGCGGATCGCCCAGCTCATACAACAACTGCTCTTTCACGGTCTCGAGCGACACCCGCCCGCCCGTCCCATGGTGCTTGGTGATCACAAACGAACCATCCGGCTCCGCCTCAATAATCGGATATCCGATATTGGCGAAATCCGGAATCGTTTGCCAGTCGGCGATGCAGTTCCCGCCCGTGCACTGCGCCCCGCACTCGACAATATGCCCGGCAATCGTCCCCGCCGCCAACAAGTCAAACTGGTCCGCCCGCCACCCGAACTCATGCACCATCGGCCCCAGCGCCAGCGCCGTATCAGTGGACCGCCCGGCAATCACCACATCCGCCCCCGTCGCCAGCGCCTCCGCCAGCGGAAACGCCCCAATATAGGCATTCGCCGAAGAGATCTGCCCGCGAATCACCGCTAGCGGTTCCCCCGTGTCCAGATTCTTCAACTCCAACCCGCGCGCCAGAAAATCGTCCACCCGGTCATAGACGTCATCGCCCAGAACCACCGCCACCTTCAACTCCGGCGCCAGCCGCTTTACTTCCCTGGCGCAAGCCACCGGATTCACGCCCCCGGCATTCGCCACCACGCGCACCCGCCGTTCCTTCATCTTGGAAGCAATCCGCCCAATCAACGGCGGAAAATCCCGCGCATACCCCAACGTTGGGTCCGCCTGTTTCTGCTTCTGCACGATCGACATCGTGACCTCAGCCAGGTAATCCAAAATCAGATAATCAATCGGCCCCTGCTCCACCAGCCGCACCGGCGCTTCCAGCCAGTCGCCCCAGAAGCCCTGACCATTCGCAATCCGGATCATAGCCGCTCCAATACCGTGTGTCCGCGATGCCCGCAAACATCCAGTGCCAACGCCAATATCTCGCGCGTCGAAGCCGGGTCAATCACCACATCGCAGTGCCCCCGCGCCGCCGCATACCGCGCATCCAGCCACCGCTCATAATCAGCCCGCGTCTTCGCAATCTTCGCCTGCAACTCCTCCGGCACCGCCTCCCCCGCCTCCCGCAACCGCAGCAACTCCGGCCCATGCACAGCCTGCACGGCGGATTCGCCCTCCATCACCCCAATCCGCGCCGTCGGCCACGAAAACGTGAAGTTCGGATCAAACCCCTGCCCCGCCATCGCGTAATAGCCCGCCCCCGACGCATGGTTCACCGTCAACACAATTTTCGGCACCGTCGCGCACGCCATCGCTTCCACCATCTCCGCGCCCGCGCGAATGATCCCGCTCTTCTCCGCCTCCAGCCCCACCATGAACCCGCTCACATCCTGCACATACAGAATCGGCGTCCCCGCCCGCTCGGCGTTCTCCACGAAATACGTCACCTTCCGTGCCGACTCGGTATAAACAATCCCGCCAATCCGCGGCTTCAAGAACCCGCGCCGGTTCGCAATCACCGCCACCGCGCGCCCGCCCAGCCGCGCCTCCGCGCACAGCATCTCCGCCGCATAGTCCGGTTGAAATTCGACGTACTCATCCAACAACAACCCCAGCAGCTTCTCCATCGAATACGGCAGCCGGTGGTCCGCGGGCAGCACGTCGTAGATCTCCTCGGTCCCCGGCGAAACCGGCCGAATCACCGGTGCCGGAAACGAATCAAACCGCGCCCGGATCTGCCGCAAACAATCGGCATCATCAACGGCCCGAAAATGCGCCACGCCGCTCTCCGCCGTATGCATCCGCGCCCCGCCCAGTTCCTCCGCCGTCGCCACTTGGCCCGTGGCGCCCTTCACTAAATTAGGCCCCCCCAGCCCCATGAAACTCGTCCCCTCCACCATGTAGATCACATCGCTCAGCGCCGGTAAGTACGCCCCGCCCGCAATACACATCCCCATCACTGCCGCTATCTGCGGCACCCGCAATTTCCGCCGCATCAGCGAGTTGTAGTAGAAGATCCGCGCCGCCCCGTACTGCCCCGGAAAGATGCCATCCTGCAACGGCAGATTCACGCCCGCCGAATCGACGAGATACACAATCGGAATCCGGTTCCGCATCGCGATCTCCTGCGCCCGCAGGATCTTCGTAATCGTCTCCGGCCACCACGCCCCCGCCTTCACCGTCGCGTCATTGGCCACCACAACAGCCGGCCGCCCCGCAATCCGCCCCACAACAGTCACCACCCCGGCCGACGGCGCCTGACCATCGTACAAGTCGTAGGCCACCAACAACCCCACTTCAAAACAAACCGCGCCCGGGTCCAACAACGCCGTCACCCGCTCCCGCGCCGTCATCTTCCCGTCGCGATGCTGCTTGGCAATCTTCGCCGCGCCGCCCCCGGCCCGCAGCTTCTCTTCCAGTGCCTGCAATTCGGTCAGTCGTTCGCGAATCCAATTGGCCATGTGGTCCGCTCCCAGTATAGATGTTACTTTCAGTAGACAACCATGCTTGGCATCGATCCCCGCGCCGCCCGCGTCACCTGGACCGTCTTCCTCGTCCTCCTCTTCATAGACCTAGCCTGGATGGCCCGCACGACGCTTCTCGTCTTCACCATCGCCCTCCTCCTCGCCTATCTCCTCCACCCATTAGTCGAACTCGCCCGCAAACTCCTGCCCGCCAAATGGCCCGGCGCCATCGCCCCCGCCCTCGTCTACCTCACCGGCCTCACCATCATCACCGCCGCCGTACTAATCATCGGTACCCGCATCGCTTCGGAAGCCACCCAACTCGCCACCCGCCTCCCCGAGTTCGTCCACCAGCGTGACCACTTCCTCGAAGACCACCTCCCCGCCCTCCTCGCCCCGTACAAAGAACAAATCGCCACCGCCCTCAGCGGCCAGCTCGAAACCGGCAAGGAGATGCTCCTCCCCGCACTCTCCGCCCTCGGCAAAGGCCTCGTCGATCAACTTCCCACCTTCCTGTTCGCCATCCTCATTCCCATCCTCGCCTTCCTCATCGAACTCGCCCTCACCGACATCCGCGGCGCCGTCGTCACCCTCTTCACCCGCGACGATCACCAACAACTCGCCCAGTTCATCGTCACCGATATCGACAAACTCCTCGGCCTCTACATGCGCGCCGTCTTCCTCCTGGCGCTCGCCACCTTCGCCAGCCACATGCTCATCTTCGGCGCCATCGGTGTGCCCTACGCCGTGTTACTCGCCCTCGTCTGCGGTCTGCTCGAATTCGTACCCGTCGTCGGCCCGCTCTCCGGCATGGTCATTGTCAGCCTCGTCGCCGCCTTCTCCGGCTACCCCCATGTGGGCGGCCTCATCGGCTTCTTTCTCGCCTACCGCCTCTTCCAGGACTACGTTTTGCAGCCCTATCTGTATAGTTCAGGGATCGAAATGCATCCTTTGCTCGTACTCTTTGGAGTACTCGCTGGCGAACAGGTAGGCGGAATCACCGGAATGTTCCTCTCGGTCCCCCTCCTGGCTGTTCTCCGCGTCATCTATCGACGCTCCATCGAAGCCAAGGAAACATGAAACCAATACTCCTTTTACTCGCGGCACTCACCCTCGCCGCCCAAACGCCCATACAAAACGCCATGGCCTACATGGCCGCGACCGCAAAGGACAACGCCTTCATGGGCACCGTCCTCGTCGCCAAAGACGGAAAGGTGCTCTTCTCCAACGGCTACGGCTTTGCCAACGCCGAGCACAACGTCCCCAACACCCCCGACACCAAATTCCGCCTCGGCTCCCTCACCAAACAGTTCACCGCCCTCGCCATCCTCCAACTCGAAGAACAGGGCAAACTCAAGGTCACCGATCCCGCCTGCAACTACCTCCCCACCTGCCCCGCCACCTGGCGCCCCATCACCATCCACCAGCTCGCCACGCACACCTCCGGCCTGTTCAACTTCACCGAAGATCCCGATCACGCCCGCACCACCGTCCTCCCCTCCCCGCCCGCCAAATCGCTCGAAAAGATCCGCGATAAACCCCTCCGCTTCGATCCCGGCACCAAATTCGAATACTCCAACTCCGGCTACGTCGCCCTCGCCCTGGTCATTGAAAAGGCCTCCGGCGAAACCTACGCCGGCTACATGCAAAAACACATCTTCACCCCCGCCGGCATGCAGAACTCCGGCCACGACAGCCACACCGCCATCCTCCCCAATCGCGCCACCGGCTACCAGGGCGCCGGCAAATCGCTCCGCCACGCGCCTTACCACGACATGACCATCCCCATCGGCGCCGGCGACCTCTACTCCACCGTCCAGGACCTCCTCCTCTGGGACCAGGCCCTCCGCACCGATGTCCTTCTCAAATCGCGCGCCAAGCTCTTCACCCCCGAAAAGGAAAACTACGCCTACGGCTGGGAAGTTACGCGCCTGTTCAACCGGCCAATCCACACCCACGATGGCGGCATCAACGGCTTCTCAACGATCATCCTCCGCTTCCCCGGAGAAAACCTCGTGTCCATCGTTCTTTCCAACAACGCCAGTTCCGCCACCGGCAAAATCGGGCGCGGCCTGGCCGCCATCTTCCTCGGTGAAAAGTTCGACATACCCAAGATCCGCTCAGCCATCACGCTCCCCGCCGAATCGCTCGACCGCTACCTCGGCAAGTTCGCCCTCGCACCCACCGCCATCATGTCCATCACACGGGAAGGCAGCCAGTTGTTCACCCAGCTCACCGGCCAGGGCAAAATCGAGATCTACCCCGAATCCCCTGACACCTTCTTCCCCAAAGTCGTCGACGCCTCCATCACCTTCCGCTTCGGCCCCGACGGCAAAGCCACCGGCCTGACACTCAATCAGAACGGCCGCAAAATGCCCGCCGAACGAGTCCCATAACGCATGAAACATCTCCTCCTGTTGGCCGCCCTCACCCTCTCCGCCCAGCCGCGCCAGATCGTCCTCACCATCGACGATCTGCCCCGCGGTGGCGACGTCACCACCACCGACAAACAAGCCATCCGCGCCATGACCGCCAAACTGGTCGCGGCGCTCAAAGGCACCCACGCCATCGGCTTCGCGAACCCCGGCAGTGAAAAGTCCGACGCACTCGGTGGCTCCGAACTCCAACACATCCTCAAAATGTGGCGCCGCGCAGGCCTCGAACTCGGCAATCATACCCACACCCATCCCAACATCAACCAGATCCCCCTGGCCGAATTCACCGCCGACATCCTCGCCGCCGAACCCGCATTAACAAAGGCGCTCGGCGCCAAGCCGCTCTACTTCCGCCATCCCTTCCTCCAAACCGGCAAGGACCCCGAAACCCGCGCCGGCCTCGCGAACTTTCTAACAACCAACCACTACATCACCGCTCCGGTCACCGTCGATAACTCCGACTACATCTACGCCCGCGCCTACTCCAAACACCCCGCGAAAGCGAAAGAAATCCAGCAAGCCTATCTCCAACACATCGAACAAAGCGTCGCCTTCTTCGAACAGCGCGGCCGCGAAGTCACCGGATCAGACATCCCGCAAATCCTGCTCCTCCACGCCAACCAGCTCAACGCCGATTCCCTTCCCGCTCTCCTCAAAATGCTCCGCGCACGCGGCTACGAATTCATCTCGCTCCAACAAGCCCTCCGCCACCCCGCCTATCAACTCGAAGACGGCTACACCGGCCCCGGCGGCTTCTCCTGGATCCACCGCTGGGCCAAGGCAAAAGGCATCGCCGGCACCGGCAAAGGCGAGCCGGAACCGCCCAAAGAAATCATGGAACTGTACAAGAGCCCAAAATGATCCTCTTCCTCTTCCTCCTCGGTCTTGGACTCCTCTTCCTGGGCGGCGAATGGCTCGTCCGCGGCGCGTCCCGTCTGGCCGTCAACATGGGCATCTCCCCGCTCGTGGTCGGCCTCACCGTCGTCGCCTTCGCCACCAGTGCCCCGGAACTCGCCGTCAGCTTGCAGGCCGCCATCGCCGGCCAGAGCGATATCGCCATCGGCAACGTCGTTGGCAGCAATATCTCCAACATTCTCCTCATCCTCGGCGCCTCCGCCCTCGTCGCGCCCCTCGTCGTCGCCCGCCAGATCATCCGTATCGACGTACCCATGATGATCGCCGCCGCCGGGCTCGTTTACGCCATGGGCCTCGATGGCGCCGTCTCCCGCGCCGAGGGCATTGCCCTGCTCGTCCTCCTCGCCGCCTATCTCACTATGGCCATCCGCGCCAGCCAGCCCCAGTCGGCCCCCGCCGGCCTCACCCGCCAACCCATCTATAAGGACATCGCCCTCGTCATCGGCGGCGTCACCATGCTCGTCGTCGGTGCCAATTGGCTCGTCGATGGCGCCGTCACCATGGCCCGCCTCCTCGGCATCAACGAACTCATCATCGGCCTCACCGTCATCGCCGTCGGCACCTCGCTCCCCGAACTGGCCACCTCCATCATCGCCACCCGCCGCGGTGAACGCGACATCGCCGTCGGCAACGTCGTCGGCAGCAATATCTTCAACGTCCTCGCCGTCCTGGGCCTCACCGCCATCTTCGCCCCCGCTGGCGTTCCCGTCCCCGCCGCCGCTCTCGCCTTCGATTTCCCCGTCATGCTCACCGCCAGCGTCGCCTGCCTGCCCATCTTCCTCCGAGGCCACGAAATCGCCCGCTGGGAAGGCGCCATCTTCTTCGGCTACTACATCGCATACACCGTCTATTTACTTCTCAACGCGTCCCGCCACGCGGCGCTCCCGCTCTACAGCACCGCTATGCTCTGGTTCGTCATTCCGCTCACCGTCATCACGGTGCTCATCATCCTCTATCGCGAACTGCGCCAAAGCCGCCCTTAGCCCTCCGCCTCCTGCGCCGCCCGATAGGCGTTCAGCATATCCATCACGGAAACCCCATCAATCGTCATCCCGCCAATCATGCTGTCCGTAATGGCCACACCCGTCAAATTGGCGTTGTTGATTCGGGTCTTCGATAGATTGACGTTCTCCGCCTTCCACCCCGACAGGTTGCAGTTCTCCAGCACAGCCCCTGACAAATCCACATCCCGAAACGTGGCGCCCGATAGCCGCACGTCCGTAAAGCTCGTCCCCGACATGTCCGCGTTCTTAACTTTCATTTGGTTCCACTCTACCGCGCCGTAACCCGCGGCCACGCCAACTCAAACCCCTGCGCCGTCAGCCGCGTCTGCAACGCCGTCATCAGCGCGTCCGTCTTCCGGATATGCCGCGGCGTGTGCCCCGTTCGCACCGCCTCCGCCGCCACCGCCCCTGCCGCTTCCCCAATATTCCACTCCACCGGATGCAACCGGTAACACCCGTTCGTAATGTGCGTGACGCCTAAGTTCTTACACCCCGCCAACACATTCTCCACACGCCGCGGAATCAGCGCCCCCATCGGAATCTGGAACGGCAACGAAGCGACGTCGATGTAGTTATCCCCGCCGCTCGACGGGTGCAAATCAATCCGGTAACTCCCAATCCCCACCGAATCCGGAAACCGCTCGGCCGATACCGCATCCCGCGCCAGACCGGTCACCTGCATCCGCGCGTCCAATCCCACGTGCTGCTCCAACACCGTGAACTCCGCCCGGATCCGCCTCGACTCCCGGACATACGGATACTTCGCCAACCCATCCTCGGTCCCCGCCAAGTCCCCGCGCAAGCGCAGACCCTTCCAATCCTGGTCGGTCTGCATCCAATACAGCAACGACAAGCTCAACTGCTTGCCGCCCTCCAAATGCTTCGCCCCGTCCGGCCCCACTAAGTTCCCCAGCCAGTAATCATTCTGCGGCCAGTTCACCAGCGACACATCGCCCGCATAGGCCCCGGGCGTAAAATTCCGCTTGTTCGCAATCCGCCGGTAAATGAACAGGTTCAATTTCCCCGGCGGATTGTTCTCCGCCGACGGATCAAAAATGACGGACCGCGGCTGCAACGTCACCGGATCGCTCATTGCCCATCCCAGCAGCTTCCCCGGCCACGCCGGCTTCATCGCCGGCACATAGTCGCGCCAGAACGCATAGTCCCGCGGCTTCTCAATCGTGTGGTCTTCCCCGGCCACATAGTCGACAGCAAAACACACCGTGAACGCCTGAATATTCTCCGGCTGCGCCACCGCCGGCGCATGCGGCTCCTGCGTATCTTTCTGCGCCTCGAACCCGGTCACATACTCGATCCCTGCCAGCGGCAGCAGGTCCCCCTGCTCGGTAGCGTCCACAAAGTACGGCGCTGTAATCGTCTTTTCCAAGCCCGACTTATGCCGCACCGTCACCGCACGCACGCGGTCCCCAACGGCATCCGCCTTCACCGGCACGGTATCGTAAAGCACCGTCAACTGCCCGCCGGAAATGTAGCGCGCCAGCATCGCCTCCAGCACCGCCGTCGACACATGCGGCTCGTGCGTAATCCGCGAGACGGATCCATCCCCCGGATTCAAATTCCACCGCCCCCGCGCCGCCTCCGTCAGCGGATAGTGGTCCCGATAGTAAGACCGAATCCGCGAACGATACTCCCGGTACAGCCGCGTCCCGCCGAACTGTTCCACCCACGGATGTTCATCCGGCGGCACCATCTGCGACGTCAACTGCCCGCCCACCCAGTCGGTCTCCTCGGTCAGAACGACGCGCATCCCATTGCGCAACGCCGCCAGCGCCGCCGCCACCCCGCCCGTCCCGGCGCCAATCACAGCCACGTCACAACGCAGCTCCCGTCCCGCCGCCAGCGCCACGCCACTCGCCAAAAACACCCGTCGATTCACCATCCCCTCATCCTACCCCGCTTCACTGCGCCGGGCGGTTTACGCGAACCAGCGTGTTCCGCAAATCCCGGCCGGCGCCCGTCAGCGCATCGTGAATTCGTTGCGCCTGCCCCGCGAAATCGGCATCCGCTGTACAGAGTACAATCCCGAAGTGGGGAATCCTGCCGGCATTGTGTAGCCGCAAAAAGTCCCGCCGGTTCTGCGTTAAAAGCACTCGCGATTGAGTCGCCGCAAATGAAAGGACCTCCTCATCTGGAATCCGCCGGTTCGCCTGCCCCGCGTCAAGCGACGTCAACACATCGTGCCCCAGTACTCGCAACTCCCGCACCACATGGTGCGGGAAATTCTCGTTGGTATAGCACTCTGCCATCGCTACGCTTCTTCGTTAGACCGGATCTGCTCGTCGATTTCCGGACCATGAATTCGCGCATACGCCCAGGCATTGGCCAGATCCTCAGCTCGCAACGAAGGATACGAGTCCAATAGGTCTCGCTCGGCCACCCCCAGCCGCCGGTACCGTTCCAACAGCCACACCGGAATTCGAGTCCGTGCAATGCATGGATCTCCACCACATACCGTCGGGGAGAAGTCGATGCCCGGAAAGTCATCCCCCAGATCCTGTACGACCCACTTCAATAATTGGGCCTTCTCCCCGCGGGACAGTGCGGGTAGAAGCCGTTCCACTTCCCGAATTGGATCCACTCGAATTCCCTCCCCCCCTCATTGTCAACAAATCAGCGCCCCGTCAGCAATCGCCCCCACCGAGCCGCCGAGAGCGAAACATTACCCCACCCACCCCAACAGCCCTCGCTGCGCCGCCTCCGCCGCCTCCCGCACCCGCCACGCCCCACGGTCCCGATTCCCCGCCCGATTCGAAATCCCCCGAATCTCCCCCACCGGAATCCCGTACAGCATCGCCACATGCGCAATCGCCGCGCCTTCCATACTCTCCACACTCCCACCCGTTCGCGCCGCCAACGCCCGCGCCCCCGCGTCATCGCCTGAACACGAATTCACTGTCACAAACTTCGCCCGCCGCTCCGCCGGAAACAGCCCCATCGGCAACTCGTTAAAAACATCGGTCCCAACCAACGGAAACCCCATCGCCCGCAAATCCAAAAACCCCGCGGCGGAATGCGCCCCCAAGTCCCCATAACACTCGCTCTCCGCGCACACCACCCCGCCCAAGCCAATCTCCTCAAACGCCCCCGGATACGCCCCCGCAATCCCGCACGAAATCACAGACCGCGCCCCCTCCCGCTCCAGATAGCGAGTCAACGCCACCCCCGCGTTCACCGCCCCGATCCCGGTCACCAGCACAGGCACCCGCCCGCGCAATAGCGCCCCCTCCATCTCCGTCGCCACACACACCACCAGGTCAACAGCCACGAACGCCAGAGTAACAAACCCCAGCCCTTAAATCGTCACATGCCCCTCAATCACCGTCCGGCACGCCCCGCCAATCCAAATGTCGCCCGCATCCATAGCCACAAAAATCCGCCCGGCCCGCCCCATCGCCGTCCCCTGCGCCGCCACGTAGCTGCCCGGCGCCGTCCCATTCCCAATCAACCACTGCGCGATCCCCGCGTTCAAACTCCCCGTCACCGGGTCCTCGATCGGCCCGTCCGAATACGGAAACCCGCGCACCTCAAACGCCACCGGCCCACCGGCCGCATACGGCCCCACCACGCCAATGTCCAATCCCCGCAACGCCGCCGCATCCGGCCGCAATGAAAGTACCCGCTCCGCATCCCGCAACAGCACCCCCATCCACCCCGGCCCGTTCACCAGCCACTGGTGCCCCATCACCTCGTCCCGCCCAACCCCCAGCCCCCGAACCACCCGATCCAACAACGCCTCCTCCAATTCCCCGCTCCGCGTCAACGGCGGCGCCGCGAACGCCAACCGCCCCTCCCCCGGCCGCACCCGCACCAGCCCCGCCCCGCATTCCTGCACAAGCTCCCCGTCCTTCCCCGGCCTCCCCCCGGCCCCGAGCCACGCATGACAACTCCCCAACGTCGGGTGCCCCGCAAACGGCAACTCCGTTGTCGTCGTGAAGATCCGCACCCGGTAGTCCGCCTCCGCCCGCGTCGGCTCCAACAGAAACGTCGTCTCGCTCAGGTTCGTCCACGCCGCGAACGATTGCATCTGCGAATCGTCCATGCCCGCCGAATCCACCACCACCGCCAACGGGTTCCCCATGCCGGCGGAAGAACCAAATACATCGATCTGCTGAAATCGTCGAAAAGCCATCTTTCACTAAATCTAGCGAATCTGTGACGCTGATTCCCAACCGGTTACGCGTTTACTTACGATAGTCCTGTCGGCAATTCCGAAAATCTCCCATGTTCCACAAACTCTTTCTTCTCTCGCTTGCCCTCACCCTCCCCGCCCAACAGATCGTCACCACCCTCGCCGGCACCGAATGGGTCTTCCCCGGCAACGGCGCCACCGCGCTCAATGTCCCCATTGCCCCCGTCGTCGCCAGCGCCGTCGATCCCCAGGGCCGCCTCGTCTATGCCGACGCGCTCAATCACGTCGTCGTCCGTATTGAAACCAACAACACCGTCACCGTCGTCGCCGGCAACGGCGTCCGCGGCTTCTCCGGTGACGGCGGCGATGCCCGCCGTGCGTCTTTCGATCAGCCTCGCGGCGTCGCCATCGATAAGGCCGGCAACATCTACATCTCCGATGGCCGCAATTTCCGCGTCCGTCGCGTCGACACCCGCGGCATCATCACCACCTTCGCAGGCCGTGGAATCAATGGCTTCGGCGCCGACGGCGGCCCCGCCACAGAGGCCAACGTCAGCCCTTGGCGGCTCGCCATCGACGCCGGCGGCAACCTCCTAATCGCCGACTACGACAACTCCCGCGTTCGCAAAGTAACCCCCGACGGCATCATCGACACCATCGCCGGCAACGGCAAAAACACCTACTCCGGCGACGGCAAACCCGCCCGCGAGTCCTCCCTCGTCCCCTTCGACATCGCCGTCGATCCCACCGGTCGCATCCTCATCAGCGACCCCATCAACTTCCGCATCTACCGCATCGGTACCGACGGCATTGTGAACTCCATCGCCGGTACCGGGACCCGCGGCTACTCCGGCGATGGTGGCCCCGCCGTCTCCGCCAACATCACCAACGCCTCCGCCGTCAACAGCGACGCCTCCGGCAACGTCATCATCGCCGACACCTCCAACCGCCGCATCCGCCGGGTCAGCGCCGCCGGCCTCATCACCACCATCGCCGGTGGGTCCTCTGCCGATGTCACCACCACCCCCTCGGACCCGCTGCGTTCCGCCATCGGCCTCATCACCAACGTCGTCTATGATCCCCAGGGCCGCCTCTTCATCGCCGACGCCGACGACCCGCGATTCCTGCGCATGTCCGCCGACGGCCGCTCCATCCAGAAAATCGCCGGTAACGGCAAGTTCAAGGAGCTCCCCCCCAATACTCCCGCCTCGCTCGTCACGATCACCGAACCCATGGGCATCGCCGTCACCCCCACCGGCGCCATCTACTTCTCTGAATTCGGCGGCCACCGCGTCAATCTCATCAGCCGCGAAGGTCTCACCTCCACCGTCACCGGCATCGGCGTCAACTCCTGCTGTGTCGATGGTCCCGCCGCCAACGGCCGCGTCGCCTTCCCAGCCGCGCTCGCCCTCGCCCCCGATGGCGCCCTCCTCATCGCCGATTCCAACAGCCACAAGGTGCGCCGCGTCGCCAACGGCCAGATCTCTTCCATCGCCGGTACCACCTTCGTCAGCGGCTCCACCGGCGACGGCGGCCCAGCCGTTAATTCCCAGCTCAACCAACCCTGGGGCATCGTCGCCGATCCCGCCGGCAACATCTACGTCTCCGAACGCTCCGGCCATCGCGTCCGCCGCATCGACCCCCGCGGCACCATCACCACCTACGCCGGCAATGGCATCGCCACCTACTCCGGCGATGGCGGTAGAGCCACCGAAGCCAGCATCAGCTCCCCCGCTGGCCTCGCCTTCAACACCGCCGGCGAGCTTCTCATCGCCGATTACGGCAACCACCGGATCCGCGCCGTCTCCGCTAACGGCAACATCCGTACCATCGCCGGCACTGGCGTTAACGCCAACAGCGGCGAAGGCCGCCCCGCCACAGAGGCCGGCGTCCGCTTCCCCTTTGGCCTCGCCGCCGACAAGAACGGCAACATCTACGTCACCGCCGACGGCACCGGCTATATCCGCCGCATCGATCCCAACGGCGTCATAACCCTCTTCGCCGGCGTCTTCCTCTACGGCTACGCCGGTGACGGCGGCTCCCCCCTCGCCGCCTCATTCTCCCGCCCCTTCAACGTCGCCACCGACGACGCCGGCAACGTCTACATCGCCGACACCCAGAACAATCGCATCCGCGTCGTCCGCAACGTCAACCTCACCACCACCCTTGCCCCCTCTCCCGCCAACATCACCGCCGTCACCGGCAGCGCCACCGCCTCCCCAGCCCGCGTTACGCTCTCCAGTGCGGTCAGCGGTCTGCCATTCGCCACCGCTGTCACCTACGGCCAATCGCCCGGCAACTGGCTGACGATTACCTCCTCCAGCGACGTCGCCCCGGCCACGCTCACCCTCAACGCCAACGCCACCTCGCTCGCCGCCGGTCGCTACACAGCCACCATCAACGTCACCACCAACCCTGCCAGTGCCGTCAACCCCGTCACCGTCAACCTCACCGTCACCGACGCCCCCGCCCGCCTCCGCCTCTCCACCGAGTCCATCTCCTTCAGCCGCGCCGAAGCCAGCCCAGCCGAAACCAGCGTCCTCGAAGTGCGCAACGATGGCGGCGGCCTGCTTAGCTACTCCGTCTCCACCGTCGGCGCCTGGCTCAAAGCCGCTCCCGCCTCCGGCGCGTTGCGGGCCGGAGAAGTCGGCGCCGTCAACATCACGGCCGACCCCGCCAATCTCAAAGCCGGCACCTATCTCGGCTCGGTGGCTGTCGTCGTCGGCACCGCCCGCACCGTCGTCCCCGTCACCCTCACCGTGCGCGGCGGACGCCGGACGATTCTTGTCTCCCAGTCCGGCCTCACCTTCACCGCCGTCGCAGGCGGAGGCGCACCCACGCCCCAGAAGTTCGGCATCCTGAACGTCGGCAACGGCGTCCTCAACTGGCGCGCCGCCGCCAAAACCCGCTTCGTCACGCTCACCCCCGCCAGCGGCGCTGTCATCGAACCCTGGCTCGAAGTCGACGAGGTGACCGTCTCCATTAACCCCACCGGCCTCGCCCCCGGCCAGTACTACGACCAGATCGAAGTCACCGGCGATGCCGACAACTCCCCCCAACTCGTCACCGTTCTGGTGAACGTACTGCCCGAAGGCGCCAACCCCGGTCCGGACGTCACCCCCACCGGCATGATCTTCATCAGCAAACAGGGCGAGAACCCGGGCTCCCAATCGGTCGTCTTCAACCACCTCGGCAAAGGCGCCGTCACCTACGACTCTTCCCGCCTAGGCTCCTGGTACGAAACCGCTCCCGGCTATGGCCGCGCCCAGGCCAACGCGCCCGGCAATATCGTCATCGCCCCGTCGCTCTCCACGTTGACCCCCGGCGTGCGCCGCGGCGTCGTCACCTTCCAGGTACAGGAGGACGGCAGCGTCCGCACCGTCAATCTCCTTAGCGTCGTCGCCCCGCCAGACGCTGGTGATAAATCCCAGCGCTCCGCCGCCAGCTGCGCCGCGCCCACGCTCCGCGTCGAATCCACCGGCCTCCGCGATGCGTTCTCGGTTCGCGTCGGCGAAGCGGTGACCGTCGAAGTGAAGGCCGCCGATGAGTGCGGCAACCTCCTGACGCCCTTGGCCGGCGGCAGCGGCGCCCAGGTCATCGCCCGGCCCGAGAACGGGGACCCGCAAGTCGTCCTCGCCCACGTCGGCAACGGCGTCTGGCGCGGCACCTGGCGGCCCGTCCGCGCCACGGCCAACACCCGCCTCACCATCATCGCCATCTTCCTCGGTACATCCGCCGACGTCGTCGCCGGCCGCTCCCAGGCCGGTAAAGTGGAGCTCAGCGGCGCCGTCCTGGCCCAGGGTGCCACCAGCGCCCCGCTGCTCACCGCCGGAGGCGTCGTCCACGCCGCCAGTTTGGAAAGCGGTGTGCCAATCGCCCCTGGCAGTCTCATCAGCCTGTTCGGCGCCCGACTGTCGGATTCGACCGGCCTCGCCGGCGGCCTCCCGCTCCCGTCCAACTTGAACGGAACCGAAGTCCGTCTGGGCAACCGCCCGCTCCCGCTCCTGTTCACCAGTGACGGCCAGTTGAACGCCCAGGTGCCCTACGACCTCCCGGTGGACACCCAGCACCAAATCAGCGTGAAACGCGGCGACGCCATCGCCGTTCCCGAGACGCTGCAAGTCGCAGCGGCCCAGCCCGGCATCTTCACGAAGGCCCAATCGGGCACCGGCCAGGCGGCGATCGTAAAACAGGACGGCATCACCCTCGCCGAACCCGCGACTCCAGCAGTCCGGGGCGAAGTAGTAATCATCTACTGCGCCGGCCTCGGCCCAGTGAGCCCGGCAGTCGAAGCAGGGCGCCCCGCCCCGAGCGCACCGCTCAGTGGCGTGACGAACCCAGTGACGGTAACCATCGGAGGCCAGCAAGCCCAGGTGTTGTTCGCGGGCCTGTCCCCGGGCTTCAGCGGGTTGTACCAAATCAACGCCTTCGTCCCGGCCAACGCCGAGACCGGCGACGCGGTAGAGGTAACAATCGAATCCGCCGGCCAAAAGAGCCGCCCCGTCACCATCGCCATCCGCTAGGATTCCCCTGGGCTTGCCCCCCGCAGCCGAAAGGCAAAGGGGGGAGCCGTGCTACCGGGGGACTCCGACAATTCGGATTCCCCCGACCACGCCCAGCCCCTCGGATTTCCCTTGGTACCGTGACACCGGGAGAATCCCAGATTTAGGATTCCCCCGGCCCCCAAACCGCCACCCCGAGCTTCCCCGGAAGCCGGGCTACCGGCAAAACCGGATACTTCGGTTCCCCGGACCGCCCCAGCCCCTCAGATTTCCCTTGGTACCGTGACACCAGGGAAGTCCCAGATTTGGGAATTCCCCGAACTCCCCCAAAGCACCGAGGGCTTCCCCAGGAGGTCGGATGCACCCACTGCCCGCAGTACATCGGATTTCCCCGGGAGCCGTGCTACCGGGGAGATCGGGGATTTAGGAATTGTCGGGGGCGAGGCCGATCGGGTGGGCGGTCACCTGGTGGGTCCGGTCTACCAGGCGGGTTACCGGGCCCCAGGGGATTAACGATTCCCAGCCTCCAGCCTCCCGCTTCTTAAGGTTCTTTAAGATTTTATAGCGCAAAATAGCGTCAAAACCGCGCAAAAAACCGCGATTTTGAGGCACAAAACCCGCCTTTTGCATCGCTTTTGACAGCGTTTCCGGCTCGAAAAAGCTGATGTGGATCTCCGGGACGGCATAGCCCCAGTCCAGGATCTTCCCCCGCTGCGGCTTCGCGTTCCCGGTCGTCAGGAACAACACGCCGCCCGGCTTGAGCAGTTTCCGGATCCGCTTCAACACCCCGACCGGGTCATCGACGTGCTCGATCACCTCAATGGCGGTAACGACATCGCACGTCCCGTCGTGGGATGCGAGATCCGGCTCTCGCATCACCGGGATGCCCTTCGCCCGGGCCTGGTCGGCCGCCCAGCCTTCTTCAAACCCAACGATATCGCAGGCGACCGATTTCTTCACGTGACGGACCAACCCGCCGTTGCCGCAACCGAAATCGAGCCACTTGGTTTGGGCCGAAACCTTTGTAAGTTGTTGCACCACCTCAAGAATCCCCTGCCATTCGTGGATCCGGATGGTGCTTTCGGGGTGTTCGAGTTCGAAGACGTAGTCGATCCAGGGGTCGGGCCCTTGGCCGCGGTAGTAGGCTTCGTTGTAGATCTGGGCGTAGTCGGTCCAGGGGTTGGCGACGAAGGTAAAACCGCAACTCTCACATCGTTCAAAACAAAAGAGTTGCTTGTGATGCGTGCCCATTTTGGAGCCGATCGGCACCGCCTCGGCGCCGCAAATCTTGCAGGTCATCGGCTAGGCGTCCCGGGGAACAACATAGAATTCCAGCGCTTCGGGGGCCGGGAGGTTTTTGGGTTCTTTGGCGGCATCGGGGTGGGTGGCGCGGTAGCGCTTCAGTATCGATTGTTGCATGGAATCAACAACTTCCGGATACTTTGCGGCCACGTTGGTGAACTCTCCCGGATCGGCCTTTTTGTTGAACAACTTTAGAGTCCGCCCGGGAGTCGGGTTGTCGGTCTCGTAGCCATCGGTGCGTTTGCGTTTACCGGAGCCGAAGATCAGTTTCCAGTTCGTGTCCGCCGCGAAAACTTCTTCATTTTCAAGGTATTGGGAGAAGATGCCCTTGCGGGGAGCGGATGGCTTCGCGCCGGTCAGATAGGGCTTGAGCGACTGGCCGTGTTGAACGGGGAGCGGGTCGAGACCCATGAGGTCCGTAATTGTGGCGGGCACGTCGATATGTTCGGTGAAGTCGTTGATTACAGAGCCTTTGCGGATCTGGCCGGGGTAGCGGACGAGGAGCGGGACGCGGAGCGCCGGTTCGTAGCCGCAGTGCTTTTCAAAGCGTCCGTGCTGGCCGAGGCAGTAGCCGTGGTCGGCCATGTAGACGACGCAGGTATTTTCGGCTAAACCTAATTTATCCAACGCTTTAAGAACATCGCCGACGTTGCGGTCGAGCGCCGAGACGGCGGTGTAGTAAGACGCCGCGATGCCTTGTTTATCCGCCGGGGAGAGGTCGCGGAAGATGAGCGGGATCTGGCTCGCGTCTTCGGGGCCGACCTTGGGCACGTCGAACGTTTTGGGGTCGTACTGATCCTTCAAATCGATGGGGAAATCGTAGGGGGAGTGAGGCTCGGGGAACGATACCCAGACAGCTAGGGGTTCGGCATCATCCTTGTGTTTTTTCAGCCAATCGATGGCGCGATTGGCGGTGAAGGTGCCGCGCATCTCCTCGTAGTAGCGGGGAAAGGGGACTTTGTCGGCGTTCAACCAGATGCGGGCGGGATCCTTGAACGGCTGCCAGCGGGGCTTACGGGGGACGCCGGCGGGAAGCTCACGCTGAACGGATAGGCCGCTCCACGCCTTTTGGATATCCTGCTCGGTCATCATCTCGTCGAAACCGTAGAGGCCGGGGGCGCTGGGACGATTCAGGTGCATTTTGCCGAACACGGCAGTCCGGTAGCCGGCGCCTTTGAACTGTTTCGGTAGCGTCGGCTTGTTGGGATCGAGCGAGGTCTTGAGCACCGTGACGCCCGCGGCGGAGGGCATCTGGCCGGTCAGGAGCGACTGGCGGGACGGCGTGCAAACGGGCTGGTTGCAGTAGTGCTTCGCGAAGCGGACGCCTTGGCTCGCGAAGTGATCGAGGTTGGGCGTCGACACTTTGCGATTGCCATCGGCGCCGAGGACATAACCGGCATGGTCATCGGCGATGATGAAGACGAAGTTCGGTTTCCGCTTCGGAGCGGCGGCGGCGGCAAGCAGGGCGCGGCGGGAGATCATTCGGCTATGCTACTCCAACCGCGCTTGGAAAGGTCGCGGTAGATGTAATAACCGGCGGCGGCCGAAAGGGCGAGCATGCCGAGACCGAGGCCGGTTTCCTTGAAGAGAACCTTGCCGAGACCGAACAGGGCCATGTAGATCATGACGCAGCCGGCGATCCAGCAGGTAAGGTTATTGAGCCCATCCGCGGCTGGCTTCACGTCGGGGGCGAGTTTGGCGACCGGGCCCCAGCCGTTCCGGGAGGGACGGGTTTTGCGGTAGAAGCTGATGAGGATCTCGTCCTTTTCCGGAGGCGTCAGGAACGTGGCGGCGAGCCAGGCGGCGGTGGTGATGGCGACGGTGATGATCATCAGCCAGGCGAACTGAGTGGGGTCATCGGAATCGAGATGCCAGAAGAGTTGGAGGCTGACGCTGACGACGAAGGCGGCGCCCATGGCGACCACTTCACTCCAGGCGTTGATGCGCCACCAGTACCAGCGGAGCAGCAGCACGCCGCCGGTGCCGGCGCCGGTGACGATGAGTAACTTCCAGGCGCCGGAGATGGAGTCCATGTAGAAGGTGACGCCGGCGGAGAGGAGAGTAATTACAACAGTCGCCACCTGGGACATGATGACGTAGTGTTCGCCGGTTTCATTGGGCTTCAGGAAGCGGCGGTAGAAGTCATTTACCAGGTAACTGGCGCCCCAGTTGAGCTGGGTGGCGATGGTGGACATATACGCCGCGGCGAAGCCGGCGAGCATGAGGCCACGCAACGAGGGCGGCATGTAGTCGATCATGACTTTGATGTAGCCGGTCTCGGGATCGGCGAGGCCGGGGTAGAGGACAACGCTGGCGAGGGCGGTGAGGATCCAAGGCCAGGGGCGAATGGCGTAGTGGGCAATGTTGAACCAGAGGGTCGCCAGGAGCGAATGGCGTTCGTCGCGGGCGGAGAACATGCGTTGCGCCACATAGCCGCCGCCGCCGGGTTCTGCGCCTGGGTACCAGGTGGCCCACCAGTTGAGCGAGATGTAGACGAGGAACGTGATCATCGGCATCCAGGGGGAGTCGAGATCGGGGACGAACGAAATCATGGAGTTCTTGCCGCCGGGCGCGATGCCGCGGGCGAGGTCGACCGCGGCGAGTTTCGTCATGAGCGCATCCATGCCGCCGACGGCCTGGACGGCGCAAACGGCGAGGACGATGACCATGGCCATTTTGATAAAGAACTGAACAACGTCCGTCACCAGTACGCCCCAAAGACCGGATAAAGTGGAGATCCACGAAGTGATGCCGATAAGTGCTAAGACGACGATAATTGCCGTGAACTTATCGACGTCGAGGACAAGCATGAGTATCTTGACCATGGCAAGATTGACCCAGCCGAGTACGATGCAGTTAATGGGGATGCCGAAATAGAGGGCGCGGAAGCCGCGGAGAAAGGCTGCGGGTTTACCGGAGTAACGGATCTCCGAGAATTCGATGTCCGTCATGACCCCGCTTCGCCGCCAAAGCCGCGCATAGAAGAAGACGACCAGCATGCCGCCAGCGACAAAGTTCCACCATAGCCAGTTGCCGGCGATGCCATTGCGCGCCACCATGCCGGTGACGGCAAGGGGCGTGTCGGCGGCGAAGGTTGTAGCCACCATGGACGTACCGGCGAGCCACCAGGGGACGTCGCGGCCAGAAAGGAAAAACTCATCGACGCTTTTGCCGGCCCGGCTTTTGTAATAGAAGCCGATGGCGATGTTGAGCGCGAAATAAGCGGCGACGACCAGCCAATCGATGATGGAAAGTTGCATGGGGCAATCCCTTTACAAAACTCTTGAATTATATAGGGTAACCTTTGGCACGTGGATTGCACTATACAGTTTCATGCAATTGCGCCTCGCACTCGCGTTCGCTGTACTGCCGATGACCGTGTGGGCACAGAAGGTAGAGGTGTTGGCGGCCGATCCGGTGTATTTTCCGGGCGTCGGCGATTCCAATAGCCCCCTTCATTGGGCCAACGGGAACCGCTACGTATTCAACTCCGATGGGCTGCCGCTGCGCGCCGAAGGGCTGGATATGGGACGGATGCGGTACGTGCGGGCCACCTTCCTGCTGAATTCGACGATGGCGCCGTGGTGGCTGGAGGCGACCTATCGGGACGACGATGGGAAGCTTTACGGGTGGTATCACCATGAGATCTACACGTTTTGTCCGACCGAGGATGCGAAATACATGGGCGTACCGGTGATCGGCGCCGTTGTCAGCACCGATAATGGACACACGTTTACCGATCTAGGCTTTGTGCTGACGGATGGGAACGAAGCGAAGTGCGATGCCCAAAACGGCTATTTTGCCGGCGGGCATGGGGATTTCTCGGTGATTTTGGACCGGGAGAAAAAGAATTTCTATTTCTTCTTTTCGGCGTATGGGGGGCAACCCGGGGAGCAGGGCGTGGCCGTGGCACGGATGGCGTATGGTGACCGCATGGCGCCGTCTGGCAAAGTATTCAAGTACTTTGACGGGGAGTGGGCCTCGGAGGGGATTGCAGGCAAGGTAACGCCGATCTTCACGGTGAAGACGCCGTGGAAGACTGCGGCCCCCGACGCCATGTGGGGCCCGTCGGTTCACTACAACCGGGAACTGGGCGAGTTCGTCATGCTGCTGAATCACACCTGCTGCGATGTGGGCTGGCCGGCAGAGGGTGTTTTCGTCAGCTTCAACCCGGATCTATCGAATCCGAAGGGGTGGGGCGAGCCGGAGCGGGTGATCCAGGGCGGCGGGTGGTATCCGATGGCGGTAGGAATTGATGTTGGGGACACCGATAAAGAAGCCGGCGGGACGGCACGGCTGTTTATGGGCAGCGACTCCAACCACGTACTTATTTTCCGGAAGGGGCAGAAGGGTGTTCTGCCGTATTCGTTGGAGCGGGAGCGGAAGCGGTAGGCCGCCCGGACCGGGGGCCACAATCAGCGGTCATTCAAGTCTGGACGCCGAAGCGCGGGAGCACCCAGCGCATCAGCGAAAAGTAGGCGGCGATGGCGACGATTGGCAGTATCACTTCAGACATGCTGGTCCTCACTACTCCAGATGCAGGCCGGCGGCCGAAGGTGACATCGACTTTTACGGGGTGAGCTTTTACGGGGTGAGCGAGGCGAGATAGGCGGCGAGCGCCAGCATATCGCTGTTAGTCATGTACTTCACCACCTTGTCCATTTCCGTACTCTTGGCGCCGCGCCGCGCGCTGGAGCGGAAATCGTAGAGTTGGCGGACGATGGAGGTGGGGGAACGGCCGGCGATGTTGGGCACGTCGTCCTTGCCACGATAGCCGGGACCGTGGCAACTGGAGCATTCGAGCGTTTTATTTTCGCCCCAGGTTTCGGCGAGGCGCTTGCCGAGGGCGATGCTGCCTTCGGGGACGTAGGCGGTATAGGTGGTGGCGGGGTCGCGAATTTCGAACTGTTCGAAGTCATCGGGGCCCTCGACGATGCGCTGGCCGAGCGGTTCCTGGGGGCCAGTCCGGTCGAAGCGGAAGAGCCAGGCGGCGATTTTGGCCTTGGGAATGGTGGATTGTTCGACAACGCGGGTGAAGGAGGCGGCGGGGAGCGCGGCAAAGTAGCGGGCGGCGGCGAGGATTTCGTCGTCCTGGATGGCCTTGGCCGTGTTGGACATGTTGATGGTCGGGGCGCGGCCGGTGACGTGCGATTTGCGGCTTCCGTCGCGGAAGGCGTTCATTTGAGCGACGAAGTAGCCGACGGGCAGGCCGGCGAGACGGGCGTTTTCGGGGCGGCCGTTGCCGGTGGGCAGGTGGCAATAGGCGCAGGCGCGGACGTCGGGCTTGCGACCGTTGGCGACAACGGGGGGCATGGGGGGATGGTCTTCGGGGCGCCAGTCGGGGGCGGCGAAGAGGTTGGTGACTTCGGCGCGGGTAAAGGAGACCTTGCTATTGGCAATTTGGAAGGGGCCGGGGGTGAGCGTGGGCGGCGGGCCGGGCGGAGGAGGAGGGTTTGTGGGGTAGGCCCAGTCGGGGACCGGTTCGAAGACCATCGGCTTTTGGCAGCCGGCGAGAAGGAGGGTGAGAAAGAGCAGCAGAGACGGGGTGCGAATCACGATGGGAACCATGCTATCAGGCAAACGGCTTGCGCTGTGAGGCACGGGACAGAAAAAAGCGCCCTGCTGGGGAGCAGGGCGCCGGTTGTCTTACAAATCGTTAAATTGGTGCCTGGCACCAATTAACTACTGCTGGGCGAGCTTTTCGCGCTGTTCCTTCAGGATGGCGCGGCGGCTGAGCTTGATCTTGTTGCCTTCGAGAGCCAACACCTTCACCATGATCTGGTCGCCTTCGTTCAGTTCGTCACGGACGTTCTTCACGCGGCTTTCCGAGATTTCGGAGATGTGCAGCAGGCCGTCGGTACCGGGGAAGATTTCGACGAAAGCGCCGAAGTCAACGATCCGGACCACCTTGCCCAGGTAAGTTTTACCGGGTTCGGCCACGGCGCAGATGTCTTGAATCATCTGCAACGCCTTCTCGCCGGCCACGCCGGAGGTGGCGTAGATGTTCACCTGACCGTCGTCGTTGACGTCGATCTTCACGCCCGTGGTGTCGGTGATGGAGCGGATCATCTTGCCGCCGGGCCCGATGAGTTCGCGGATCTTGTCGACCGGGATGGTGATGGTGGTGATGCGCGGGGCGTACATCGAGAGCGACTTGCGCGGCTCACTGATGACGGCGTTCATCTTGTCCAGAATGTGCAGGCGGGCGCGCTTGGCCTGTTCGAGGGCTTCACGCATCAGGCTGATGGGGACGTTGGGCACCTTCAGATCCATCTGGAGGGCGGTGATGCCTTCCTTGGAACCGGCCACCTTGAAGTCCATGTCGCCGTAGTGATCTTCGGCGCCAGCGATGTCGGTAAGGATGGCGTACTTATCGCCTTCCTTGACGAGGCCCATGGCGATACCGGCCACGGCGCGATCGACCGGGACACCGGCGTCCATGAGGGCGAGCGAACCGCCGCAGATGGAGGCCATGGAGGAGGAACCGTTCGATTCCAGGATGTCCGAAACGATGCGGACGGTGTACGGGAAGGCCTTTTCGTCCGGAATGATGGCGCTGACGGCGCGTTCGCCGAGGGCACCGTGGCCGATTTCGCGGCGGCCGGCGCCACGCATCATGCCGACTTCACCGACCGAGAACGGCGGGAAGTTGTAGTGGAGCATGAAGCGCTTGGAGAGTTCGGTGGGGTCGAGCAGCTCGATGCGCTGTTCGTCGTCCTTCGTGCCGAGGGTGCAGGTGACGAGCGCCTGGGTTTCGCCGCGGGTGAAGAGAGCCGAACCGTGCGGGCGGGGCAGGATGCCGACCTGGCAATCGATGTCGCGAACTTCGTCGAAGGCGCGGCCATCGGGACGGCGGCGCTTGTCGAGCATTTCGTCGCGGAAGATGCGTTCCTTCAAGGTGTCGAACAGCTTGCCGGCTTCGGCGCGTTCTTCTTCGGGGAAGGCTTCTTCGACCTTGGCGTGGAGCTGATCGATCAAGGCGTAGGAGGCGAGCTTGTTGTACTTCTTGGTATCGAGAGCATCGGTCAGTTCGGTGCGGATCATCGCATCGACCTTGGCGAACATCTCCTGATTGATGGTGGGCGAAACGAATTCGTACTTCGTTTTGCCGGTGAGCTTCACGAGTTCACGGACACCCTGGCAGATCTTTTTGCAGCATTCGTGGCCGAATTCGAGAGCCGCGAGGATCTCTTCTTCGTCGACGTGCTTGGCGCCGGACTCGACCATGACGACGCCGGTTTCGGTGGCGGCGACGATGAGAGAGAGGGGCGATTCCTTGGTCTGCGAGTAGGTGGGGTTGGCGATGAACTTGCCGTCCACTTTCCCGACGCGAACGGCGGCGATCACTTCATGGAAGGGGATATTGGAAATGGCAAGAGCCGCACCGGCGCCAACCATGGCGAGCGGAGCGGGATCACGTTCGGTTTCGGCCGAGAGGACGAGACCGACGATCTGCGTTTCGTGGCGGAAGCCCTCGGGGAAGAGGGGGCGAATGGGGCGATCGATGAGGCGGCAGGTGAGCGTCTCTTTCTCGCTCATGCGGCCTTCGCGCTTGATGAACCCACCGGGGAACTTGCCGGCGGCGTAGGTGCCTTCGCGGTAGTCGACAGTGAGGGGGAAGAAGCTGGCGCCAGCGCGCGGCTTGCCGGAACAGCAAGCGGTGACGAGCACGACGTTATCGCCCGAACGAACGATAATCGCGCCATCCGCCTGCTTGGCCATAACGCCCGTCTCGATAGAGAGATGCGTGCCAAACAGGTCGATATCGACTTTGTGCAACATGTTATTTCCTTGAACCTTTGTAATTCTTCGCGCTGTCCGGCGCGACGGGAATCAAGGAGACTTAGAGTGCTTGAACGAGGGTGGGTCTGCTCACCGGAGCAGATTTGCCGGGTCTATACGAGAACCCGTACCGATCGAAGGTCCACTAGCGGCGGATACCAATGCTGGAGATCAGAGCCTGATAACGTGCAGGGCTCGTGGCCTTGAGGTAGTCCAGAAGGCGGCGACGGCGCGCTACCATGGTCAACAAACCACGGCGGGAACCGAAGTCCTTCTTATGGGACTTAAAGTGCTCTGTAAGCTGGGTGATGCGTTGGCTCAAGAGCGCAACCTGCACCTCTGGCGAACCACAATCGTTCTTATTGATCCGGTACTTCGTAATGATGTTCGTCTTGGACTCAATTGCCAGGGCCATGGTGTTGCTGTGGATACTCCTTAGTCTTACCTTAATCGCTTTTATTCAGAGACTAGGATAACACAGTTGTCACGGGGGCAGGGGGAGTATCCTGTTTTGGCGTTGCGCTTAGCCGGTAGAGGCCGGAAGGTGCGCCTTTCCGATACTATGATCCACCGCGCATACGGAGAGCCCGGCTGCCACTGTGGCAGCCCCGGCGGCCGGGGCCTTTCGTTGGACCGGCTTCGGTGCGGGAAGACGAGAGGGATGGCAGTTGGGAGGTACCGGCAGAACGCGGACGCGGCAGGAAGCCCAGCCGGATCGAAATCGCCGGAATACGCTACGCCGATCTCCTCAACCGGCACTTGTTCGCCGGTTCGAGAGGCCTCGACAATTCGAAGACAGTGGGATTGCGGGCGGGGTGCGTGATCTCCATGTTCCTGACGCGCACCCATTTGGCTGGAGGTATTTCGCAGGAAAAAATAAGGCGGGGGCATCGCTGTCGCAACGCCCCCGCCGGTTCACGCGGAAAAAAATGGGGTCAGAGTATCCTGCCCCCGATTTAGAAGAAGAGTTTCAGGGCGAAGCGGAACTGGCGTTCCGTGGTTTGCGCGCTGGTGACCTCCGTATAACCGCCCAGGTTGGTGATCTCGCCGGCAGCGTTACGGCTGGCCGAAGATGCCGTCGCCCCGGGATTGTTAAACGCCGGGGTGTTGGACAAGTTGAACGCCTCCGCGCGGAACTGCAGCTTGAACCGTTCCGTGACGCGGAAGTCGCGGAAAATGCTGGCATCGAGATTCGTCTGGCCCGGTCCGCGGAGGATATTCCGGCCCGAGTTGCCAAAGCGCACGGCCGTCACCGGGACAAACGCTGTCGGATCGAACCAGGAGTTGCCGCGGCCGACACCGCCGATGATCTTCACATCCGCCTTCACTTGGTCGGCGGTCTGGGTGTTGCCGGCGGAGTTCAGACTTGCGTTGGAAGTCCCGACGGTGAAGGGCGAGCCCGTCACCCGGCTGAAGATACCGTTGAGCTGCCAGTTGCCCACGACGTGCTTCACGAAGCCTTGGCTAAGCCACTTCTGTTTCGCACCGAAGGGCAGCGTATAGACGCCGTATAACTGGAAATTGTGGGTGCGGTCAAAGCCGGCCGGCGCACGGTTGCGATCCCACATTTCCGGGATATTCCAGGTGATACCGGAATCGTTATTGTCGGCAAACGAGATGGCTTTGGACCAGGTATAGGTAACACCGACCATGCCACCGTTGCCCAACTGGCGGCGCAGTTGATTCTGGAAGCCATTGTAGTTCGACGAATTGAACGGGGTGGCGAGGGTCACATCGGCCGTGCGGCCCCAGCGTTGCCCGAGGACACGCCCGAGGCCGGTGCCGGCGCCGGGCAGCGAGTAGTTGATATTGAGCCGGGCCGTCTGGCGGATGGCGCGGGTGGCGACATAACCGGTTTGCAGGTTGAAGCCGGCGCCGAGGTCGCGCTGCAGGGTGAAGTTCCAGCTTTGGAAATAGCCGCGGCGGAACTGGGTGGGCCAGGTGAGCGTACCGACCGTTTTGGGAATTGCGATGGCGCCGCTATTGAGGTCAGGCACGACGACGGCGGGAATGCCGGTGCGGAAACTCCCGGCGGGCTCAAACGTGCTGGGGGCGTTGAACTGCTGGGAGACGGTGGCCGGATAGGAGTCCCGCATGGCGCGGAACGAATCCGGATCGATGGAGATACCGTAGCCGGTGCGAATGACGGTCTTTTCGTTCAGACGATAGGCAATGCCCAGGCGGGGAGCGACCTGGAGGGCCGGGACTTTGACGCCGGTATCGGTGGGAGTATTGCCGAGGCCGCCGATGAGCACCAGATCGGTTGTGGGGTCGTAGCGTTCCCCGCCGCGATGGTCGCGCGTGGCAAAAGGATAGCGCTCAAAGCGGGCGCCGTAATTGATGGTCAACTTACGATTCACCTGCCACTGATCGCGCGCATAGAAACCCCAGCCCGGCATCCGCACGGCGGCCGGGTTGATGTACTGCACGTCCTTGCCGAAGGCGTTGGGCAGACCGAGCATGAAGTCGGCAAAGCCGTTGAACTGTCCGGGGGCCACGCCGCCGCGCAGCGAGGTGACGCCGCCGGTGAGGTTGAACCCGCCGCGGGGACCGAACGCCGCCTGGGGCTGGAAGTGATTGATGGTGTAGTAAGTGTACTCGGCGCCGAAGCGGAAGCTGTGTTTGCCGCGGATATAGCTCAAATTACCGCTGACCACATATTGGTTGTCGCGGAACAGAAACGGGTTGGAGACGTTCGGATTGCCGACGGCCGAGAAGCTTCCGATGTTAAAGCGCGGGTAGCCGCCCTGCAGGCGATCGGCCCCATTGGTGCCGGGGATTTTCAGTTCGTCGAGGCCATAATTCTTGTCGATATCCACGTTCTGCGCGCCGAGGCGCTGGCGGGTGAAGCCGACAGTGGCATCGGCGAGCAAGCGTGGGGTAATGGTGTAGGTGCCGCCGATCGAAGCCGACTGGACGCGTCCGGGAGCGTTGCCGGGCTGGCCGCCGGCGAGGGCATCGCCACCGGCGGCGCCGAGCGACGGGGGATCGAAGATGAGGCTGGGGGAATAGCTGTAGCGCCCGAACACGGACGACTTTTCATTCGGGTTGTAATTCACTTTGAAATCGAAATTGTCGCGATCGAACTGATAACTGCCGACGGCCAGGTAGTTATTCGGATAGCCTGGCTGGTTGGGGGCCGGGAGCAAGGAGTTCATGCGAACCGAAGCCGGGTCCAAGCGGCTGGCGGGAATGATCTGGCCCGGGAACAACTGGCGCTCGGCGCCGGCGGTGGGGCCGGACTGCACGCCGGTGAGGGGGTCATAGATCTGCTGAATCGCGCCAGCCACGGGCAGGCTGGAAAAGTCGCCGCGGCGCAGGGCATCAGTGGGGATAGTGCGGAAGGCGGACCGGAATTCGCGGCGCACCGTCTTTTCCCAATCGGTAAAGAAGAACAACTTGTTCTTCTTGATGGGACCGCCAAAGGTGTAGCCGCCCTGATTCAGAATGTTCTTGGGAATGCCATTGGTGGTGTTGAAAAAGTTGCGCGCGCGCAGCGCGGAGTTCGTATGGAACCAATGGGCGGTGCCGTGATAGTCATTGGTGCCGCTTTTGATGCTGACGTTTACGGCCGATCCGCCGGCCATGCCTTGCTCGGCGTCGAAGGAATTGGTCACGACGCTGACGGCTTCGACGGCGTCCACGGGGGGCACGTAGGCAACGATGTGGGGCAGCCAGGGATAGGAGACGGTGGCGCCGTCCAAACGGGTGTTGTTGTTCGAGTACGACGCGCCGTTGACGTTGGCGCCGAGGGCCCGTTGGGGATTGCCGGCGTCGGAGTGCAGTTCGGCCGGCGGGGAGAAGCCGGGGAGAACCTTATAAAGCGCCTGCCAGTTGCGCCCGGCGTTGCCGGTGAAGGGCAGGTTGGCCATCTGGGTCTGTTGAATCTGGTGGTTCACTTCGGCACGGTCGGTCTGCATGGCGATCGCGCCGGCGGATACGGTGATCGACTCACTCACCTGGGCCACCTGCATGGTCATATCCAAGCGGCGAACGGAGTTCGTCAAAATCTGGATGTTCTCCTGAATCATCGTGCGGAACGAAGGCGTGGAGAATGTTACTTTGTACACGCCAGCCTGCAGATCGTTGAACGAGTAGCTGCCGCTGTTCTCGGTTGTTGCGGTGCGCAGCACGCCGGTGCCGGTGTTGAGCGCCTCCACTTTTGTGTTCGGAACGGCCGAACCGGATGAGTCGATGACCGAACCGGTCAGCGAACCATACAATACTTGCGCATGCAGCGCGGATGGCTGGCAGGCGGCCACCATCAAAGCAATGCCAAAAGCACTACGCAGTGCCAATAAATTCCTCATGGACTCCCCTTTGTAACGAGACCTACGTTCTGAGTATAGAGATGCGGGGAATTTGCGATTTGTTGGCGGGGCAAATAATTTTGTCCTGTAGAGTGTTACACTGCCGAGCAGGAAAATGTCCGAGCAGGCGATAGAGCGGGAGTTCCTGGAGCAGCACTCCATCGCGGCCTTTGAGCGTCTGTTTGCGCTTTGGCTGCCGAAGCTGCAACGGTTTTTCCTGGTCCGCGGTTGTGATTTGGCGACCGCCGAAGACCTGGCGCAGGATGTGCTCTTCACCGCTTATCGCCACCGCGCCAGCCTGCGGAACCACGAATTGTTCCGTCCATGGCTGATCAAGGTCGCACGCAACGCCCTGCTGCAGGACCTGCGCCGCTCCGGGCGCTCCCTGACCCGCGTGAGCCTGGATTACCTGGAGCAGGTACCGGCCGGGTGGATCCATGCAAGCACCTTTCGAGTGCTGTTGGCCGATTTACTGCAAACCCTATCCCCGGACGAACAACAGATCGTGCTGCTGCGCTTTGTGGAAGAGCTCGAATATCATGAGATCGCGACGGCGCTCGACGTGCCGATCGGGACCGTCAAATGGCGGATCCACGCCACACGTTCGAAACTGGTGGCCGCCAGCGAAGGGAGGCGCGATGAGCCTGGAAGCATCGAGTTGGCCACCGACTCTAGCCGCTAGGACCCTGATCGACCGCTTGCGCCGGCCGGAGAACCCGTGGGACTTAGCGAGGACCGCGCTGGGGCCTGTCTGCGGCCCGTGCGCGACGGAGACGGTCCTGCACACGGCGCTAACGCAAGATCAGTCCCCTTCGGTTTTCGTGGATCCGTTTCGCGGCGCCGGCTGCCATTCCGCGGCGGAGGCCCGACTGGTGCGGTTCGCGCCGGCGTTGTTGAGGGCCTGCATGCTGCTCAGCGGACTGGCTGTATTGGTTCTTCCGTACCTTGGAGTTCGTGCGCCGGTATCGCTGTTCATGGCCGTGGCCTATGCGCTGGCGAGCTATGCATGTTTCCGTGTGGCCCATGCGGTGCGCGCGTCGCGGGCGCTACATACGGCATGGCTTTGCTTTGGCGTGAGTGCGGTGGTCTCGGTCGCCCGGCACGTCCTGGAATCCGACACGTTGTGGACTTCGGACGCCCCGCACCGGGCATTTACGCAGGTGCCTATCGTAGCGGCGCTACTGATTCTCATCGCAGGGCTGCTGGCGATGAGCGGCTTCTTCCGTCAAGCCGGCCTGGGCTTTCGCGCTGCCCCGCTCGATCTATTTCTATTGGCATTTCTGGTTGTGGCGGTGCCGGTAACCTTTGCCCTGCGCGACACGCTCCCCGACATGGATTCGCCGCATGCACTGATTCGGGTCTTCCAGGCGCTGAGCCCATTTCTTCTGGCAGGGGCGGCGATCCCGGCGGTGTTGTTGCATCGCGTGAGCCTGCAGCTGGAAGGCGGCTGGCTGGCCGGAGTCCTGCGGCTGCTGGTTGGGTCGGTGTATCTTCGTTTGGCCCTGCTGCTTGCGGGCAGGTTCGTGGATTCAGCCCAGCCATCTTTTGAGCTTCAACTTACTCGCAGTCTTTTCTCCTTGGCGGCATGGCTCTTCGCACTGGCCGCTTTCCAACAGTGGAAGCTATTGATCCGGCAACCGGAGTAGTGGCGCGGAGGCTAGCGCGGAGGCATGCGGAGAGCGCCGTCCAGACGGATAGTTTCGCCGTTAAGCATGGGGTTGTCGAAGATGGCGAGGGCCAGTTTGGCGTATTCCGCGGGCTGACCGAGGCGACTGGGGAAAGGGACGGTCGCACCCAGTTCCTGCTTGACCTGAGCGGGGAGGGCGGCGAGGAGCGGGGTATCGAACAGGCCGGGGGCGATGCTGACGACGCGGATGCCGGACTTGGCGAATTCGCGGGCGAGCGGGAGAGTGAGGCCGGCGACTCCGGCTTTCGACGAGGCATAAGCCGCCTGGCCGATCTGGCCGTCGAAGGCGGCGATGGACGACGTGAGGATGATGACGCCGCGCTCGCCGGATTCGTTCGCTTCGTTTTTCATCATGGCCGCGGCGGCGAGACGCACGACGTTGAACGCGCCGATGAGATTCACGTTGATGACCTTGGCGAAGGCTTCGAGCGCGAGTGGGCCTTCCTTGCCGACCGTGCGCTGGGCGGTGGCGAGACCGGCGCAGTGGACCACGCCATGGAGTTCACCGGCGAGCGCGATGGCCGCTTGCACGTCGGCTTCGCTGGTCACTGACCCTATCGCGGATGGCGCCGCGCCGGTTGGCTGGAGATCGAGCACGACGGGGCGGGCGCCGGCCGCTTGTAGCGCCGCGACAGTAGCCGCGCCGAGGCCGGAGGCGCCGCCAGTGACGAGGATGTTTTTACCGGTGAGTTCCATGGGTTCCCCTCGATCATATCGCTAGGCCATTACGGAGAGATACGCGGCCCAAGGGCCGACTTCCTGCTTGTAGCGTTTGGCCATGACGCGGCCGATTTGGACGATGTGCGAGAGGTCGTGCGCGGTCCAGGTGGCGATCAACTGGCGCGCGGTGACGGGACCGAAGGCGGGGTGGGTACCTTGGAGATCCAGTTGGGCGGGGCGGAGATCGAGCGCGCGGAGGCGGGCGAGGCTGGCGGTGCGCGCGGCGGCGAATTCGTCGAGGAGTTGGGGAAGTGACTTGCCGGCGCTGTCGCGGAACTGGGCTTCGCGATCGAAGGGTTCAAAGGGGCAAGAGGTTCCGTGTTGGAGGATCGTTTCCAGGCGCGGGATCCAGTCGGCTTGTTCGCCGTGGATGAGGTGGCCGATGACGATTTGCGGGCTCCAGGTGCCGGGGCCTTCGGTGGCGTCGGTCCAGGCGGCGGGCAGGTGGCGGAGGAGCGTGTTCAACGTGGCGGGCGTGCGCTCCAGCAGCGCGATCGATTCTTCGAGGAATGGGGCCGGCATATTGTTCACTATAGGGCGAGACGGGCCATCGCGCGTAAAACATAATCGCTATACTTTGTTCAAGCTCCTCCGATGCCAATCGACTGGTTCCCCCTCTGGCTGAGTTTGCGCGTGGCGCTGCTGGCAACGGCTATTGCCGCGGCGGTGGGCATTCCGGTGGCGTATCTGCTGGCGAACCGGGCGTTCCGCGGGCGCGACATTCTGGACGCGGCGGTGACGTTGCCGCTGGTGCTGCCGCCGACGGTGGTTGGGTATTATCTGCTGGTGGTTTTGGGGCGGGAGAGCTGGCTGGGCCACGTGTACGAGTGGATCTTCGGAGGACCACTCGTATTCACGTGGCAGGCGGCGGTGGTGGCGGCGGTGCTGCATTCGGCGCCGTTGCTGGTGAAGTCGACGCGGGCGGCGCTCGAGAGCGTGGACCATGCCTACGAGCGGGCGGCGCGGACGCTGGGAGCGCCGGAGTGGCGCGTGTTTTTGCGGGTGACTTTGCCGCTGGCGCGGCGGCCGGTGTTGGCCGCGGCGGCATTGGCGTTTGCGCGTTCGCTGGGCGATTTCGGGGTCACGATCATGGTGGCGGGGAACATTCCGGGGCGGACGCAGACGGTGGCGGTGGCGATTTATGACGCCGTGGAGGGCGGCAATGGCGACGCGGCGCGGTGGATGGTGCTGGTGGTGAGCGGAGTGGCAATGGCGCTGTTGACACTGGCGAACTGGCTGACGCCGCGGAGGATTCCGGGATGATTTCGGCGCGGCTGCGAAAGGCGTTTCCGGCGGGGCCTGATTCGCGCGCGTTCACGCTGGACGTGCAGTTTGAGGCGGGCGCCGGGGTGACGGTTTTGTTCGGCCCGAGCGGGTCCGGCAAGACGTTGACGCTGGATTGCATCGCCGGTTTCGAGCGGCCCGATGAGGGGCGCGTTCTGCTGAACGACGCGATTCTGTTCGACGGCGCGACGCGGGTGCATCTGCCGCCGCAGGCGCGGCGGTGCGGGTATGTGTTTCAGAACTACGCGCTGTTTCCCCACATGACGCTGCGGGAGAATCTGGAGTTCGCCGCGGCGACTCTGAAGAATCTGGAGCGGCGGAAACGCGTGAGCGAGATGCTGGAGCGGTTCCAGTTGCACGAGGTGGGCGGGCGGCGGCCGCATGAGTTATCGGGCGGGCAGAAGCAGCGGGGTTCGATTGCGCGGGCCTTGCTGGCGAGTCCGCGGATTCTGCTGTTGGACGAGCCGGCGCAGGGGCTGGATGCGATTTTGCGGCAGGAATTGTATGCGATTTTGCGGGACGTGCAGCACGACTTTCCGATGCCCGCGCTGCTGGTGACGCACGACCTGGAGGAGGCGTTGGAACTGGGCGACCAGATGCACGTTTTCCGGGAGGGGCGGATTGTGCAGAGCGGGACGCCGCAGGGGGTTATGGACGCGCCGGGGTCGGTGGAGATTGCGCGGCAAATGGGGATTTACAATTTGCTGGCGGCGGAGATCTTGGCGCTCGATCCGGGGCGGAACACGAGCCGGTTGCAGGTGGGTGAGTGGGAGATTCCGGGGGTGTACTATCCGGGGCATCTGAAGGGTTCGCATGTGACGCTGTGCGTGGTGCCGGGGCAGGTGCGGGTGCTGCCGCGCAATGGACGGGCGCCGGCGGGGACGATGGGGTTGGAGTTGTTGCACGTGGTGGCTGGGCCGGACCGGGCGCGGCTCTTGTTTGCCGGTGATTTCCGGGCGGAGATTGCGCGGACCGATTGGGAACAGATGGCCCGGGCCGAGGAGTTCGCGGTGGAGATTCCACCGGCGGCGTTGCGGCTGATCAAGTCATGATCCGGTGTGCGATTACCAATGGGCGGGGGGTGAGCCCGGCGGTGTTGGGACGTGTGGACTGGGTGCAGGTGCGGGAGAAGCATTTGGCGGCGCGGGCGTTGACGGAGATGGTGCGGGAGCTGGTGGGGCGGGGACCGCGGGTGATTGTGAATACGCGGGTGGATGTAGCGCTGGCGGCGGGGGCGGCGGGGGTGCATTTACCGGGTTCGTCGATTGCGCCTTCGCTGGTGCGGCGGTGGGTGGGGGCGGGGTTTCTGATTGGGGTGTCGTGCCACTCGATTGGGGACGTGGAGCGGGCGGCGGGGGAGGGGGCGGACTATGTGTTTTTGAGCCCGATCTTTGCGTCGCCGTCGAAGCCAGGGTATGGGCCGGCGTTGGGGGTGGGTTTATTGGAAGAGGCGTGTGGGCGGGTGGGGATCCCGGTGTTGGCGTTGGGCGGGGTGAGCGAGGGGAATGCCAGGGCGTGCGTGGCGGCGGGGGCGGCGGGTTTTGCGTCGATATCGGCGTTTCAAGATTAAATTAGTGCCTGGCACGGGTTTCATGTTTGGGGTGGCGATTTCTGGGGCATTTCCTAGAAAACAGGTTGTTTTTGCGGTTCCAGGCGGGATTGCAGGTGATTATCGGGCGGGAAAGATTAAATTAGTGCCTGGCACCAATTTAATGAAAATGGGTGTATGCGGATCCTGATTGGATTGATGGTGGTGGGCTGCGCGTGGGGGCAGAAGGACTGGCGCGAGGCGGAGATCGATGGGCGCCGGATTCGGTACGAGGTGGTGCAGGGCGAGGCCGTCTGGCAGGGCGATATCGTGCTGGGACCGGTGGCGGGGTTGGGCAAGGGGTCGCGGGCCACGGCGGTGGTTTCCGGGCAGAGCGCGCGGTGGACCAACAGCACGATTCCCTATGTGATCGATGGCGATATTCCGGAGCGCGCGAGGATCGACGGGGCGATTGCGCATTGGAACACGCGAACGCCGATCCGGATGGTGGCGCGGACGACGGAGCCGAACTACCTGCAGTTCCGGCGGCGGACGACGGGGGCGTGCAGTTCGAGCGTGGGAATGATCGGCGGGCAGCAGTTCATTAACGTGATCGACAGTTGTTCGCTGGGGTCGCTGATTCATGAGATTGGGCACACGGCGGGGCTGTTTCATACGCAGTCGCGAGAGGACCGGGATTTGTATTTGCGGGTGCGGGAGGGGTCGATTGAGCCGGATAATTTAAGCCAGTATAGGCAGACGATTACCAATGCTGATGACGTGGGCGCGTACCCGTACGACTCGATCATGCACTATGGGGTGACAGGCTTTGCGCTGCCGGGGACGGTGGCGATGGAGACGATTCCGGAGGGCATTCCGCTGGGGCAACGGGCGGGGCTGGCGGCGTCGGACCTGGACACGGTGGTACGGGTGTATGGCGGGCAACCGGCGAAGACGGTGATTGCGTCGAACCCGGACGGGATCGCGGTGGTGGTGGACGGGCGGACGGTGCGAACGCCGGCGGAGTTCGATTGGGCGGCGGGTTCGCGACACACCATTGGGGTGGCCGATGTGGCGGTGGACGGGGCGGATTTGTGGTTCGCGCGGTGGAGTGACTTTGGGGAGCGGACGCACACGATTATCGCGTCGCCGGCGACCACGGTGTACACGGCGCACATGCGGCGGATGTACCGGTTGCCGGTGGCGGCGACGCCGGCCGGGAGCGGGCGCGTGACGATGCGGCCCGGGCTGGAATATGAGTTTGTGCCGGATGGACGACTGGTGGAATTGGAAGCGGAGCCGGCGGCGGGATTTGCGTTCACTAACTGGAGCGGGTTGGGGTTCTTTGCCACGCATGGGAGCGGGAATCCGATCCGGTTCGCCGCGACGTCGGGGGTATTGAGCTACACGGCCAGCTTCACGCGAAGTGCGATTACAACGGTGACAACCAATCCGCCGGGGCTGCGGATCCAGGTGGACGGGACCGCCTACACTTCGCCGCGGCGGTTTACATGGGTGGCCGGGACGCGGCACGACATCAGCGTAGAGACGTTGACGCAGACGACGCAGGGCGGGGCGGCTTCGCACGTTTGGCGCGACTGGAGCGACGGCGGTGGGCAGCGGCACACGGTGACGGCGGTGGCCGAGGGCGCGACGATAACGGCCGGGTTTGAGAGTTCGTTTCAGGTACTGACGAGCGTGGCGCCGACCGCGGGCGGGCGGATTGTGATTGAGCCGGCGCCGGTGAATGGATTCCTGGCGGCAGGGGAGACGGTGACGATTACGGCGGCGCCGGTGAACGGCTATGCGTTCGCGGGATGGGGCGGGAATCTGCCGGGTGGGGAGGCGCGGAAAACAGTGACGGTGACGAGGGATCTGGACCTGCGGGCACAGTTCGCGCAGCCGGGTGTGTTGACGGCGGCCGGGGTCGTCAATGGGGCCTCGTACTTTACGGGACCGGTGGCTCCGGGGGAGATTGTGACACTGTTCGGGCTGGATATCGGGCCGGCGGAGTTGGCCGGATTGACACTGACGGCGCAGAGGCGGGTGGGGACGGTGGCAGGCGAGACGCGGGTGCTATTCGATGGGACGGCGGCGCCGGTACTGTACGCCAGTTCCCGGCAGGTGGGCGTGATTGTGCCGTTCAACGTGGCCGGGAAAGCGGTGGTGCGCGTGCAGTTGGAGTATCGCGGGCGGCTAACGAACCCGTTGACGCTGAACGTGGCGGGGACGGCGCCGGCGTTCTTTACGGCGAACTCGGCGGGGCGCGGAGGCGGGGCGTTTTTGAATGAGGATGGGAGTTTGAATTCCGAAGCCAACCCGGCCGCGCGCGGGTCGATTGTCGTGTTGTATGCGACGGGGCTGGGCGCGATGCGGCCGGCGATGGCCGATGGCGAATTGGCCGGGGCGCCGTATCCACAGATGGCCGCGCCGGTGACGGTGCGGATTGGCGAGCGGGTTTCGACGGTGCTGTACGCGGGTGCGGCACCGGGGTTGGTGGCGGGACTGGTGCAGTTGAACGTGCGTGTGCCGGAGGATATGGGGACGGGCATTGTGCCGGTTTCGATTGAGGCGGGCGGGGTGACGAGCCCGCGGACGGTGAGCTTGGCGGTACGCTAGTAGGTTCGTGAAAACAATCGGCATCATTGGCGGCGGCATTATTGGATTGGCGACGGCGTACCGGTTCGGGCAGCGGATGCCCGGGCGGCGCGTGATCGTATTTGAAAAGGAAAGCGGCGTGGGGCGGCACCAGACGGGCCACAACAGCGGCGTGCTGCACGCGGGTCTGTACTACAAGCCGGGGTCGAACAAGGCACGGCTGGCGGTGGAGGGAATCCGGCAGATGGTGCGGTTTTGCGCGGAAAACGGCGTGAAACACGAGATCTGCGGGAAATTGGTGGTGGCCGCGAGCGAGGAAGAAGTCCCGCGGATGATGGACCTGTTTGAGCGAGGGACGGCGAACGGGCTGGCGGGGCTGCGCGTACTGGACCGGGCTGGAATGTTGGAGATTGAACCGCACGTGGGCGGGGTGCGCGCGTTGCGCGTGCCGGAGGAAGGGATTGTGGACTACGCCGGAGTGTGCGCGGCGTTGGTGCGGAAAATTGAAGCGCAGGGCGGCGAGGTGCGGGTTTCCTCTGGAGTAACCGGACTGCGGGAGACGGCGGGCGGGTGGCTGGTGTCGACGGACACCGGCGATTGCGAGGTGGATTTCATCGTCAACTGCGCGGGGCTCCACTGCGACCGCGTGGCGGAGATGGGCGGCGTCGAGCGGGAGATGCGCATTGTGCCGTTCCGCGGCGAGTACTACCTGATCCGGAAGGAGCGGCAGGAGCTGGTTCGCCATCTGATCTACCCGGTGCCCGACCCATCGTTTCCGTTCCTGGGCGTGCACTTTACGCGACTGATCCACGGGGGCGTGGAGGCCGGGCCGAACGCGGTATTGGCGTTCGCGCGCGAGGGGTACACCAAACGCGACTTTGTGGCGGCGGATTTGTGGGACGCGCTTTCGTTCCCCGGACTGTGGAAGTTCCTGCAGCGCTATCCGGCGGTGAGCTGGTTTGAGGTGAAGCGGTCGTTCAGCAAGCAGCTGTTCTGCGAATCGCTACAGCGGTTGGTACCGGAGATTCAGGTGGACGACATTTCGCCGGGCGGAGCGGGCGTGCGGGCGCAGTCCATGCTGCCGAACGGAGACCTGGTGCAGGACTTTCTGTTTGCCGACCGGCGGCGGGCGCTGCATCTGCTGAACGCGCCGAGCCCAGGGGCGACGGCATCGCTGGCGATCGGCGACGAAGTGGTGTCGCGCGTAGAGAAGTTTGTCTAGATAGACAGCATCTTCGCCAGCGCGTTGAAGACGAGGATGACGGCCGGACCGAGCGTGACCAGCAGGATGGCCGGGAAGATGAGGAAGAAGATGGGGAAGACGAGTTTGACGCTCACCTTCCGGGCTTGCTCCTGCGCCGATTGCCGCATGCGCGTGCGGAGAAAGCGGAGTTGATTGCGCAGCGCGCTGGCGAGGCCGGTTCCGAAGCGGTCCCCGTCGATCAGAACCTGGGCAATGCGCTTCACCTCCTGCTCCGAGTTCCGCTCCGCCAAGCCGCGCAGTGCTTCCTGGCGGCTCCGGCTGGCAAGGATCTCCATCAGGACGAGGTTAAACTCTTCGGCCAGTTCCGGGTGCGTGACGTCGAGTTCCCGGGCGGTTTCGGCGATCACAGAGTCCAGCCCCTGCCCTGCTTCGAGGCCAAGGATCATGAGTTCCAGGGCCACCGGGAGAGAACTGCGCAGGTTGTTATCCCGCCGCGTGTGGGTGGCCCGGAGGATCCGGTCCGGCAACAAGTGGCCAATACCGGCGCCGGCCATGACGGCCATGACGACACCGGTAGAGTCCCCGGCGGCGATGAGCGATACCAGGGCCAGGACGCAGGCAAAGCCCAGAATGCTGGCGGCTTTGATACCGAAGAAGGTGGTGAGCGCGTCGGGGTGGCGATAGCCGGCGTTGCTGAGCAACTGGCGGTAGTGGTCGACATGCTGCGAGCGTTTGGGCACCAGCGCGCCGAAGTTCTTCAGTGTTTCTTTGAAGGAGGCTGGCGGCGTGTCGATCGCCGCGGTTCCGCCGCCGCGGTTCATAAAGACATACCCCAAACCGGTGATGCAGCCCACCACGGCGAGGAAGAACCCGATCAGTATGGCGAATTCATTCATTGGGTTCTCAGACTCGAATCTTCACAATGCGCTGAATCACAAAATGCCCGGCAACAACGAAGGCGATCGCGGCACCAATCATTGTGGGTCCGAACGGATGGTCCACCAGAACTAACAGATAGTCCGGGCTGGTCAGGTACAACATGCCGGCGATACCGAACGGGAGGATGGTCAACACGCCACCCGTCATCCGGCCGTGGGCGGAGACGGCCCGAATTTCGCCGCGCAGCGCCACGCCTTCGCGAACGGTTTCCGCGAGGTTTTCGAGCACTTCCGTGAAGCGCCCGCCGGAGCGGGTGCTGACCAGCGCCGCGGCCACGAACAGACGAACCTCCAATATGGGCACACGTTCAGAGAACTTTTCGAGTGTGACCTTCCAGGGCATCCCCAGTCGGCGTTCATCGCGAATCCGGCGAAATTCCGGGCCGAGCGGAGCAGCCATTTCGCTCGCCAGTGTTTCGATCGCGCTTTGTAGCGGGTGGCCGGCCCGCATCGCGCGCGCCAGGCTTTCCAACGCATCCGGGAACTGCGACTCGTACTGGTCCATTCGTTTCTGGCGCAGTTTGGCGATGTACAGGTAGGGAACAGCCACCCCGGCGGCGAACGCAGCCAGCGATGAGCCTGGCGGCAGCCAACGGACATCCATCACCAGAGCCGCTCCAATAGCGCCAAGAAGCAACATGGTAGCGGCGACCCGGCCAACGGACCAACGCAGCCCGGCGTCGTCCAGAACACGGCGCAAGTGTTCGATCACATTCAACCGCTTCAGCACGATTTCCAACAGGCTGATCGAACTGTGCGAGGTTTCGCTGAGCAGCACCGAATCTCCGGAGTCCTCGGCGGAAACCGCGGTCAAATCCGGGTGCGCCTCCTGCCGGGCGCGCAAACGGCTCTGGATAAAAGCGGCAATGAGGACAGCGGTCGCCGCCGCCAGAAACGTCGTGATGAAGAAGAGAATTGCGATTGCTGCCGCCACGCCTGCCGCCTATTCCTACTTCGCCGCCGTGCGCGGCGTAACGACCATCAACAACTCGCTCCCAGCCGGCGGAGCGGCTGGCGAGCGGAACAGTTTTTCAATCAGCGCGGGAGCCGCGGCGTCCCGTTCAAAACCGGCTACCAGAACCGATTGCCCGTCCGGCACCAGCAAGTCCGCCGAGAAACGCCGGCTGCTCAATCCGCCGCGCTGGGGCAACGTCAACTCCGGACGCACCCGCAAATTCAGCCTGCCGTTCCCGGCCCCACGAGGCGTCAACCGCAAACGAAGATCGTACTCACCTTTCGCCTCCGCCCCTCCGGCCTGCAGGGAAACTTCCTGCCACTGCGACGAGTTCACGTTCTCCGTCGTCAGGACACGAAACGATTTGTTCCGTTCCAGATCGTCGGCCGTCCAGCCGGCCGGCAGCACGCCAATTCGCACAGCCCCATTGGTGACCATGCCGGCGCGCGTCGACATTTCACGAATCGTCTCCGCGGCCGCCGCCGCCATGCGCACTTGAAAAGTCACCTGCGGGCCCACCGCGCTGGCAACCGCGCCACCCGGTTTCCCCGGAACCGCTTTAGCCGGCGTCACCGGCAGAAGTTCTTCGTCCTCGGCGTTGCGCAAGACGATCCGCATCTTCGTAGCCGAATCCGCCAAGGCCACTCGCTCCACGTCGCGAGCCGGAACCAACAGGTTCACCACCGTCGCCGGCGCCGGCTGCGGACTCAGGTCGGCATGAACGTTCAGAACCTCGACATTCGACAACATTGTCCGCACTACGGCCTCGCCGCTGCCCTGCATCTGAATGGACTGAACATCAATCCGGTTTCCCGCGCGCAGGTAGGGCACCAGACCCGTCGAATCCCCCACGCGAATCGAAATGGCCCGCATTCCCTTCGGAATCACCAGACCACCAGCTCCCTTGGCAGAGGCCAACCCGGTTGCCGTCAAGGCGTCGTTGGCGGCATAGGCCTTGGTGACCGTACGCCCCAGAACCTCCTCCACGCTCCCAAACGCTCCCTCCGGTCGAGGCTCAGTCGCCGGCACCAGACGCACATCGGCCGCTGTCAGCACGTTGCCCCGCTCCACCGCGCGAGATGCGACCACAACACCCGCGGCATTCGGGCCCGACGCCGGTGCCGCGCCGCTGATCTTACCGACAAAAAGACCGTAAAACACACCGGTTGCCGCGATAGCCACGACGACCGCAATGCCTAACAATGGAAATAAGTTGCGCTTCATAGAGGATCCGCAACCTCATTCAAACATGCTTCCCCGCCCGGACGAATCGAGCATAGACACTATCCCCGAAGGGTATACACCTTAGGGCTTCGCTAAGGTCTTTTCGTAAACGTAGCGCTGCTCGATCTCCCCATTCGGCGTTGTGGCCGTCCGGTAGACCGTCAGCACCCGCCCGCCGTCCTCCAATTGCCACTGGTCGACGGTCTTCACGTCGGCTCCCTGCACCGACGCCTTCGCCTTCACATGGAGCATCGGCCCGCGCCATGTCGACACGGAAGACACCTTATTCCCGCGCATGACGTTCTCGGCTTCCTTGCCCGTCAGATCGAGCGTATAACTGCTGGTCGTCGCGCCACGCCCATCGACCAGCGTCGACTCCACCGCCAACTGCTTCTCACTCTGCCGCACCACCATCGACAGCGCCTGCGGCGGATTCGCCCGTCCAAACTCGCTCTTCCCCACGGCCAAAATCCAGGACCCGGAAAAATCCACGGCCGGCAACGGCGCCGCGCATCCGGCCAATATCGCGAAGATCGCTATTCTCGCCAACATGGTCCGAGGGTAGCAATTACGGGCGGCGAAGTCTCTCGGGCTTACGCCTTACCCGCCACCGGATCCGACGGCTTCGGCGCCAGTACCATCTTGTAGACCAACGCCCCGAGCGCCACCGTCGCCAACGCCGTCAACGACACCGACGGCCGCATCAGCAACCCCGACACCGCCACCCACGCACAACAGACCAGGAAGAACACCGGCAGCAGCGGCCAGGCAAAGCTGACCACGGGCAACTTCCGCCACCCCGCCCGCTTCCGGAACACGAACAGCGACGCCACGGCGAGCGAGGCGAAGGCGTTCAACAGGAACCCCACATAGAACATCAGATCGCGGAACGGCGTCAGGCACATGAACACCGCGCAGACGCCCTGAATGGCGATGGAGAAAACCGGTGTCCGCCATTTCTCGTGCACCTGCGCCGCGGCGGGAAAGAACGCGCGGTTCTTCGCCATGGCGTAGTAGACGCGCGGTCCAATGGTCACCAGCGCGTTCACCGAAGCCAACAGCCCGGCCGCCATCAGCAGACTGAACAGCGAGGCGACGTCGGCGCCGAACAGCCGTTCGGAGGCCTGCGAGCCCACGCGCAGCACGCCCTTCATGTTTTCGAGCGGCGTAGCGTAAATGTAGAGCAGGTTCAACAGCGCGTACAGAATCGCCACGAAGACCGTGCCGAGCGTCAGCGCCTTGGGCAGCGTCTTCTCCGGCTGCCGCAACTCCTCAGCCACGTAGGTGGCGGCGTTCCAACCGGAATAGGCGACGAAGATGAAAATGAGACTGGTGGCGAACTGCTCCCACAGCGGGGCGGTGGACGTCCGCACGGCGTGTTGACTGAAGTTGGACCAGTCGCCCTTGCCCACCGTGAAGCCAAGCACCAGGAACCCGGCCAGCACGGCCAGCTTCAATGCCGAAAGTACATTCTGCACGCTGCTGACAAACTGGATCCCGAAGAAGTTAATCACAGTGAAAACGAGGATCAGCGCGCTCGCCGTCAGCTGCGCCGGGCCCACTTCAAGCGGTCCCACCGACATCGTATTCGTCGACTTCAGCATCGGAAACACATAACTGAGGTACTCCGAAAACGCCAGCGCCGCCAGCGCAACGGGCGCCGAAAACCCGGCGAAGAACGAGACCCAACCGTCCATGAAGCCCCACGTGGGCCCATAGGCTTCGGTGAGGTAGACATATTCGCCACCGGAACTTGGGAAGTTGATACCCAGCTCGGAGTAACACAGTGCACCCGCCAGCGCGATCAGCGCACCCACACCCCAGATGGCGATCACCAGTAACGGATCCCCCAAGTCGCCGGCCAGGAAGCCGGTGGTCGTGAAGATCCCGGTTCCGATCATGTTGGAAAACACGAGCGCCGTAGCGCTCAGCAGGCCGATCTGTCGAAGCAGCCCTTGAGGTTGTGTGGAAGAAGCCATGAAAACGCGTTGAGTCCTATCGTACCCAAACAGGGCCTGAATTAGTGCAACAGAGCGGAAGCTGGCGCGAATTCATGGCGCGGAACACGGTCATAGATTTCCCAGACCGCCGCGCAGATGGAGTCCCAACTGGTGCGGCAGGCCGACTCGCGCGCCTCGCGGCGCAGCCCGGGAAGGCGGGTCGGATCTTCCATCAATTGGACCACACTCCGAATGAAGTGGGCATCCGATCGGGCCACCAGGCCATTCACTCCGGACTCAATCAGATAGCGCGGCCCGCCCTGGTCCCGCACCACCGCCGGCACGCCGCAGGCAAGCGCCTCCTGCACCGCCGTCCCGTAGGTATCGGTGCAAGACGGATACACGAACAGGTCCATACTGGCGTAGGCCTCCGCCAACGGTTCCCCGTCCAGAAAACCCGTAAACTCCGCCCGCCGCAGCCGGCGCGTGAGATAGGTCCGTTCAAACCCATCGCCCACGATCAGGAAACGGTGGTTGCCCGGCGGCAACTGCTTCTGCAGATCCACGAGCAGCCGCACGTTCTTCTCCGGCTGCAGCCGGCCGGCAAAGCCCAGCGTGAACGCTCCATCCTGCCGGAACCGCTTGGAGGGGCTGAACAACTCGGTATCGACGCCCCGCGGCATCAGATGCACCGGTTTACCAGTCCGTTCGCCCAGCATCCGCACCAGGTCCGGATTCGGCGCAAACAGTGCCGAGGCCAACTTATAGAACAGCGACACGCCTTCCAGGGCGCCGCGCTCCGTCAACAGCGTAACGAAATCGGCATACGCCTTTGGCAGAAAACTAAATAGCGGATGTTCCAAAATGATGTGGAGCCGGTGCGCGGCCAGCTCGTGCAGATTGTTATGCCAGCTGGCTACCAGCGGAATGTTGTAATGATAGGCGAAATAGACACCCATCAGGCCGATATCGCCCGGCCCTGTCACATGGATCACATCCGGCTTGAACTTGCGTAGCGCATTGCGGACACGCAGCAGATGCCGGCCCAGCAAGGGGTCGAACGACAGGTCCTTATCAACCGGAATCGAGGCCGACGCGCGGCGTAGTTCCAAAATAGCCGTCGACCCTTCGGCGCTGTACTTAGTAACATCCCCCACACGCACACACAAAAACGGCATGCCTGTACGGCGCGCAAAGCCGTCTAATTCACGGCTTGTGCGCGCCATGCCATTTACTTCGTGGAAGGAATCGGCGAAATAGGCGACACGTACAGCTGGCACATTAAACTCCGCGTCTGAAAGGACGCTACCGCCATTGTATATGTTTCACCCCTCCCGCCGGATTTTTAGTGGTGATGGGGGTGGAACACCGGGTCGAGCCCGTGCATGGAAAGCCGCTGATCAATCGCCGATTCGACAAGCTCCACCTCTTCGGCGCTCAGGCCGCCGGCCAGGTCGAAGATCTTCTTGTACATGCTCTTGGCACGGCCGCGGCTCACTTCACCAGGGCAGCTCAGCGCATAAGCAAACAGCGCGTGGTCCCGCACATCGGGATCTTCAAACAGCTTCTCCAACGCGCCGGCGGCGTGGCCAATGCCCAGGTAGCCCGCGCCCCAGATGGCCTGGCGCTGGACTTCCTTGTCTTCATCTTCCAAATGCGCTGGGAAGTGCTCGGCAAACCGTTTGTCCAGGCTGTGCCACATGGCCTTCAGCGCCATGGCGCGCGTCGCCGGGTCCAGATAGAATTCTTTCAACCCAGCCACCAACTCATCGCTGATGACGCCTTCGGCCAGCGCGCAGGCGGCCCCGGCGCGTTCGGCGGAGGGCGCTTCGGTATCGGCGAACTTCTCTTCGATCTTGGCGCGAATGGCGGGGTCTTCGATGGCGGCGGCCAGCGACTGCCAGGCCTGCGCACGGACGCTCACCTCCGGGTCGCTCTCGGCCAGGACGACGATCTTGCCAAGGTCCTCTTCCTCCAACTGCTCATTGCCCAGGCTTTCGACGGCGTGGCGGCGCGTCTCGGCATCCGGATGTTCCAGATAGGCCATCATCTCCACCGGTTCCAACACGTCGAACACCGGCGGGGCGATCTCCGGGAACGCTTCGTACACATCGAACGGCGGCGGCGCATCGGGAATCGTCTCGATCGCCAACTGGTCGATGGCGAACTCAATCTCGTGCTTTTCGTGTTCGTAGGCTTCGGAGGTGGCGTCGAGCGTGCCGATGGCCGCCTCCAGCTTCTCCTTAAACGACGCCTTGCCGTACAAGCTGATGTTGATCGCCGCGTCGGCCGGATCGACGGCCAGCCGCGCGTCCAGCAACGCCTCGATCCGCGGGTCCTCGACGCGCAGACCGGCCAGCAGAAACTCCAAATTGACCTGCGATTCGGTGCCCTCTTCGGCCGCGTGCAGTTCGAGCAGCGGCTCAATGGCGGCCGCGCCCAACTCCGCCAGCGCCTCGTAGATCTCGCTCGGGTCGTCGTCGCCGGCGTCGTGCAGAAGGTCGATGTACACCGGAATGGCAACCGTCGAACGCAGCGCCCGCAGCACGTGGAAGATCTCGGCGCTCAGGTCGATGCGGATCTCCTCATCCATGTCCATGTAGAAGGCCACAAGATCCTTGGCCGTCTCCTCCGGATCGCGCGCCAGCAGCGCCTTCACCCAGGCGTGATCCACGCCAATGCGTCCAAGTGACGCCTCGGTAAGCAGTTCCTCGGTGGTCGATTCGGCGTAGCGATCCGGAGTAAGTAACATGATGATTCCTTTGGGTTAGTAAGTGCTACGGCCGCCAGAGGCGTCGTAGGTTTGGGCGGTGACGAAGCTGCAATCGGGGCTGGCCAGGAAGTGGACAACGGCGGCGATCTCTTCCGGTTCGCCCGTGCGGCGCATCGGAATCTTATCGGTCATATACTTCACTTGCTCCGGCGTAAGTTGATCCAGAATCGGCGTGCGCACCACGGCCGGGGCCACGGCGTTCACACAGATGCCGTCGGTGGCGACTTCTTTCCCGAGCGACTTCGTGAAACCGATCACGGCGGCCTTGGTGGCCGAATACGCCGTCATGTTCGGGTTGCCGTCTTTGCCGGCGACCGAGGCGATCGAAACAATCCGGCCGTACTTGTGCTCGCGCATGTGGCTGACGGCGGCCTTGCAGCCGTTCCAGACGCCATCCATGTTGACGCGAATGCACTTCGTCCAGTCGGCGTAGTCCTGCTCCCAGAGCGGGGCGGCCTTGCCGGCGACGCCGGCGTTGTTCACAAGAATGTGAATGCGACCGGTCTTGGCGATGACGGCGGCCCAGGCGGCCTCCACCGAAGCCCAATCGGAAACGTCCACCTGCACGGCGAAGGCGCCGGGGATGGTGGCGGCAGCGGCTTCGGCCGCGGCCAGATTCATGTCGGCAACGGCGACCGTGGCGCCGGCCGTGGCCAGGCGGCGGGAAATCGCCAACCCGATACCGCTCGCGCCACCGGTGACAATCGCGGTCTGCCCGGTTAGATCAAAGTAAGCCATACGATTCCTCTCCAGATAGTGGTCCAGTAACAGAACGGCCCGCCTGCGGAGTACGCAAGGCGGGCCGTCGAAGATAACATCGCGACCGGAAGTTAGTCTTCCTTAACGACGTTGACTTTGATATCGACCGACACCTCGCGGTGAAGCTTAATGGTGACGTCGTATTCCCCGAGCTGCTTGATCGGATCGTGCAGCACGATTTTCTTCTTGTCGATGTGGAACTTCTGTTCTTCCAGCTTCGCGGCGATGTCGCCGGAGGTGACCGAACCGAACAGCTGATCGTTCTCGCCAGCCTTCTGGGCGATGGTGATCACCACCGGCGCCAGGAGCTTGCCGAGTTCGGTAGCTTCGTTGACTTCCTTCGCCTCGCGGCGAAGAGCGGCCTGACGTTCCTGTTCCACAATCTTCTTATTGGCTTCCGTGGCGGCGACAGCAAGCCGCTTCGGCAACAAAAAATTACGCGCAAAACCCGCGGCGACCGAGACCAGCTGGCCACGCGAACCGAGTTTTTCGACGTCTTCTCTCAAGATAACTTCCATGATGGATTCCTCGAATGTACGGATCGGGCGGGACTAGACCGCCGTGGAGAAGGGCAGCAGGGCGATGTTACGGGACTGTTTGATAGCCCCGGTCAGCAGCCGCTGATGAATGGTGCAGACGCCGGAGATGCGGCGTGGAGTAATCTTGCCTTTTTCGGAGATGAAGGCCGACAGCATCTTCACTTCTTTGTAGTCGATGAAGTCGATCTTCTCCACACAGAAACGGCACACTTTTTTCCGGCGGAAGAACTGCTTCTTCCCAGGAACCAGGGCCTTATCCCCACCCGTGGGGCGCTGCGAGGCAGCGATCGGACGACCACCTTTGGTCTCAGCCATATATATATCCTCTTTGACCTTTCCTGTTAGCTTTCGGTGGTTTCAGCGGCCGGAGCAGCTTCGACGACGGGGGTCTCAACGGCGGCCACTTCCACGGCGGCCGGAGCGGGAGCTTCCGGAGCAGCCGGCACGGGCGCGCCAGGAGCCGGAGCACCAGGAACGGCGCCGGGGCTCGGAGGCGGAGCGCCGGGGAGCGCGGCCGGGGCGGCCGGAGCGCTCAACTGGGGCTTGCGCGCCAGACGCTTTTCACGCCGCTTCTGCCGTTTCACAACGCGCTTCATCCGTTCGTCCATGCGCACGGTGATGTACTTCATCACCATATCGGCCACACGCAGGCGGCGTTCCAGTTCGCGCACGGTCTGCGCGCCGCAGGTGAAGGAGAGAAGGATATAAAAGCCTTCCGTCTGCCGGTTTACACGATAGGCGAGCTTGCGCACGCCCCATTTGTCGGTCTTGTCAATCGCACCGCCGCTTGCCTTGATGATGCCGTTGAGCTGCTCAAGCAGCGCATCGACATCAGCTTCGGCAGCAGCCGTATTGACGATGAACAGTTGTTCGTAGGTTCTCATTGTTCCTCGTTTGCACCTTGGGCGCGACGATTGTGTTTCGTCATGGCCTTTTCGACGCCTTCGGTGATGATGGTTTCAACTGCCTGACGCGTGAACGTCATTGTTGAATCCAAGGTTTCCATTTGCGCTTTCCGGACTTTGGAAAGCACATAGTCTTTCATATCTTTCATCGGGTGCTCCGGACGGATGCCCAACCGGACCCGAATGAAATTCTCGCTACCCACGCTGCGGATAACCGAGGTAACGCCGTTGTGACCACCAGCGGAACCTTTGTACCGGATTCGCAGCGAGCCCCAGTCGAGCGCTAATTCATCGTAGATCAGAATCAGCCGCTCCGGCGGGAGCATGTATTTCGTCAGCAGTGGCTGCAAAGAGCCGCCGCTTAAATTCATGAATGTTTGCGGTTTAGCCAGGAGCACCGGGGAACCGGCAACAACGCCTGCACCCACATACGCCTTGCATTCCGGCCGCGTCAGACGAATCGATGCCGATTCGGCCAGGCGGTCGACGGCCAGGAAGCCCAGGTTGTGATAGGTAAGGTCATACTCCGGACCCGGATTCCCGAGCCCGGCGATGAGCCACTGCGGCCCATCGCTACCACGCACCTGCGCTTCCACAGCCACCAGAAACTACTTCTTCTTCTTATCGCCACCGGCCGGAGCCGCGGCATCGTCCTTTTTACCCTTCGCCTTCACCACTTCCGGTTCGGCGGCGGCGGCGGCGGCGGTTTCGTCGTTACGCGGCGCGGTCACGTGCACCAGCACGCTCTCGGCCGGAGCCAGCAGGCGCATGGAGGCGGAAAGGGCCAAGTCGCCCGCGCGAACGCCCTGGTTCAGCCCCAGGTCGGTGACGTCGACGGTGAAGAATTCGGGGATCTCGTTCGGCAGCACTTCGATTTCGACTTCGCGGTTGACCACTTCGAGCAAACCGCCGTGGATCTTGACGCCCACCGACTCGCCCTTGAGGTGCACCGGAACGCTCACCTTGATCGGCTTTTCCAGATCGATGCGGAGCAGGTCCACATGCATCAGGTTGCCCTTCACCGGGTGATACTGCCAGTCGACGACCATCACCGGTTCTCCCACGGAGCCGTCAACAGCCATATCGAAGATGGTGTTGTGGCCGGTCGAGGAATGGAGGATCTTATTGACCTCCTTCGGATTCACGGAAACGGCGACCGGATCCTTTCCGGTGCCATAGATGATCGCGGGCATAAGACCACTGACCCGCAGGCGGCGGGCTTCATTCTTGCCCCGGGCAGGGCGCGGCGTGGCGGCGACGGTGATATCTTTTCTCATACTGACCTCTGGTTAAAAACGATTTCGAAGGAAACTGGTTGGGACGTGCTTGCTGTCTACACGAAAAGTCCGCTGACGGATGTCTCTTCGTGGATGGATCGAATGGCCTGGGCCAGCAGCGGCGCCACCGACAGCGTTTGAATGCGGTCGCAGCTCTGGGCCTCTTCCTTCAGCGGGATCGAGTTGCTGAAGATGACCTTGGTAAGTCGGGAATTCTGTATGCGCTCGATCGCCGGTCCGCTCAGGACGGCGTGCGTGGCGCAGGCGGTGACGCCCGCCGCACCGGAGGCGAGCAGCGCTTCGGCGCCCTTCACCAACGTTCCGGCTGTATCAATAATATCGTCAATGATCAGACAATGGCGGTCGCGTACGTCGCCGATGACGTGCATCACCTCGGCAACGTTCACTTCCTCACGGCGTTTGTCGATGATCGCCATCGGTGCCCGCAGGCGTTTAGCAAAGGCACGGGCGCGCTCCACACCACCGGCGTCGGGCGAAACGATCATCAAATTATCGATCGCCTTCTCCCGGAAATACTCAACCAGCACGGGAGCGGCGTAGAGGTGGTCCACCGGAATATCGAAGAAACCCTGGATCGGCGCCGCATGCAGATCCATGCAAAGCACGCGATCGGCCCCGGCGCGCTCAATCAGACTGGCGACGAGCTTGGCCGAAATCGGTACGCGCGGCTTATCTTTGCGGTCCTGGCGGGCGTAGCCGTAATACGGCAGCACCGCGGTAATGCGGTCCGCCGAGGCGCGCTTCAGCGCGTCAATCATGAGCAGCAGTTCCAGAATGTGCCGGTCAACCGGGGCACAAGTCGGCTGGACAACAAAGACGTCCGCGCCCCGGACATTTTCTTTGATCTGCAGGTAGATCTCGCCATCGGCGAACGTGCGCACGGGGGCGACACCAAGTTCCAGGCCGAGACATTCGGCGATTTCGGTGGCGAGCGCCGGATTGGCATTGCCGGTAAAGAGCTTGAGCTTTTCGGGTCTCATTGCTCGTTGCGGCGCCCTTGCGCGTACCGGCTTTGGGGCGGCCATTGCTTCCCGTCCTTGTTTCCGTCCATGTGTTCTTGCAGTTGACGCCACCAAGCTGCCCTGTACCTGCCCCGGCTTAACAAAGCCGCCGGAATCGTCGCGGGCTGAGGACGCAGTCTGGCTAATGCCGCCTGAGCCTCTTGTACCTGATTTTGTGTGGTGAAGACTCCGAAGAGAGCCGAGCCGCTGCCGGTCATTCTGGCTGGGTCAGCCCCTGATTTCTGTAGATTTTTGAGGATGGATTTCAACTGCGGGTGCCGGGGGAAAACCACACCTTCGAAATCGTTCTCGACCTGCGTTCCAATGCCGTCTGTGGACAGGGATGTCCCGAGCTGCCAGACGCGCGACTGGAAACTATCAATATACTGAATCCGTTGGGCTTCCGTCAATTTTCCATGACTGGCGCGGGCAAATCCACGGTACGCATCGGGCGTGGAAACGTGAATCGCCGGAGCGGCGATCAAAACCCGGCTCGACGGCAGATCCGGCAGCGGGTAGAGCTCCGTTCCCCGCCCCAGCGCCACCGCGGCGCCTCCCAGCAGGAAAAACGGCACGTCCGACCCCAATTCGGCCCCCATCCGGACCAGATTTTCCATCGAAATCCGCCAACCAGCCACCACCGGTAACCCCAGCAACACCGCCGCCGCGTCCGCCGATCCGCCACCCATCCCGGCGCCCATCGGAATCCGCTTGGTCAGACGCATGTCGATCCGCCCGGTGCCCTTCACGTGCGCCAGCAGCAACCGCGCCGCCCGCAGCACCAGGTTGTCGGGAATATCGACAGACCCCTCCAGCGTCAGCTCCGTGGTCCGGGCCGGCGTAAAGGCAATGTCTAAGGTGTCAAAAATCGAGACCGTCTGAAACACCGAACGCAACTCATGAAAACCATCTTCCCCACGGTTCAATACCTTGAGGTCCAGGTTCAATTTGGCGTACGCCTTCAGACGGGCGTGTCGAGTGGCGGCCATGGCGCCCTAGTAATGCACGAGCGAGTGTATCGGGTACCCGTTCAACTTGTCGCGGCCGCTCAGGAAATCCAGTTCAATCACAAAAGCGAATCCGGCCACCTTGCCACCCAGCTTTTCCACAAGCTGCGCCACCGCCGCCGCCGTGCCACCGGTCGCCAGCACATCGTCGACAATCAACACGCGCTGCCCTGGCTTCACCGCATCTTTGTGGATTTCCAGCGTATCGAAGCCGTATTCCAGCGCATATTGCACCGATTCGGTCTCCCACGGCAGCTTTTTCGGCTTCCGCACCGGGACAAACCCTTTCCCCATCGAATGGGCTACGGTCGGCGCAAAAAAGAAGCCGCGCGCCTCAATACCGAGAACAACATCCACGTCTGCCGGGTTCACACCCGTCTGCAGACCGCTGATCACTTCGGTCAGCCCCTGGCTGTCCTTCATTAAAGTGGTGATGTCGTAGAAGAGAATGCCGGGCTTCGGCCAGTCGGGGATCTCGCGAATGAGTTGCTTAAGGTGGTCCATGGGAGGAAAAAGAACGGGAAGACCAGTATAGCAAGCCCGCGTTTTAAGCCGCCTGCGTGTCCAGCGTCGACTGCGTGGATTCGCTATAGGCGCGATAGGCGTAGTGGAAGCTGCTCAGCGAGTCAAAGCTACTGGCTGCTGCCGGTTCCGGGGTGCTGGCCGGGGCCGCGCCTCCACCGGCGCCACGCGACGCCAACACCAGCTTCTCCAACAAATCCCCAATCTGCTGCGCCTCTTTTTCGTCGAGCGAACCCTTCACCCGCACCTTCACCGAGTACGACGACTCGCCGGAGAACACCTGCGCGCCGGCATTCGCCCCGCCCACAGACGCCGAATACACGCCCGCCTGCGCCTTGGTCAAAGCGTCGATCGAGATCCGCACCGTATCCCCATCAGCGGTTTTCACCACCAGGTCGGCCGACTCCTTCGACTGAAACCCGGCCGTCGAGCCGCTAAACCTCGCCGGTGCCGGCGGCTGGGCCAGCCGGTTGTCCTGGCGCCCCGCCTGCAAGTCCTGGCGCCCCGCCCGCAATTCCTGGCGCCCCGCCCGCAACTCGTTGATGCGTTCTCGTCCATGCACCGGGGTGTAGGCTTCCCGGCAATCGCAGCTATTCCCAATGCGTTTCGACATACTATCTGCCTTATCGGAGTGGGAGTAAGTGGTCTTAGCGAATTTGAAAGGAATTCTGCCGGGCAACCGGCGCCTCCTCCAGCGCCTCCACATCCCGCACCTCGCCCCACCGCGGCCCCTGCCATAGCCGCCCCTGCAACGCATCCAACGCCCCCGCCGCCCCCTGGGCAAACGCCTCCACCCGCCCGTCGTCCAGGTTCCGCACCCAGCCGTTCAGGCACAACTCCACCGCCTCCCGCTGCACGAACCGGCGGAAGCCCACACCCTGCACCCGCCCCCGTATCAACCAGCGGCGCGCCTGCATGACCCTAACTAACCGGCCGCTTCTTCCTTCTGCTTCTTCAAATCCAGATACCGGGCACGCGATTCAGTGATCGCCTTCCGCGCCTCCGGCGGCCCGCCCCAGCCTTCCATTTTCGGAACAACACCCTGCAGTTCCTTATAGATGGTGAAGAAGTGCTCGATCTCCCGCCGGACATGCGGGAAGATCTGGTCCAGCGTGTGGATCTGGTCGTAACGCGGATTCCGCGTCGGCACCGCCAGAATCTTCTCGTCCACGCCCATCTCATCGGCCATGTACAACACGCCCACCGGACGGCTCTCAATCAGGCAACCCGTAAAACTCGGCTCGTTCACCAGGCACAAAACGTCGATCGGGTCACCGTCGCCCGCCATCGTCCCTGGGATAAATCCGTAGTCGCCCGGATAGTGCATCGGCGAATACAGCGCCCGGTCCAACCGGAAAACCCCCAGCTTGCCATCGTACTCGATCTTATTCCCGGAGTTCTTCGGGATTTCAATAATGACGCGGACTATCTCCGGGCAGTCCGGCCCCGGGTCGATATCGTACAGCGAAAAGTTGGGAATCACATTCAAAGGGTAGCAAATTCGGGGTAATGGGGGTACGGGGAAGCTCGCTTCGCCACTTGTTCGCCTTTTGAACCGCAAGACAAAAGAAAGACGGGACTTAGCCCTCAAAAAAAAGGCGGACGGATAGCGAAGAAGGCTTGTAACGGGGGGCCGTTGGGGTCTATCCTTGTGGAGTGGACGTGAAAGTGGGCGAAAGTGGAACTCAGGGGCAAAAATAATGCTTGACCCGGCCAAAAGCGCTGCCGACAAGCAACCCCTCGGCAAGTTCGAAACCCGCTGCGACGAAAAAGGCCGTATTCGCCTCCCTGGCTCCTGGCTGCATTTCTTTACTCATGACCTTAAAGATAACAGAGCGTTTGCTACCTCCCTCGATGGCTCCGTCGTCCGCATCTACCCGGAATCCATCTGGCGCCAGAACCTCGCCATCTTCGAAGAAGCCAGCGAACACTCCGCCGAAGTCGAACATCTTCTCAATCTCGCTAACCACTACGGCACCGAAACCGACCTCGATGCCAACGGACGCATCCTCCTCTCCCAGGACCTTCGCTCCGAACTCGGCCTCCTCGGCGATCTCGTCGTCGGCACCGGCAAAAAAGGCGTCATCCACGTCTACCGCAAGGCTGACCACGAAGCGCTCATCCGAAACGCAAAATCTGTCGCTCCCGACGTCATTCAAACTCTCACCCGTCTAGGGATGCGGTAAAGGCAATGCATGCAACACGTCTCAGTCATGCCGGCGGAAACCCTGGAGGCACTCCAGCTGCAGAGCGGTTTCTCTGCGCTCGATTGCACCCTCGGTCTCGCGGGCCACGCGCGGCTCATCAGCGCCGCCGTTGGTCCTTCCGGGCACGTGTATGCCTGCGATACGGATTCCGAATCCATCGTCCTGGCCAAAGCCAATCTGGTCGATGCGCCCAGCCCCGTCACCATTCTGCACACTCCCTTCTCGCACGCCCGGCAGGCCCTGGACGCAAGCGGGATGACCGCCAAGGTCGATGCCCTGCTCGCCGACTTCGGGACCAGCATGATGCACTTCCAAACACCGGAACGTGGCTTCAGCCTGATGCACGACGGCCCGTTGGACATGCGATTAGACAGGACGGCGGACACCGAGACAGCAGCCGACCTGGTCAACGGTCTGGCCGAAAAAGAATTAGCGAATTTGATCTACACCACTGGAGAAAGGAGAAGTCGAGCAATAGCCAGAGCACTGGTGCGGGCACGCCCGATTGTGACAATGCATCAATTTGCATCGGTCATTCTCGCGGCCGTGCCCCGTACCGGAAAACTGCATCCGGCCACACTTTCGGCTCTCAGTCTTCGGATCGCCGTAAACAACGAATATCAGGAAATCGACACGTTGATCAACGAGCTTCCCTCGCTGGTTCGCCCCGGCGGAAGGGTGGCCTTGATCACCTTTCATTCGGGCGAGGACCTCATCGCCAAGACCGGCGCGCGCCGGTTGGCCAAAGAGGGCAAAGCCAAGCTCATCAACAAACACGTTCTTATACCCACGCCGGAGGAAGTCCGGCGCAATCCAGCCAGCCGCAGCGCCAAAATGCGGATCCTGGAAATGCTCTGATCTTTGGCACAGCAACACGTAGGGGGAATTGAAGTTATGTCTTTCGGATGGATTTTTGAAAAGAAGAGCGGCGCCTCGCACCAGGCCCACTCCCGGACCCAGGCTGGCCGTTATCATCTGCGGCCCATGCCGAACGAGGACATCCATGTCTTCGTGAAAAAAATCGACAACACGCGCGTCGTCCGCGAACAGGATCCCAAGGCCAATGCCTCGGCCTGGAAGACCATCTCGGTCGCCACCATGTTCGCCCTCCTCGTCGTCGGCCTCATCGTCCCGATCGCCAACAGCTATCTGGCCGGCTACACCGTCGCCGAAATCGAAAAGCAAAACAGCCAGCTTGCCGCCCAGGTGGCCCGCTACTCCGTGCGCGAAAGCGAACTCACCAGCCTGGAAGCCCTCGCCCGCGCCGCCAAGAACCAGAAGTTCATTGACCCCACTCCGGAAAGCATGGTCGTTCTCAACGACACGCGTACCGGCACCGTTGCTCTCAACCGCAACCGGCAGTAATTTTCGATTCGCGGACCGGACCTCCGACCGGCCTGGCGGAACAGGGCGCCGTCTTTCCCCCGAAACGGCGCCCCTCCTTCTTCCAGTCCTTGCCTGAACCCAGCCCGCGCAAACAGTAACCGCAGTAAATCCTCCCCCCCAAACATCCGTTATCAATAAGGAGCGCCCATGGAAACGACGGTAGAGCCGCAAGCACAACGGCGTCTAACCCTCGTGGCGTGGTTTGGTGTCATTTGGGGAGTCATTCTGATCGCCCGCCTGATCCACCTCCACGTCATCGAGCACGACACTCTTCGCCTGGTGGCCAAGAGCCAGCAGGAACATAAAGTGGATGTCCCGGCCGCGCGCGGCACCATCTACAGCGGTGGCGAAGGCGGCGGCCCGCTCGCCCTCTCCGTCCCCGTTCGCCGCGTCGCCATCAACCCGCTCCGGGTCCAGGATGGCGGCGAACCCTTTGTCGCCACCGTTCTCAACGGCCTCATCGGCATCGATGCCGACGCTCTCGCCAAGGAAATCCACGAAGCCAAATACCCCTCCGATGGCGGCCCCCGCAAAGGCTATCTCGTCGTCAAGGAAGACGCCTCCAACGAAGAGATCAACCGTCTCCGCCAAAGCAAGCTCGACATCTTCACCATCGAAAACACCTACCGCCGCGAATACCCCAAGGGCACTCTCGCCTCCCACGTCCTGGGCTGGGTGAACCGCGAAGGTCACGGCGACGCCGGCATCGAACGCGGCCTCGAACAGGAGCTCGCCGGCGTCCCCGGGCGCATGCACATGCTCCGCGATTCCCGCAATCGCGACTACTACGGCGAAGTCATCAACGAAGAGAAGCCCGAACCCGGCGTCCACATCACCCTCACCATCGATGAGGCAATTCAATACGCCGCCGAAAAGGCCCTGAAAACCGCCATCGAAGAGGAGCACGCCCCCTCCGGCACCGTCGTCGTCCTCAACCCCAAAACCGGCGACATCCTGGCCATGGCCAGCTACCCCTCCTTCGACCCCCGCGAAAAGCCCCAGAACGACGACGAAATGCTGGAGCGGATGAACCTCACCATCTCCGCCCCCTTCGAACCCGGCTCCGTCTTCAAAGCCGTCACCGTCGCCGCGGCGCTCGAAACCACCCGCCTCCGCCCGGAAACCATCATCAACTGCGGCAACGGCATCATCAAACTCCCCGGCCGCGTCGTCCACGATCACGACGCCTACTCCGCCCTGCCCATGACTATGGTGCTCGCCAAGTCCTCCAACATCGGCGCCATCAACATCGGACTCACCGTCCGCAACCAACCCATGTTCGACTACATGCGCAAGTTCGGCTTCGGCGACCGCATCGGCATCCCCCTCCCCGGCGAATCCGGCGGCAAGATCCACCCCGTCCGCGATTGGACCGCCGCCTCCATGGGCTCCATCGCCATGGGCCATGAAATGATGGCGACGCCCCTCCAGCTCGCCCAGGCCTTCGGCATCATCGCCAACAACGGCTTCCTCGTCCGCCCCCGCATCGTCAAGGCGCGCACCAACGCCAACACCGGCAAGAAGGACCTCATGCCCTCCGCCGCCCCCGAAAGCCGCATCAAGCCGGAGACGGCCATTGAACTCCGCCGCATGCTGGAGCAGGTCGTCCTCGAAGGCACCGGCAAACTGGCGCGCCTGAAAAAGGGCTACACCGTCGCCGGCAAAACCGGCACCGCGCAGATGGTCGATGCCCGCACCGGCAAGTACCTCCACCGCTACAACTCCTCCTTCGTCGGCTTCGCTCCCGTCGCCGATCCGCAGATCGTCGTCGCCGTCACCATCAACGGTTCCTACAAGTACGGTGGCGTCACTGCCGGCCCGGTCTTCCGCGAAGTCGCCGGCGCCGCCCTCCGCACCCTCGGCGTGCAGAAGGATCTCATCGAAGAGGAACCGGCCGCCAAGCCCGAACCCGAACCCGTCCGCGAACCGTTGCCCCGGCCGCAGTTGGCCGTCAACGCCCCCGCGCCCGAACCCGCGCCCGTCGACCCGGCACTCGTCAACGGCCCCAAAACGCCCGACTTCCAGGGCCTCACCATGCGCGCCGTCCTCGCCAAATCCGCCAACGAAGGCTGGAAAGTGGAGGCCGTCGGCCGCGGCATCGCCCGCGTCCAGGAGCCCACCCCCGGCACCCCCGTTGCCAGCAAACGCGTACGAGTCGTCTTCCGTCCCTAGGTGCGTATGACGATCCACGAACTTCTCGACGGAGCCGGCCTCGTCCAAGCCGCCTCTCCGGACACGCTCTCTCTTCCCGTGAGCGGCCTGGCCTATGACTCGCGCCACGTCGCTCCCGGTACTCTCTTCTTTGCCTTCGCTGGAAGCAAAGTCGATGGCGGCCGCTTCGCCAACGACGCGCTCGCCCGGGGTGCCTGCGCTGTGGTCTATGAAACCGCGCCGGCCACCCCGCCCGGGCATCCTTACGTCGTTGTCGCCCACGGCCGCCACGCCCTCGCCCAAGCCGCCAAACGCTTCTTCAACAAGCCCGACGAAAGCATCGAAATCATCGGCTTCACCGGCACCAACGGCAAGTCCACCGGCACCATGCTCGCCGATGGCATCCTCCAACACGCCGGCCATAAAACCTCCCTCATCAACACCATCGGCTACCACATCGGCGGCGCCCCGCGCCCCGCCGTCAACACCACCCCGGAATCGCTCGACGTCTACAAAATCGCCGCCGAAACCCGCGACTTGGGCGGAAAATATCTGTCGATGGAAATCTCCTCCCACGCCCTCGCCCTCGGCCGCGTGGAATACCTGAAAGTCGCCGCCGCCGTCTTCACCAACCTCACCCGCGACCATCTCGATTTCCACCTCACCATGGAAGCCTACGGCGCCGCCAAGGCCCGCCTCTTCGGCCCCGATTTCGCCCCCGTCAACGCCATCCTCAACGCCGACGAACCCTTCTCCAACGAAATCAAAACAGCCCCCCAATCCCGCCGCCTCACCTACGGCCTCGCCGCCGGTGCCGATTACCGCGCCACCGATATCCAGTCCACCTTCGCCGGCCTCCGCTTCACCATCCCCGGCCACGCCAAAATCCGCTCCCGCTTGGTCGGCGATATCAACGTCTACAACATCCTCGCCGCCTCCGCCGCCTGCCATTCGCTCGGCCTCACCTGGGACGAAATCACCGCCGGCATCGAAGCCTTCCCCGGCGTCCCCGGCCGCTTCGAGCGTGTCGAAGCCGGCCAGGATTTCCTCGTCGTCGTCGACTACGCCCATACCGACGCCGCCATCACCAACGTCATCCGCGTCGCCCGCCAGCTCCTCAACGGCAAGGGCCGCGTGATTACCCTCTTCGGCTGCGGTGGCGATCGCGACCGCGCCAAACGCCCCCTCATGGGCGTAGCCGCCGCCAAGGATTCCGACGCCGTTTTCCTCACCTCCGATAACCCCCGCTCCGAAGACCCCTTCGCCATCATCAACGATGCTGTCGTCGGCGCCCGCCGCTTCGACACGCCCCTCACCGTCGAACCCGATCGCGAAAAAGCCATCCACTTGGCCATCGCCTCCGCCCGCCCCGGCGACGTCGTTCTCTTGACCGGCAAAGGCCACGAAGACTACCAAATCATCGGCGACAAAAAGATCCACTTCAGCGACAGAGAAGTAGCGATCAAGGCCATCCAAGCCCGAGGCCAAAAATGATTCTCACCGTCAACGAAATCGCCGAATTCGTCGGCGCGGCGAACCCCAACGACCCGCGCCCCATCGGCCAGTGGAGCATCGACACCCGCACCCTCCCCGCCGGCGCTCTCTACATCGCCCTCAAAGGCGATACCCACGACGGCCACAACTTCCTGCAGGCCGCCGCCGAACGGGGCGCCACCGCCGCCCTCGTGGACGATCGCAACTGGCCTGAGATGCCCGGCCTCCGCCTCATCCGCGTCGCCGACACACTCGCCGCCCTGCAGCAACTCGCCGCCCGCGCCCGCCGCAAAATCACCTACCCCCTCATCGCCATCACCGGCAGCGCCGGCAAAACCACCACCAAGGAAACCGTCGCCGCCCTCACCGGCGCCGCCCGCAACGAAGGCAATCTCAATAACCACATCGGCCTTCCCCTCTCCCTCCTCCGCCTCAACGCCAACGCCCAATGTGCCGTCCTCGAAATGGGCATGAACCACGCCAACGAAATCCGCTTCCTCGCCGATATCGCCCGCCCCAACATCGGCCTCGTCACCAACGTCGGCACCGCGCACATTGAAAACTTCCCCGGCATCGAAGGCATCGCCCTCGCCAAGCGCGAACTCATCGAAGAGCTCGGCCCCGAAGGCGTAGCGGTCCTCAACTACGACGACCCGCGCGTCCGCGCCTTCGCCGAAATCCACCCCGGCCGAACAGTCAACTACGGTATCGAACAAGGCGCCGACATCCGCGCCGAAGACGTGCAGATCACCGCCACCGGCTCCACCTTCCGCATTCACGGCACGCCCTTCGAAATCCAGCTCCCCGGAAAACATGGCGTCTGGAATGTAACGGCAGCCGTCGCTGTAGGATCTATTCTCGGTATTCCTCTCAGCACAATGGCCGAAGCCGCCCGCTCGCTCCAAAGCGGCAAAATGCGCGGCGAACGCCTCACCCACAACGGCATCACCATCTTGAACGACTGCTACAACAGCAACCCCGAAGCGGCCAAAGCCATGCTCGACACGCTCGCCGCCATGCCCGGTCAACGCAAAATCGCCGTCCTCGGCGAAATGCTCGAACTGGGCGTCTGGGCCGAAAAGATGCACGCCGAACTGGGCGCCCACGCCGCCGAAAAAGGCATCAACGTGGTTGTCGCCATTCGCGGCGCCGCCCGCCACCTGGCCCAAGCGGCCGAAAAGGCCGGCGTCGAAACCCATTTCTTCGAGGACCCCGCCGCCGCTGGCGACGCCCTCCGCACCATCGCCCGCCAGGGCGACGTCGTGCTCTGCAAGGGCTCGCGCGGCACGCGCGTCGAAAAAGCCCTGGAAAGGTTCATGGCCAACTAATGCTCTATTGGCTACTCTTCGAAAAGCTGTTCCCCCACTACGGTCCGGCCCGCCTGTTCGGCTACGTCACCTTCCGCACCGCCTTCGCCAGCCTCTCCGCGCTGTTCATCTCCATCTGGCTCGGCCCACTGCTCATCCGCAAACTCCGCGAATTCCAAATCGGCCAGCACATCCGCGAAGAGGTCACCAACCACCAGAAAAAAGCCGGCACCCCCACCATGGGCGGCCTGCTCATCGTCATCGCCATCGTCGTGCCCACACTGCTCTGGGCCAACCTCACCAACCCCTACATCTGGATCGCCCTCTTCGGCCTCCTCTCCTTCGGCGCCATCGGCTTCTATGACGA
>JBIKOG010000469.1:0-2680 GCA_044358225.1 Bryobacteraceae bacterium | reverse complement strand
CAACACGTCCACCCCAATGCCCCGCCGCCGCAGCCCCCGCACCTGCCGCGCGCAACTCACCGCCATCCCGCCCTTCGCCGGTGGATACCGGTCCGTAATCCAAAGAACCCTCATGTCTCTTTATCGTCGTACTGCCGCTGCTGCAATGGCTTTTGCGGAATCCCCCGCTGCGCCATCGATGCCGAATCGGACCCCGAAAAATACCCCTGACTCCCAAAATGCGAAGCTCCCCCGTACTGCGAATAATACTGGTCCCGCGCCCCGGCAATCTCGGTGTCCTCGTTCTCCCCATACCCCTCCGTGTGCGACGCGCACCCCGGACACGCCGGCCCGTTCTGCCCCATCATCGTGTGCGCCGGGCAGATCTGCCGCCCGCATAGTGCGCATCCCGCCGCCGCCGGCAGCCCGCACTCCCGCATCACCAACATCCCCATCTGCCACTGGCAACTCATCGCGCACCTCCCGCCGGCCGCATCCCGCCCAACCGCACAAACAGCTTCATAATGTCCGCCGCCGGAACAATATCCGTCGGCGCATCCCCGGCCGCCTTGAACTTGTAATACCGGTCCAACCGCGCCGCCATCACCCCGTCCTTCTCCGAAAACGACAGCCGCTCATTCACCGTGTCTACAAACTTCTGCATCCGCGCCGGCTCCCAGTTCCACCGCACCGCCGGAATCAGCATCGCCGTCGCCGTCGATAGCTTCTTCCACTTCGTCTTTGACTTGTATTTCCCCCGCGTCGAAGTGTAACTCCGCTCCACCTTATGGAACGTATTGCTCAATCGCAGCACCGCCGTGCTCCCATCCGCCAACGGCAACCGCAGGTCGCACAGGTCTTCCTCAAAAACACTCAACTTCAAACTCCGGTTCCGTCCCGGCGGCAGGTCTTTCTTCAACTTGCATCGCGATTCATCAATCCCCGCCAGCTGAATCGTCCCCCGAATCTTCTCCTCCGGATGCAGGTCCTGTCCCAACTGCTTCAACACCGGCCGCAATGACTTCCTCAGCTCATCCGGAATATCCGCCGCCTGCAACCCGTTCAGCTTCTTCTTAAACACAAAAATCAAAACGAAAGGAATCAAAAACAGCGGGATCCCATAGGGAAACAGAAAAACCATCAGGACGAAGCCAACGAAGGTGCCAATCATGCTGCCGATCCACAGCTTCTTCATCCGCGCCTTCTTGGCCTCAATCACAACATCCCACCGCTCCAGCTCCCCCAGCAGCTTCAAAAGCCCCCGCCTGCTCCACGCCCCCGTCAATACCTTCGCCGCCACCGCCTGCGTCGCCGCCGGCGAAAGCGTCTCATCTACTGGTGTGCTCATCCCGTCACTCCCATCCCCGCCGCCAGGCGGAAAACCGTATTGAGTTCTTCATGCGCAATCGCTTGGCAAAAGTGCTCACGCGCCGTAAAAATTGCTGCCGCCGCCAGTCTATCGCGAAGCACCCGGTCTGAAAACAGCCTCTCCAACCCCAACGCCCAAGCCCGCCGGTCCCCCGCCGCCGCCAGCCACCCATTCTCCCCGTGCGTAATCAACTCCCTGCTCACCGCCAAATCCGACGCCAACACCGGCGTCCCCGCCGCCATCGATTCCACAATCTTCACCGGGCAACAACCCTGCCAGGTATTCCTTGCCGTCTCCGCCAACGGCGCCACCGTAAATCGCACCCGCGCAAATACCGAAGCCAACTCCGCCGGCGCCAACGGCCCATGTAAAAGCACCCGCCCCTCCAACCGGTGCCGCGCCACCCGCCTCTCCAGGTCCCGCGCCGCCGCCCCATGCCCGCTATGAACAATCACCAACTTCCCCACCCCCGTCATCGCAAACGCATCAACTAAAAACTCCACCCCCTGCCAAGCCTGCAACCCGCCCACATACCCACACCAATCCCCATCCAAAATCTCCGGAATCGCACAAGGCTCCTCAATGCCCCGAAAATACGTCTCACTAGCCGCATTCGGAATCACAAACACCCGCTCTTCGGAAACCCCAATCGAAACCAGCGCCCGCCGAGTCACGGCCGAAACACAAAGCACCGCCGCCGCCCCCCGCAAACACGCCCGCTCCATATCGCCCAGCTTCGCCTGCAAAGTCGGGCTCTCCGCAAACCCCGGCCTGGAATACGCCATTTCCCAGGAAGGCAGCGCATTCACCTCAAAAACCGTCGGCACGCCATTCGCGCCCCGCATAGCGGGAATCCCACCCCAGGGATCCCGAAACACAATCAGCTCCAAGGAGCCCGCGAGCCTTCGCGCATGAAACTCCACAAACTGAGCAAACGCGGTCGCCCTGGCCAAAACGTCCCGAGAAACCGCCGCCATCCTGTATATACAAACGGAGCCAACTTCCTCAAAAGGCGCCAACTCAGAATCCCCAAGGCAAAGGACCGTAACCGGCCCAAACTCCCGCCCCAGCGCAGCAATCATAGAAGCAATATGGCTCGACGACCCCTTGGGCCGCGGAAACACATCAAACGCCACATAAAGCGCCCGCACCCCCCCCATTATCCCCCCAATTCGGTGCCACTCACTGTTATCCACCGCAATACAAACGTAATCCCAATAACCCCATTCCTCCCAATGCCTTACGGCCACTTTTCAAGACCCAAAAAATACCCCCCCCCCCCCCACCCCCCCCCAGCCCCCCCACCCCCGCTCCCACAAACTCCCCGACCCC
>JBIKOG010000273.1:0-9408 GCA_044358225.1 Bryobacteraceae bacterium | reverse complement strand
AGAGATTGAGGAATTCCGAGTAGCCGGGGACCGCGGATGGGCTGACGTCGTCGAGATTGGTGAAGGCCATGGACCAGGAGGGGAACTGGCGGGTTTCGATGGGTTGATCGAGGAGCTTGATGAGGCCGGAGTGGCGAGGGTCCTTGATGATTTTCGTGTAGAGCTGGCGGAGCGGGGCTTCTTCGCCTTCGAGAACCTGCATGAAGTTGCCGTCTTTGTAGAGGAGCATGCCGGTGAGGCCGAGGGCGACGTTGTTGGTTCGGGCCCTGTTGAGCAGGGCGAGGAGTTCGGTGGGGTTCAGAAATGTCGTTGCTGAGCTGACGTAGGTGAGCGAGATCACTGACTTGGCCTCCCGATGGCTTATCGGCGAGCGGCTTGGAAGTTTTAGGCGGCTGTGGCGGTCGCCTTTGCGCGGCGGCCGCGTTGGGGCGCCGGGTCCCCCAAGGGCCGGCCGGTGGCGGTGGCGGCGTGGAACTGTTCGGCGAAGGAGTTTTCGTCCTTTGATTCGCGGAGGAGCCGCCGCCATTGGGCCGGCTTCCAGTGGCTGCGCCAGGCGGTGACGTTGAGCCATGAGGGCGGGGACTGAATGCCGTAGTGGAAGGGCGCCGAGGACCAGGGGAAGAGTTCTGCCTGTTCGGTGATTGCGGCGCGGACGGGGTTGCGCGCGATGTAGGCGAGGGCGCGCCAGGTGTTGGCGTCGTCCATGGGTGTGGAGTGATAACGGGACTGCCAGAGATGGCCGGTGGTATCGCGGCGTAGGTTGAAGTAGCGGGCGTAGTCGGCCTGGAGTTGGCGGAGGGCATTGGCGATGGAGCCGGGGTTGTGGGGGACGGCGATGAGGTGGAAGTGGTTCGGCATGAGGCAGTAGCCCCAGATTTCCAGCTCGTATTGGGTGGCGTATTTGCCGAGGAGGCGGAGGAAGAGGCGGCGGTCGTCATCGATATCGAAGATGAGCTGACGGCCGAAGCCGCGTTGGGTGATGTGGTGGGGCTCGTTGGGGTGGACGATGCGTGGGCGGCGGGGCATACGTATAGATAGTCGGCGCCGGACGGGAAAATTCTCACCGGTTGGGCCGCTATTTTTGGGCGAGGAGGGAGGTGCACTCGCGGCCGTCGTGGAAGAGGCTGCGGGGGAGGTCGCGGCGGCGGTAGAGGGTGCACTCCTCCACCGTCAGGCCGGCGGTTTCGGCGGCTTTTTGCAGGGTTTCGTTGTCGAGGAGATGGATGCTGGATGGGATCTGGCCGAGCTTGCGGTGGGTGGAGTAGTCCGTTGTCTTTTCGATCCAGCCGGGCCATTCGACGCCCGCGGCGCGGCGGGATTCGAAGACGGGGATGAAGCTTTCGAACGGCTTCTGCCAGGGGGTAGCGGCTTGGACGAACAGCTTGCCGCCGGGGGCGAGCCAGTGGGCGATGGACTTGAGGCCGCGGGCGAGTTGGGGGCCGGTGAGGAAGTGGAAGATGTTGGAGGCGTGGACGGCGTCGAGCGAGTTTTCGGGGAAGTGGAGATCGTGGGGGAAGCGGCCGGGGAGGAGGATGAGTTTTTCGGAGGGAGGGATTTGGGCGAGGTGGGAGGGGGCGAGGTCGTTGGCGTAGACGGTGGCGCCGGATTCGATGGCGGCGAGGGAGGCGAGGCCGAAAGCGGCGCCGATATCGAGCACGGGGCGGGTGACAAAACGGCAATGGGCCACGAACCGCTCACTGACTTCATTGAGCTGATTCGAGGCCCAGCCGGTTCGGTTCTGGGTGGGGAGGCGGCGATGCATGCCTCCCTACAGTTTAGTTAGCGACGGCGTCCGCCGCCGAAGCCGCGGCCGCCACCGAATCCACCCCGGCCGCCGCCGATGAAGATGCGCGTGCCGCCGCCGTAGAAGCCCGGGCCCCAGTAGGAGCCGAAGCCGGGACCCCACCAGCCGCCGCCGCCCCACAGGTACGGGTTATAGCCGCCGTAGAGGAGAGACGGGCGCGGTTGCGGAGCGGGCCGGCGGTCGAGAGAGCGGTTCTCGTAGTCCGTCTGGCGCACCGGTTGGAAGGCGTGGGGAGCGCGCTCCGTATTGATGGTGATGGGCGCGGTGGTGCGGAAGGTGACCACGGTTTCCGGGTAGATTTCCGTGGCGCGGCCGCGGGTGGCGAGGACGCCGATGCCCCCGGCAACGGCGCCGGCGATGGCACCCATGCCCGCTCCGAATCCTCCGCCAGCAGCGGCGCCGATGGCGGCTCCGGCTCCGGTGGTGGTGCCGACGGCGGCCGCGTCGCGACCCTTCGAGGTGCCGCCGTTATATTCGACGAGTTCGGTGCGGAGGGGGAGCTGCTGGCCGTCGGCGAGGCCGACTTCGACCAGTTCGAGGCCGAGGCGCGAGGTGCCCTTGGCCTTGCCGGCCTTGATGGCGTCGGTGACGCGGCCTTCGATGGTCTGGCCGCGGTGGGCGATGACGTAGCCGTCGGCGATGATGGGCTGCGTCAGGGTGCCGCTGAAGCGATCGCCGGTTTGGCTACGGTCGCTGGAGAGCGGTTGGTCGACGCGGATTTTGACCCAGGCTCCGGCGGGAAGGATGAGTTGCGAGGCGACGGGCCGATCGACGGGTGGGGCCTGCAGGGGCTGCTGCTGCTGATTCTGCGGCGGCGCATCGGCGCGGCGCCAGCCGCCGGCGGGATTTGGGGCCGATTGGGGCTGTTCCACGTTTTGCGGATCCGGAGGCGGAGCGGAGGAGGTGGAATCGGCTGTCTGCGCCCAGGCGGCGGAGGCCGCGAGTAACGTGGCGGCGAGGGTTGTTGTCTTGTGCAGTTTCATGGAAGGTACTCCCGCTGATGAATAGAGCAATTGGCGGGCCAGAGTGGAACTGCTGTGAAATGAGCGGTTTGAAAGATTTGAGCAGAACGCCGGGGTGGTGGAAGGTGAGCAGGGTGGTTGGTTTCGGCCATCGCCGCCGGAGAATAGATAGGAAAAGGATTATAATCGTTACATCTGAAAGGGGAAAGTGATGAAGATGGCTTTTGCCAAGCTTGCTGGTAGTCTATTGCTTCTTTCCGCCGCCCTGATGGCGCAAAGCAGTGGCCGTATGTCGGGAATCGTTATGGATCAGTCTGGCGCGGCGGTGCCCAACGCCAAGATCGGTCTGTTTATCCCCGGTGGCAGTGCCCCGGTGGCGACGACGACTTCGGGTGTCCAGGGTAATTACAGTCTGAGCGGATTGCAGCCGGTGCTGTATGACGTTCAGGTAGAGATGGCCGGGTTCCGCAAGGTGGTGGTGCGGCAGGTAAAGGTGGATCCGGGTTTGGAACTGTCGATGCCGCCTTTCAAGCTGGAAGTGAGTTCCCAGGCCGAGGTTGTGGAAGTGACCGCGGAGAGCATCGGCGTGCAGACGTCGAACGCGGAAATCGCCTCGACCGTGACGAACATGCAGATCACGCGGCTGCCGAGCCCGAACCGAAGCCCGCTGGCGTTTATTTCGCTGCAGGCCGGTGTGGGCGGCAACGGGCGGACGAACACGACGATCAATGGACTGCGTCCTTCGTTTGCCAATATGACCATTGACGGCGTGAACATCCAGGACAACTTCATCCGGACGAACACGTTGGATTTTTCGCCGAACATGCTGCAGTTGGACCAGGTGGCGGAATTTACGCTGTCGACGTCGAACACGAATGCGAGCTTCGGTAATGGCGCGGCGCAGTTGAGCTTTGTGACGCCGTCGGGCACGAACAAATTGAAGGGCAACGTGCGTTGGTTCAACCGGAACAACGTGGCGGCCGCGAATACGTGGTTCAACAACCGGAATGGCGTGGCTCGGCCGTTCCTGAACCAGAACCAGTTCGGCGCATCGCTGGGCGGGAAAATCATTAAAGACAAGCTGTTCTTCTACGGCGACTACGAGGGTACGCGCCAGATTCAGCAATCGTCGCAGACGCGCACGGTATTGCGCGAAGACGCGCGGAACGGGATCTTCACGTACCGCGACACGGCCGGGAATGTGCAGAAGGCCAATTTGTTGAGCCTCTTCCCGGGGCTGAGCCGGCCGCAGCAGATCACCACGCTGCTGGGGGCGATCCCAGGGGCGGGCGTCATCAATCGCAATGACATTGGCGACACTTTGAACACCGGCGGCTATGCGTTCAACATGCGCAACAACCGGACGCGGGACAACATCACGGGCAAGCTGGACTACATGGCGTCCACGAAGCACAGCCTGCACGGGACCTATGTGTGGAACCGGGACATCGTGGACCGGCCGGATCTGGCGAACGATTATGTGCTGGTGCCGAAAGTCTCAAACGACAATCGGGTGAACCTCCTGTCGTTGACGCACCGGTGGAACCCGCGGCCGAACATCACGACGGAATCGCGCTTTGGCTACAACTTCGCTCCGGCGATTTTTGCGACGACCGAAGAGTTTGGCGGGCGGATCATCGGGCTGCCGCTGGTGGGCAACCCGGTGAACACCTTCCGCGGTCAGGGCCGGTACACGGACACCTTCAACTATTCGAGCGGCGCCAACTGGGTGAAGGGCGGGCACACGATGAGCTTTGGCATGCAGGGGATGCGGATTCACGCCGACCCGTTCAACGATGCCGCGAATCTGCCGACCTTCAACGTCGGGTTGAGCACGGCGATGGCGACGACCTACAATTTGACGCCTCGTTTGCCGGGCTTGCGGGCGGCCGATCTGGGGATCGCAAACTCTCTGTTGGCGTTGCACGCGGGTATGATTACGAGCGCAAGCCAGCAGTTCAACGTGAACAGCCGGACGTCGGGCTTTGTTTCCGGCGCGCCGAGCGCGAAGAAGTTGCGGCAGCAGAACCTGGCGTTGTACTTCAATGACCAGTGGCGTGTGAACCGGAAGCTGACGCTGACGGCCGGCGCTCGCTGGGAATACTGGTCGCCGGTGGACGAAGCGAACGCACTGGTGCTGTTGCCGGTGGTTCCTTCAGGCGGAAATGCGATTTCGACTTTACTGTCGAACGCGACGCTGGACTTCGCGGGGAACGCTGTGGGCCGGTCCTGGTACAAAAAGGATTGGAACAACGTGGGACCGAACGTTGGGCTGGCGTATCAGCCGTTTGGGGATAACAAAACGGTGATCCGGGCCGGGTATTCGATCAACTACCCGAACGACGAGCTGATCCGTTCGATCGACAATTCGGTCAGTACGAACTCCGGTTTGAACTCGACGCAGAACCTGCAGAACCTGAACAATGCGTTCATCACCAGTCTGCCGGCGGTGAATCCTCCGGCGTACAAGGTGCCGTTGACGCAGTCGGACATCTACGCGACGAACACGGGTGCGGCGATGGGTATGCCGGATCCGAATCTGGTGACGCCGTATGTGCAGCAGTGGAACCTGAGCGTGCAGCGGGAAATGGCCAAGGGCATTTTGGAAGTGCGGTATGTCGGCAACCGTTCGACGAAGCAGTTCCGGGCCTTTGACTACAACCAGGTGCAGGTGCGGAACAACGGGTTCCTGACGGACTTCCGCAGGGCGGCGAACAATCTGGCGCTGTCGCGCGCGGCCGGGGCGGGGGCGAACGCTGCCTACAACCCGAGCATCGCGGGGAGCCAGCCGTTGCCGTTCTTCGACCGGTTGCCCAACGGCGGTCTGTTGAACAACGCGACGGTGGTGAACCTGATCACGACCGGGGAAGTGGGCTCGCTGGCGACGTTGTACCCGGAGAACCGGATTGCTGGTTCCGTGAACTTCTATCCCAACCCTTTCGGGCTGGGCATGAACATGATGACCAACTACTCGAATGCGAACTACAACGCGCTGCAGATGGACTACACGAAGCGGTACGCGTCGGGTTGGCAGTTCCAGATGAACTACACGTATTCGAAGGTTCTTTCGGACTCGGCTGGCGATGCCCAGACGCGGTTTGAGCCGTTCCTCGACAACGATAATCCGCAGATTGAGCGGGCGCGGTCGCCGTTTGACTTGACGCATTCGTTCAAGCTCAACGGAATCTGGGAAGTGCCGTTTGGGAAGGGCCGGAAGTTCGACGCGAAGAACGGTTTCATGGACGCGGTTTTTGGCGGATGGGGCGTGAGCGGTTTGATGACCTGGACTTCCGGGGCGCCGTTCAGCGTGCTGTCGGGGCGCGGGACGTTGAACCGCGGCGCGCGGTCGGGGAACAACACGGCGGTGACGACGTTGAACAAAGGCCAGTTGGACGATCTGTTGCAGTTCCGGCAGACCGGGGCTGGTCCGTACTTTGTGAACGCGTCGGCGATCGGCGTTGACACGCGGGCGGTGGCGGCCGATGGGGCTGCGCCGTTCAACGGTCAGGTGTTCTTCAATCCGGGTGCGGGTGAACTGGGTTCGCTGCAGCGGCGCCTGTTCTCCGGTCCTCAGTTCTGGAACGCCGATGTCCAGGTATTCAAAACGTACCGGTATGGCGAGCGGTATTCGGTGGATCTGCGCGGCGACTTCTTCAACCTGACGAATACGCCGAGCTTCTTCATCGGAGATCAGAATATCAACTCGCAGAACTTCGGCCGCATCACTTCCACTGCCTCCGGGCGGCGGTTTGTGCAGGTCGGCATGTATCTGCGTTTCTAGCCTGATAGAGATGCTGGTGAAGCGGGGCGGCCTTCGGGTCGCCCCGCTTCGTTTTTGGCGCGCCAGCGGGCGCTATGGGGCGCGGGAGAGGGCCCCTGTTTCTAGAAGTCGATAGACTGCAGAATCTCGCTGGGTTTCTTGTCGAAGGCTTTCGAGATCGCCAGCAGCGACTCCATCGACGGCAGGTGGGCGCCGCGTTCGATGGCGCTGATCTGGGACACGCTCAGCTTGGTGGACCCGGCCAGATCCTTGAGCGACCAGTCGTGTTCGACGCGGAGGACCTTGATGCGGTGGCCGAGGCGCTCGCGAAGGCGGTCCTGCGGGGTCTTGCCGAGGTCGCGCGTTTCGACGGCGTGCTTGAGCACCTGGCGCAGTTGGGCCAGCGAAAATGGCTTGGTGATGTAATCGAACACGTTCATTTTGAACGTGGCGCGCATGTCCTCGTAGGACGGGTAGCCGGTGACCACGATGACGCAAAGGCCGGGCCAGCGGGTTTGGAGCTGTTCGAGAACGACGTCCCCTTTGAACTCACCCATTTTCATGTCGAGCAGGACGATGTCGGGCAGTTGCTGCTCGGCCGCGGCGAAGAGGTCGTCGGGATGGGCGAAGGTGCGAACGTTGTAGGCGCCCTCGTCTTTGAGGACGTCCTCCATGTAGTTTCGGAAGTCGAGGTCGTCATCGAGGATGGCGATGTCGATGAGCGCTTCGGGGTTGGGGGAATCGGCCGCCATGGGTACAGGATAGATCAGGCTGGGGTTGGAGTTGCTTCGGGGAGACGAATTTCGATGCGGGCGCCGCCGCCGGGCTTGTTGGAGGCGTTGATGGTGCCGCCATGCTGTTGGATGATTCCTTCGGTCACGGTCAGGCCGAGGCCGGTGCCGCGGGAGTCCAGACGGGTGGTGATGAAGGCCTCGAAGATTTCGGGCAGGACGTCTTCGGGGATGCCGGGGCCGTTGTCCTCCACCGTCAGGGACCACCAGCGGCCCTGTGTGGCGGCAAACGGGGTGGCGGCGACACGGATGGTGCCATCGGTGGCGGGAATGGCTTGGAGGGCGTTGCGGAGGAGGTTGACGAAGACCTGGATAAGGCGGTCCGGGTTACCGACCAGATGGCAGTCCGGCGGGACGTCGTTGACGAAGGCGGCGGTGCCGGATTTTTCGTCGAGGGCGAGGAGGCTCCAGGCTTCGTCGATCAGCGGGCGGATGGTGACCACCTCCATCCGCTGTTTGCGGACGCGGGCGAAGTCGAGCAGGCCTTCGCTGATGGAGCGCAGGCGGGTGGCGACGCGCTGCATGCGGAGGAGGCGTTGTTGGGCGCTGGGGATATTGACGGTCTCGATCAGCTTTTCAATGGAGCCCTGGAGGACGGCGAGGGGGGTGTTGAGTTCATGAGCGACTCCGGCGGAGAGCATGCCGAGGCTGGCCAGGCGGTCCTGGGCGGCGAGGGACTGTTTGGCGTTCTCCAGGCGGTTGAGGGCGGCCTCGAGCTCCTCTTCGCGGGAGCGGAGCTGTTCGACTGTACTGTTGCGCGAGAGCATGATCTGGCCGATCTCGTCGCCGGGGATGAAGTCGTGCGGGATGATTTCGTTGGGGCGATCCCCGGTCATTACGGAATAATCTGCATTAAGCATTGCGCGTAACGGCCGATAGACATAGAGCGGCATGATGACCAGTTCCAGCAGGAGTACAGCGAGAATGTAGATCACCCCGAGGACGACGAAGAGCGCGGTGCGGATGAGCGTGAGGGCCTGGCGGTAGTACTCGTTGGGCAGCCGGATCTTGCGGTAAATCCCGGAAATCGGGTTTTTCCGATAGAGATATTCGTCTTTGGCGGAGGTGCCGAAGATGCGGCCGGGGTGGTCGTCGAGCCAGACCCGAATATTTTCTGAGATTCCTAGCGCCTCCGGCGCACCTTCTTCATAGGAGTATATTTCCAGGCCCGGCAATTGGGGCAGAGGTGCGTCAGCGAGGAAGGCTTGGGTAATTAGACTAATTTCTCTCGATCTTGCCCCGGATACCCTTTGCTCCAGGAGGGGGAAGACTGTAAAATACACGGAGCTGGTTAACACAAGAAAAAAGAGATTGTGCAGAACGATCAGCTTGAGGCGGACTTTAAGGTCGCCGAATCGTTTACCGAAGTAACCGGGATGACGTGCTTCGGGGACTCGAAACTTCATAAGGGGCGACCTGGATTCTTGTTAAACAAGAAATTTTCTCTCGTTTGCAGAAAATCTGCACATGTGGTAGAACTATTAGGAAACCTGCAGTCCGGAGAGCGGGTTGTACCACGTCCACTTCCAAACCCAAGCTATCATGATTTGCCAAACAGCCCTGCTGCAAGTGACCTACGGGACTTGTCGCTGGAGAGGAGCCGTAGTCTAGGCAATGGGACAGATATTTCCGAAAAAAATCGACCTGATCATCCGCGCGGCCTTGTTGGTCGCTGGGATTGGGGCAGCGGCGACGGCCGGGGGGGTGCTGTTTTTGCACCATCCGAAACGGATTGAGCCGGGCTACCAGCCAACGCAACCGATACCGTACAGCCACAAGCTGCACGCCGGTAACTTGGGATTGGACTGCCTTTACTGCCATACCTCGGTCGACAAGAGCTCCTACGCCGCCATTCCGTCGACGCAGACGTGCATGAACTGCCACACGAAGGTCAAGGGGACCAGTGTGGTGTTGGAGCCGTTGCGGAAGAGCTACGAAGCCGACCAGCCGATTCCGTGGGTGAAGGTCCACCGGCTGCCCGATTATGTGTACTTTAACCACAGCGCGCACGTCAATTCGGGTGTTAGCTGCGTCAGTTGCCACGGGCGAATTGACCAGATGGTGGAAGTGAAGCAGGTCGAGCCGTTGACG
>JBIKOG010000468.1:0-2688 GCA_044358225.1 Bryobacteraceae bacterium | reverse complement strand
GGCACGGGCAACGGCACGGTTCTCTACACCGTGGCGGCGAACGCCGGAAGCGAGCGAGTTGGAACCCTGACGATTGGCGGCCGAACGTTCTCGGTCAGCCAAGGCGAGAAGCCCGAGATCGCTCTGCGGCAGGTCCGGCTAGAGGCAAGCTTTACCACCGGGGATAAAGCCATACCGCTGACGGCTGAGGTCGAAGGGACCCCGGGCCTAGCGATTGCGGTGCGTTCGGAGGTTTCGTGGCTGGAGGTGACGCCGAAGATCCTAACGTTGCCCGGGAAGTTGACGATTACGCCGAACACCCAACTCAAGCCGGGTATATACCTAGGCATCGTTACAATGGTGGCGGAAGGGGCGGAACCTGTTTTCGTCTATGTCCGGCTGACCGTGACGGAGCCGCCGCAGTTCATCGCATTGCCCGCGGCGATGCAGTTGGACGGCTCATCGGCGGGGGTGTTGTACATCACCTCGCGCGGGCGGCAGGTGCGGTACGAAGCGGAAGCGGTGAGCGAAGGCGGCTGGCTATCGGTGCAGCCGGAAACTGGCACGACCCCGGTGAACCTGCGGGTGACGGCCAACACGTACTTCCTGAAGCCGGGCGTGCACACGGGCACGATTCGGGTGAGCACCCGGGAGACCGGAGGCGGAGGGCCGGTGACGATTCCGGTGACGGTGACCGTGCCGGAGAAGGCGCAGTAGCGGGAACCCTCGCCGCCGACCGCTACCATTCAAGTTCCGGAGCGTAAACTTGGGGCCCGTCTAAGACGGGCCCGGCAACAAACACGGACGCTGGTTCATATTCCTTCATAAGACGAATTCGGCCACCGTCGATTAGGCGGCCAGCGTGGCTTGCCAGATCTTCAGCTGGGTCGCCCCGCGCCCGCCCAGCTTTCCCAACTTGCATATCCCTTTTTGATCGCTTCCGCTAGAGCCATTCACGCCAGGCGATAAAGCCCGCGCCCGTCATAGGGCTCTCGCAACCGCGCCGATTCAGGTGGTGGGCGGTATCGGCCCAAGAAACCACCAGCCGCGCGCCGACAGGGAGTATCGAATCGATAGACCCCGACGCCTCACAAATCCCCGCCCGCAGGGCTTCTCTCTTCCAACTGTTTTTCAACCTCATATCTACGCTGAACCAAGACACATCATCACCCGTTCTTCTTTGACTGCTGCGGTCCAGTCTTCCGTCTGCCGGGTTGCGTCGCCGCCCTGTTCAGCCTGCAGCCAGACGAATCCCCCCCTACCAAACACGACCCGAAAACGTAATCCTCATCCAATCCGGTGAACCACACAACCGCCGTCTCACCTCCCGAGCCGGGGCTGGAAAGAAGCAGCTCACGGGGAAGATATTGGCGAGTGATTTCGTTTGCTTTCTCGGCATTGTAGAAATGAGAGAAGATCGTATTGTGTACCAAGTCTGTCTGACGATTACTCGCGGGCAGTGTCGTGCCGAATACACCTCCCTGTCTGCCCCCGGAGCTCAAATTGTCTTTTTTTCCGTTTCGCTGTATCGCTTTCTTCGCCTTGACGGCAATTTGCACTCTTTTGCCTGCCGCGGATTCCGGCTCTCTGTCCAAACGTAGCGGGCTCAGCCCGATTCTGCGCCACGCCGCGCCCACCGCGGACAGCCAGTCGAAACTGCCCGCCGGGCTCAATCTGGTCGACTGGAAGCAAATTAGGGCTGAATACGAGCGGCACCGCCACGGCATGTTTCCCGATGGTCAGGGTGGGTTTCAGTCGCGGTCTCATTATCACGGCTGGCTGGCACGGTTTGATGGCAAGGGGTTTACCGTCAAGCCGGACACCCAGGCGTGGAGCTGGGGGCTCGAGTTGGAGCGTTGGGGGCGGCAGGGCGAGGAAGTGATCGCCGGTGGTGCCGTGCGGGTCCATAAGAATGTGAACCGGTTGGAATATCGCCGCCCGGGAATTACGGAATGGTTTGTGAACGGCAAAGAAGGTTTGGAGCACGGGTTCACGATCCAGCACCGTCCCGGCGGGGCCGAAGGGGAACTGAGTCTGCAACTGCGCCAGCGCGGGGAACTGGTGGCGGCCCAGGAAATCGGAGCGGAACAGGAACCCGCCGCGGAACAGCAAAGCGCCGGGCGGTCGGTTTTGTACCAGACCAAGCAGGGCGACCCGGCGTTGCGCTACCGGAAGCTGTTGGTGACCGATGCGCGCGGCCGCAGGTTGCCGGCACGCATGGTGGCCGAGGGGAAGTGGCTTCGGATCCTGGTGGATGACCGGCGGGCAGTGTATCCGATTGTGGTCGATCCCATCACCCAGCAGGCTTACCTGAAAGCGTCGTATCCGGGGCCGAATAAGTACTTCGGCTATTCGGTGGCGATCTCCGGAGACACGGTGGTGGTGGGGGCCTATCAAGTTTACGCGGCGTATGTGTTTGTGCGCAGTTCCGGGAGCTGGACGCAGCAGGCGTACCTGCAAGCGTCGAATCCGAACGCGGGTGGATTCGGCATTTCGGTGGCGATCTCCGGGGACACGGTGGTGGTGGGGGCGTCTGGGGAGTCTAGCAACGCCACCGGGGTGAACGGGACGGAAAGTAACAACAACGCTGGCAGTTCCGGCGCGGCGTATGTGTTTGTGCGCAGTTCTGGGACCTGGACACAGCAGGCGTACCTGAAGGCGTCGAATACGGAGGTGGGTGACCACTTCGGCAATTCGGTGGCGATCTCC
>JBIKOG010000073.1:0-31287 GCA_044358225.1 Bryobacteraceae bacterium | reverse complement strand
CAGCGAGAAAAGGTTAGCTACCTTTTTCTTCCTTCTTCTTCTTCTTGCCCTTTTTCTTGCCTTCTTCCTTCTTGGTGTCGTCGCTCGTGGTGGCGGCGGCGAAGGTCAGCATCGAGAAAGCGCCGAGAACGGTCAGCGCGAGAATCTTCTTCATGTGTCGTTAATCTCCTTAAGGATACTGGCAACCGGAGGGCACCAGACACAACCAGCATGCGGCAGATTTGTTTTTCCCGCGATCCCGAAAACAGGCTATTTCCTGATACGAGTTAGGGGGTACTCTACTGTCACGTCAGGCTGATTGCAATTCGGCTAGTATATCCCCTTTTTTAGGGATTGTGTAAATTCCGGGTTCCGATACCCTGGAGGTAGAGGGCGGATGTTCAAGCAAATCACCGATAAGAGCATTCTGCGGGTTCTCATCAGCGGATTCGCGATGGTGATCGTGCTTTTGCTGGTTTCCGGGTACGTTGGCGTCCGCAATGCGCAGCAGATTCAGGCTTCCGCGGAGCGTTTGGCAGGGGAGCAGGTGGTGACGAACCGTCTGATCGACGAAATTCACCGCGAACAGGGGGCCTTGAACGCCGTTTTCACGAATTTGAGCCAGGAACCGGACTCGGTGGACCGGGACCAGATTCTGTCGCAGTTGAACGAGGCCGACCGGGTGATTGAACAGATTGTGGCCACCGGCAGCGGGACGAAAGATGAACCGCTGTGGAAGGAGCTGCGGCAGGCGGCGACGGCGTTTTCCGGCGAAGCGCGGCGGTTGCTGGCGGTGGAGGATGCCGAATCGTTGTTTTCGTACGATTTACTGGAGCGGCACGAGCAGGTGATTGAGATTGTGCGGAAGCTGATTGCGAGGGGGTCGGAGCGGTCGTCGCAGGCGCAGGGCGAGTTGACGGGGAAATCGGCGCGGCTGGTGGAGCAATCGATGCTGCTGATGGGCGCTTGTCTGTTCCTGGCGTTGGTGGTGGCGATTTTCACGGTGCGGACGACGGCGTCGTTGTCACGGATGCTGGAGTGGCAGGCGGGGGAGTTGAGCCGGGTGTCGTGGCATATGTTGGAGAATCAGGAGTCGGCGGCGCGGCGGTTTTCGCACGAGTTGCATGATGAGTTGGGGCAGTCGTTGACGGCGGTGAAGGCGAATCTGGTGGCGTTGTCGGCGGCGGAATCGAATCGGCGGTTTGTGGATTGCCTGCATTTGGTGGATGAGGCGATTAAGAACGTCCGGGAGCTGTCGCAACTATTGCGGCCGACGATTCTGGACGATTTCGGGCTGGACGCGGGGTTGCGGTGGCAGTGTGAGCGGTTCAACGAGCGCACGGGGATTGAGGTGCATTACGAGTCGTCGATTACGGTTCGGCTTCCGGATGAAACGGAGACCCACCTGTTCCGCATCGCACAGGAGGCACTGACCAACGTGGCGCGGCATTCCAAGGCGACGCGGGTGGAGATGGGGCTGCGGCGGGAGGACGGGAAGATTCGGTTGCGAATCAGCGACAATGGGAAAGGAATAGACACCGCCGAGAAGTCCGGGCCTCGCGGCATTGGCATGACGGGCATGCGGGCTCGGGCGCGCAGCGCCGGCGGGGAATTAGAGATCCTGACCGCTGGCAAAGAGAAAGGCCTGACGATCGAGGCATGGGTTCCCTCGACTCCGTTGACGGATGAGCAAGAAGATACGAATCTTATTAGCCGATGACCACGCGGTGGTGCGCCAGGGGTTTCGCATGATCCTGGGGGCGCAGGCCGATATGGAAATCATCGGCGAGGCGGGCAACGGGCGCGAGGCCGTGAGCATGAGCGAACAGCTGCATCCGGACGTGGTGGTGATGGACGTGGCGATGCCGGAACTGAACGGGATTGAAGCGACGCGGCGGATTATGGAACAGGCGCCGCATACGCGAATTCTGGCGCTGAGCATGCACAAGGATTCGGTGTATGTGCGGGAGATTCTGCGGGCGGGGGCGCGCGGGTATTTGTTGAAAGATTCGATTGACGTGGACCTGCTGGCGGCGGTGCGCGCGGTGGGCAGGGGCGAGGGATATTTGAGCCCGGCGGTGTCGGATTCCGTACTTTCGGATTACCGCAAGCATGTGACGGATCCGTTGGATTTGTTGAGTTCGCGGGAGCGGGAAGTGCTGCAGTTGATTGCCGAGGGGAAGACGAACAAGGACATCGCGACTTCGTTGAACTTGAGCGTCTACACGGTGGACGCGCACCGGGGGCGGATTATGGAAAAGCTGAACCTGCATTCGACGAGTGAACTGGTGCGGTTCGCGGTGCGCAAGGGGTTGATCGATTAGTCGAATATCGGGAGCCAGTAGCGGTACTCGCGGCCGTTGTGGAGCAGGGTGAGTTGCCAGAGAATGGCGCGATTGGGATAGCGGCCCGGGAGGCGCGTGGGCCAGGTTTCCGGGGCGAGCAGGGTGATGACGGTTTGCGCGCCTTCCGCGCGGCATTCGCAGGTGTGTTCTTCGAGGACGTACGTGACGCAGTTGAAGCGGCCCGTGAGGACGTGGATGGATTCCAGGCGGGCTTCGGCATTGGTTTTTTGGACGGTGGCGACGGCGGCGGCGCCGAAGCGCATGGGGACTTCGGCGAGTTGGACGGGCGGGGCGCCGCTGTCCAGGGTGAACGCTTCGTTGCGGCGCCAGTGGGCGTTGGCGCGCCAGGGTTCATCGGGCGAGGCGGCGAGGTCCTGGGTGACGGCGCGATTCCAGGCGCGGCCGCGGTACTCGAACCAAATGGCGCGGACGAGGAACCACAGCAGCGCGCCGCCGACCGCGGCCCAGCCGATGGCGGCCATCGCTTCGGCACGCCACCCGAGAGCCAGCGCGCCACAGCCCACGACGGCGAGGGCGGCGTAGACGGCGAGTAGCTTTCCATCGCCCATCGTCTGGTGTTCGTTGGGCAGCCAGCCGCGGAGTTCCGGGCGATCCTGTTCGAGAGTTTGGAGAGTCTGCGCGAGGAGTTGTTCGGCGTTGTCGGCGACCTTCGTGATTTCGCCGTTTTCGAGTTTCCAGAAGATCCCGGCGGCGTCGAGCAGCAGGAAGCACTCCGGTTCGTCGAAATCGTATCCGGCGATGACGGCGGCGCGGGGCGGGAGGGTGCCGTCCTCGCGGAGGTCCACGGTGTTCCAGACCAGCTCATCGACACTGAACAGCATGTAGGGCGGCAGCGCGCCGTCCGGGGCATTGGCCCATTCCTGGCCGCCGGTGCGGCGGAGCCAGTCTTCGACGGCGGGGCTTGCGTCGGCGCCGAGTTCCTCCATCGCCCAACGGATTTTTTCGGGCGACGGCGGCGGAAGCAACGACCGATGTACGTCGGGCGCGTGGACCGCGAGCCACGTCGCGATTCGTTCCATCTACAGCAACGCCCGCAGATTTCGCGCGCCGATGGCGGGGATGTCGTCGGGCTGCGCGGCGAGGTCGCGCCAGATGCAGGCGGCCGCGGCGATCTCCTTGATGCCGGGGCCGAAGCTTTCGATCACCAGCCAATCGTCGTAGCCGATCTCCTTCAGCGCACCGATGACGCCGGGCCAATCGATGGGGCCGCTGCCGGGGATGCCGCGATCGTTTTCGCAGGTGTGGACGTGGAAGATATGCTTGCCCAGGAGGCGGATGGCGGCGGCCTGATTCTTCTCTTCGATATTGGCGTGGAAGGTGTCGTAGAGTACGCCGATATTGGGGTGCGCGACCTCTTCGCAGAGGCGCTTCGCGTCGGCTGCGGTATTGAGGAAGAAGGTCTCGAAACGGTTCAACGGTTCGACGGCGACGCGGACATTGTAGCCTTCGCTGTAGCGGCCTAACTCCTGCAGTCCGTCGACGCAGCGCTTCCACTCTTCGTCCGTGCGGCGGCGGCCGGGCAGGTAGCCGACGGCGCTGCAGAACGGGCCGATGAACAGGGACAAGCCCGCTTCGGCGGTGGCGCGGACGCCGGCCTGGAGGAAGGCCATGGATTGGGCGCGGAGGGCCGCGTCGTCGGTGGCGAGGCTCATGCCCGCGACGAGCGCGCTGCAGAGAACGCCGGGCATCTGCTGGGCTTCCAGTTCGCGGCGGGCGGCCGCGGCGGGGAAGCTGGCAAAGTCGAAGGTGGCCAGTTCGATGCCGTCCAGGCCGAGCGCTTTCGCCTTGGCGATGAGCGGCAGGTGGGCTTCGGAAAAGCCGGCCGTCCAGAGCAGGGTGTTTACTCCGATTTGCATTCGATGAACTCCTCGGCCTCGGGATGTCCGGGCCCGTAACATTTCAAAATCACAAGCGGTTCGGTGCGGCTGGCGTTGGTGATGGCCACGCCGCCGGCGGCGGCTTCAGCGGTGACGAAGAACTCGTCGGCGGTCATCTGGCCGTAGCGGATGAGGGTGGGCACTTCGCAGTCGAGGCCGTTGATGGTGCCGCGGCCTTGGACGACGAGCGCGCCATACGGACGCGCATCGGTGATTCTCACGGTGGCGCCGGGGGCGACGGCGAGTTCGCGCGCCGAGAAATGGGGGCTGCCGTAGACGATCCACTTTTCGATGTGGAGGTCGCTGTCGTTAGCCTTGATGGGCTCGCGGTAGTTGAACTGGGCGAAGAAGGGGTCGGTGTTTTTTTCGAAGTCGATCCAGGAGAGGATGTAGTCGAGATCGTTCTTCTGCGGGTCCGGCATCTGGCCGTTGAGGGCGTCCCAGGGGACGGGATCGCCGGCACACATGGATTCGAATTTCGCGCCGATATCGGAGGGGGCTTGCGGCTCGTAGGTGACCATGGTGCCAGGGGCGTGGAGGATATTCGTGTCCACTTGCCAGCCGGTGCCGGGCTTTAGTTTATAGGCTTGGGAAAGGTTGAGAATGCCGTTGTCGCCTTCGCTCCAGCGTTGGAGGCAGCGGCGAACGGCGTCGCGCGAGGTGTGCGTTTGCAGGCCGAAGAACGTGTAGGGGAAGGCGCCGGGGTTGGCGTTGTATTGGGCGGGATAGTAGTAGGCTTCGGGCTTGCCGCGCTTGCCCATGGGGCGGGCCTGGGCGTCGCTGGGGTGGACGTGGAGCGGGATGGGAACGGCGTTGTCGAACAGCTTGCAGAGCACCTGCCAGGTGTCGCCGGTGAACTCGCGGAGGGGCACGCAGTTACCTTCGAATTCGACGTAACTGAGGCCTTCGTCGGGCGGGGTACCGGGGCCGTTATCGGCCACGACGTTGGAGGCGAGCCACCGTTCATCGATGCCACCCCGGTGGCCGCCGAGGGCGTAGAGATCGTTGGGGTGCAGGCGCAGGCGGCCGCCGGGGCGCAGCATGGCGCGGGGCACCCAGGTGGGGGCAAGGCGCAGCACGCCCTGGCCGGGTTCGGCGGCCAGGCGGAAGAATTCACTCGTGTTCATCGGACATCCTCAAAGGTCACACTTCCATCGTCCCGCATCGTGGCGCGTCTTTGCCCGTTGGGGGAAAGGGCGGTGCGGCTGGAGTGGAAGTCGAATTCGCGGGCGGGGACTTCCCTTCCCGTGGCAGCTTCGAATATTCGCTGGATTTCTGGGCCTTTGGCGGCGACGTATGTACCGTCGGCGGAGAGCGCAACGGCGCGCACGGTGCCCACTTGCGCGGCGATTTTGCGGAGGAGCTGGCCGGTCGTATTGAAGAGGCGGATCTCGGCACCGTAGCCCGCGGCGATGGTCGCGCCGCGCCAGAGGAGGCCGCCTGGATCGGGCCGCGCGCCGTTGTCGATCCAGTTTTTGACGACGGTCAGTTCGGCCGCGGTCAGCTTGTCCTCGCCCATCGGCATGACGGGTTCCAGCGCGCCGGTGAGCGTCAGATACAGGCGCGATTCCGCGGCTTTTCCGGGGACGATGATCGTACCGCGATTGCCGCCACGCAGCAGGCCGTCCATCGTCTCCACGTCCAGGCTACCCATCTTCACATTGGCCGCATGGCAGGCGTAGCAGTGTTGGCGGAAGACGGGTTGCAGGTCTCGGTCGAAGCTTTGCCCGGCCAGGACGCTGACGGCCAACAGCCAGCGCATGGGCTAGGCGAACAGCTCGTGGATGGGCTGGACGTTGGGCGCGACCACGGCCAGGCCGGGTTGCAGTTCGGTGTGGAGCGGGATGCCGAGGCCTTTGTAGATGGTCGCGGCGAGTTCGCCGGGGTGGATGGGGCGGTCCTTGGGTTCGGCGCCGATCGCGTCGCTCGATCCGATCACGGTGCCGCCTTTCAGCGGGCCGCCGCCGGCGAGCACGGTGTAGCACTGCGTCCAATGGTCGCGCCCGCCGGCCGCGTTGATGCGGGGCGTGCGGCCGAATTCGCCCATGGCGATGACCATGGTTTTGCCGAGAAGGCCGGTCTGGGAGAGGTCTTCGAGGAGGCTGGAATAGGCCATGTCGAACATGGGACCGACCGTGTCGCGATAGGCCGACATGGGCGTGAACGGACGGGCACCGTGGATGTCCCAGGTGAGTTCGTCAAAGACGGTTTGGAACATGTTGACGGTGACGAAGCGCGCGCCTTTTTCGACCATGCGCAGGGCCTGGTAGCAGCTCTTACCGAACTGGCCGGCACCATAGCGGGCCGGGGCGATCACGTCTTCGCAGGCCATCAGCGTGGGCTGGTGCTGCTCGCCCAGGAAGCCCGCGCCTTCGCCGTGAGGCATGTTGCCGCCGGTAGCGCCGATGGGGCCGGGGAGCACGATGTTCTCTCCGCCGCGGAATTTGGCGGCGACGCAGCCGAAGCTGGGGTGTTCGACGTCGTATTCAAACAGGCGGCCAGTTTGCATGACGTGGTGGCCCGAGTCGTGGACAGCGGCACCGTCGTGGTGCATGGAACGGATAAGCGAGAATTTGTCGGCGTGGCGGGCGGTGCGCGGGAAGATCTCGGAGATCTCGATGCCGGGAACGTTGGTCTTGATGGGCCGGAACGGGCCGCGGATTTCGCTGGGCGCGGCGGGCTTCATGTCGAAGGTGTCCAGTTGCGACGGACCGCCCACCATCATCAGCACGATGCAGGCGGTGTCTGTCTTTTGGAGATTCACTCCGCCCAGCGCGGGAACGCTGGCTCCCAGGCGGAGAAACGCGCGTCGATCGAAACCATCCAGCCGTGACATGGAATGATTCTATATCAACTAGATATACCCCACGCTCCCGTCCGCCCGATACGCGAAACCGCGGTGCCAACTGACCGGCGGATACTTCTTGATCGCCTCTTCATTCAACTCAATGCCGAGGCCCGGCTTGGTCGGCAGCGGGATATAGCCGTCCTTCACCATCAACGGTTCTTTCAGAACATCCTTGCGCACGCCTTCATCGTCGGGGTGGTACTCGAGAATAAAGAAGTTCGACGTCGACGCCGCGAAATGCACGTTCACGGCCGTCGCCACCGGGCCCATGGGGTTATGCGGGGCCACTGTCACATAGTGAGCTTCCGCCATAGCGGCGATCTTCTTCATCTCCAGCAGGCCGCCGCAGAGGCAGATGTCGGGCTGAATGATGTCCAACGCGCCCAGCTCCAACAGCCGCCGGAACTCGTGGCGCTGGTAGTTGCACTCGCCGCTGGCGAGCGGGATCGTCACCCGGTCGGCCAGCTTCTTCATCGCGTGTTCGTTCTCCGGCCGGATGGGCTCTTCCAGCCACATCGGGTTGTACGGCGCGATGGCCGCGGCCAGCCGGGCCGCGCGCGTCACTTCAAAAAACCGCGCGTGAATGTCACAACCGATGTCGATGTCCGGACCCAGCATCTCGCGCATCGCCTTCACGCGGGCGGCGGCTCCGCGGGTGATTTCGTTGTATGGCTTCGCATTGTCCTGATCCGGCTGCGGGCGCATCTTGATGGCCGTGTAGCCGTATTTCTCCACCAGCCGTTTGGCCGTCTCCGGGGTGCCCGCGCTTTGATAGGTGCGGATCTTGTCGCGGCACTTGCCGCCCAACAGCATATAAACAGGCAGCCCGGCAGCCTTACCCGCAATATCCCACAGCGCATGTTCAATGCCGCTGATGGCCGCGTTGACAACAAGCCCGCCGGGGAAACGCGTGAAGTTCACCATCATCGAATAGAGATGTTCGATGTTGCGCGGATCCTGGCCGATCAGCCAGCCGCGGAAGTCCTTCACCACTTCCACGATGGCCGCGTCCGGGCCGCAGGAGTAGGCTTCGCCGATGCCCTGAATGCCCTGATCGGTTTCCACGCGGACGATGCAGAAGTTCCGTCCGCCGCTGCCAATCAGGTGCAGTTTCACGTCGGTGATCTTCAATGGACCACGCCCGCCTACCTGAGAGGCCTGCAAAAAGGGCGCCGCCGCCGTCGCCTGCGTAAAGAACTCACGTCGTTGCATGGGTACCTGTCTATCACAACAACAGGCGCGCGCGCTAACGGGCCACTACGGCTTCCACGCCCCGATGGCGGCAAAGCTCCCGTTTTTGTGGATCACATCGGCCTGGAATCCAGCCGCGCGCAGATGATGGAGTTGAAACGCCACGCTGCGTGGCGAGTCCTCATAGGCCACGTATTCGAACACGTGGTCCCGATAGGCCTCCCCTTTCAACGACGTCAGATAGGCCCCATACCGTTCCCACATCTCCGCCTGCACGCCGGGAATATCGTGGGCGATCAGGTCCCATATCCACAGACTGCCGCCCGGCCGCAGCGCACCGAACAACTGCCGGAACACGGCCGCCCATTCCACTTCCGCCCGCAGATGGTGCAGCACCGCGGCCGCCACGATGACATCCTGCGACTCCGGCTCCAGGTCCAGATCCCGCACATCACACTGCAGCGCCCGCAACTCCGCACCCGTCGGCGCCAAGCGCTCCATGGCCCGGTCCAGCATGTTGGCACTCAGGTCCACCAGCGTGACCTTTTCGAACGCGAACACCTGCGCCAGCTTCAAACTGAAGTTCCCCGCCCCGCAGCCAAGGTCGAGCAGCGCCTTCGCCTCCGGCGTCACCCGGCGCGCCGAGGCGGCGATCATCTCCAGCACCAGCGCCGCGTCCTGCGTGGACAGCTGCCCGGTTTCCAGATTCGAAAACCGCTCCACATCGCCGTCGAAGCGCGCCCGAATCTCGTCCACAGAAGCTTTGTTCACGCCTCGGCCACCTTTCGCAAACTCAATTCCCGCCGCAAAAACGCCTCGCCCAGCGCCAGGTCCCGTTTCACCGTCGCCAGCGTCAACTCCAGGGCCTCGGCGATCTCGTCCCGGTTCAGTCCGCCAAAGTAGCGCAACTCTATCACCTTGGCTTTCCGCTGGTCCTGCGTCTCCAACCGGTCCAACGCCTCGTGAATCGCCAGCAGCTCATCGGTCTTATCAAGGCTAATCGCGTCCTGGTCCAACAGGCCGACGTGCTCCGCCCCGCCGCCGCGCTTTTGCGCGGTGCGACTGCGGGCGAAATCGATCAGAATCTGACGCATGATCTGCGCCGCCACGCCGAAGAAATGCGACCGCCCGTTAAACTGCGGCATGTTGCCGTCCAGAAGCCGCAGATACGCCTCGTGGATTAACGCCGTTGGCTGCAGCGAATGCCCGCGCCGCTCGCCCTTCAGATACGACGAGGCCAGCCGGCGCAACTCCTGATAGACGATCGGCGTCAGCGCATCCAGCGCCGCCCGGTCCCCGCCGCGCCAGGCCCCGAGAAGCCGTGTCACTGTCTGCGCTCGCGTCTCGTCCACAATAGAGAGTCTCTCTGATATTCTATGCGTTGCAAGTGGGATGGGTGCGAGCGCACTGCGCGCCGAAGCTCCCATATACGTACCGGGCCGGCCCAAGCCTATTCGGCTCACGCCCGCCTCGATCGCAACCAGTCGCCACCATTTCAAGGAGATCCACGTGAACCTGATCGGCGCATTCGCAATACTACTTCTCGCCGCGCTTCCTTCCCTGGCACAGAATGTCTCAGGCACCATAAGCGGCATCGTCAAGGACCCGTCGGGCGCCGTGGTTCCGTCGGTGAACATCACCGTCACAAACACCGGCACCTCAGCCACTTTTCAGGCGACAACGGACGATACCGGAGCCTACAGCATTCGCACGCTGCCCGTTGGCAGCTACGATCTGGTTGCCGAAGTGAACGGCTTCAAGAAGTATCAGACCCGCGGCGTTCGGCTGCAAGTGAATGAGGTCGCGCGCGTTGACGTGAACCTCGCCGTCGGCACGGCCGCGGAGACGGTCACCGTTTCCAGCCAGGCGGTGGTGGTGGATACGACGACGGCGACGCTGAAAGCCGTTGTCGACCAGAAGCGGATTGCCGAATTGCCATTGAATGGACGGAACCCCACGCAGTTGATGCAACTGATCGTGGGCGTGGTGAGAGACACCCGCGCCGACGTCACCTCCGGCACCACCTACCCCGGCACACTGCCGGTCTCGGTGAATGGGAACCGGTCCAACAGCACCAACTACGTGCTGGACGGCGCGCAGAACAACGACCACTATTCGAATGCCGCCAATCCAATGCCGAACCCTGACGCGTTGCAGGAATTCAGCGTGCAGACAAACAACTTCTCCGCCGAGTTCGGACGCCAATCGGGCGGGCTGGTGAACGCGGTAACGAAATCGGGCACCAACGAGATTCACGGCAGCGCGTTTGAGTTTGTTCGCAACAAGGCCATCAATGCCCGCAACTTCTTCAACCCTCCGGTTTCGCCGGGTTCCAATATCCGCCGCGACGACGGATTGAAGCGCAACCAGTTCGGGGCCACGCTGGGCGGTCCGGTCTTCATTCCGAAACTCTACAACGGCCGCGATAAGACGTTCTTCTTCTTCTCGTATCAAGGCACCACGCAGCGCCAAACGCCGATCACCGTTGGCCGCGTTGTCCCCACTCCCGCCCAACGAACGGGCGACTTCTCCAACATCACAGCCCGCGCGCTGCGCAACCCATTCGACAACCTGAATCCATTCCCCGGGAACCGCGTTCCCGTGTCGCTTTTTAACCCGGTAAGCGCGGCGATCCTACGCGACCACATCCCGCTGCCAACGTCGGGCAACACGATCTCCGTGGCACCGCCGAATGCGTTCCGTGACGATCAGATTCTGACCCGTGGCGATCAGCAGATCGGCTCCAACAACCGGCTGAGCGGCCGTTTCTGGAGTTCCATTGCATCCAGCCCTGGCCTATTGAACACCGCCAACTTCTTCGAACAGGTGACACCGCGCGGGTGGAACAACACCTCCGTCACCATCACCGACACCCACATTGTGAGCCCCACGCTCACCAACCAGTTCCTCTTCAGCTACAACCATACGAATGGTGACGCCGTCCCGATCTATCCGGCCAAGAGCCTGAAGGATCTCGGCGTGAACATGTTTAACGACGACAAGCCGCAGTATCACATCACCGTCGCTGGCTATTTCGACACGATGAACACCGGCGACACGAACGACTTTATTCGCAAAGAGTATCAATTGACGAATACGATGCGCTGGTCCAAGGGCAAGCACCAGATCACCTTCGGCGGCGAGTACAGCCACGGAATCGGCGACATCATCAACAACTTCCGCGCCAACGGTCAGTTCAACTTTAACGGCAACGCACCGTTCACCACCGACTCGCTCGCGGATTTCCTGATCGGCAAATTCAATACGCTGGCGCAGGGCATCGGCGAATACAAGAAGACGCGCTTCGATATGGTGAGCTTCTTCTTCCAGGACTCGTTCAAGGTGCGACGCAACTTCACGCTCGATCTCGGCGTGCGTTGGGAGCCATTCCTGCCCTACACCGATGTGGATGGGAAACTGGCGACGTGGCGCGCGGGCCAGCAGTCGACCCGTTATGTGAATGCTCCGCCCGGTGTCCTTTACCCCGGCGACAGCGGCATTCCCGCCGGCGGGTTTGAAAAGACGATGACAAACTTTGGGCCGCGGCTGGGCTTTGCCTGGGACGTGTTTGGCGACGGCAAGACCGCCATCCGCGGTGGCTACGGCATCTTCTTTGACCGCTCGAACACCATCTCCACCAATAGCCTGGCCAATCAGGCGCCGTTCGGCACGGTGGTAACCGTCAATGGCAACGCGACGAACAACTTCTCCAACCCCTGGGCGGGCACGACGAACCCGTTCCCGGGCACGACCACGCCGCCGAGCACGGTCGCCTTCCCGCAGTTTTCGACGCAGTTCCTGTACGAGCAGAGCATGCGCAACCCGTACATCCAATCGTGGAATCTGACGATGGAGCGCGAAATCGGCGGCGGCTTCATTGGCCGCGCTTCGTATGCCGGATCGAAGGGCACGCGGATGGTGGCGCTGCGGGAGTTCAACGCGGCCGTCTATGCGCCGGGGGTGACCACGGCCACCACAAACGCACGCCGGCCGTTGGCGCCGCGGTTGGGCAACGTGACCATCATTGAACCGGTCAGCAACTCGACGTACCACGCGCTGCAGTTGACGGCGGAGCGGCGATTTGCCAAGGGCGTCTCGATTCTGACGAACTATCAGTTTTCGAAATCGATCGATGATGCCTCGGCCAACAAGGCCACCGGGCAGGCTCGCACCGATCCGAACAACCAGGCTTACGACAAAGGTCCTTCGGACTTCGACAAGCGACATGTATTCAACCTCTCCGGCCTGTGGGAACTACCCGTGAAGCCGGCCAACCGGATGGCGAACGCCATTCTCGGCGGGTGGAGTTTGAACTCGATCGTTAGCCTGCAATCGGGCTTCCCGTTCACGGTGGGCAGCGGCGTGGACAACGCGCGCACCGGCACCGGCGGACAGCGCGCCGACATTATTGGCAACGCGATTCTCGGCGATGGCCGGGCCCAGGGCGCGGTGATCGATCAGTATCTGAACCGGGCGGCGTTCGCGCCGAACGCGCTGGGCACCTTTGGAACGCTGGGGCGGAATACGTACCGCGCTCCGGGCTTCGCGAGCGTCGATTTCGGCTTGGCGAAGGGGTTCACGTTGAAGGAGCGATTCACGACCACGCTCCGGTTTGAGGCGTTCAACGCGTTCAACCGCACGAACCTCGGCGCTCCGAACGCGACGCAGAACAGTGTGCAATTCATGCGTATCACCAGCGCGGCCGATCCACGCATTCTGCAGTTGGCGCTTCGCATGACGTTCTAGTCACCAATCGATGTATTGTGCAAGCGGGGCGGACTGGTCCGCCCCGCTTTGCATAGTTTCCCGGTTCGTCTAGCCGCGACCCACGTTAACTGGACAGAATCAGGCGGAGCCTTCGGCCAGCAACGCGCCCCAATGGAAACCGGCGCCAAACGCGGCGAAGCAGAGCGTCTCGCCGGGGGCGAGTTCGTTCGTCGTCGACCACTCCGCGGCGGCAATCAACATCGACGCCGATGAGGTATTCCCGAACTTCTTGATGTTCGAGTAAAACTTGTCTTCGGCCACTTCCAGCGCCTGCGCCACACGGGCGATCAGGTTCTGATTCGCCTGGTGCATCAGGAACACGCCGACATCGGCAGCGCGGCGGCGGTGCTGTTCCAGCAACGTCGCAATCGCTCGTGGAATTTTGCGCGAAGCCTGCAGAATGACCGACCGCCCGTTCATCTCCAGCGGTGAGCTGAACGGCAGCTTCAAATCCTCGGCATAGGCGCCATCGGAGTAGAGCCCGCAATCGACAATCCGCGCAAAGCCATCGGACGGATGCACCAGGCACGCCCCGGCGCCATCGCCGAACAGGATCGCCACGCCCCGCTCCATCGGTTCCCGCTCCACCACTTTCGACATCTTTTCCGCGCCAATCACCAAAATCGGCCCCAACGAGGCGCACAGCCGCGACGCCAGCGAGATGCCGAACAACGAACCGGCGCTCGCCATCGGCATGTCCAGGCACGGCGTCGAATCCAGCCCCAGCCGGTTCGCCACCGAAGCGGCCGGCCCGGGGAACTGCCGCTCCCACGATCCGCTCGCCACCAGGATCATCCCCAACTCCGACGCACTCACCTTCGCCCGCTCCAGACAATCCGTCGCCGCACGCAGCGCCAGATCCGTCACCGACTCGTCGTCGCGCGCGAACCGCCGTTCATCGATACCCGACACGTTCCGGATCCACTGCGCGTCACAACCGACGCGAGCGCCAATCTCGGCGTTGGTCACAATCCGCTCCGGCAGATAAGACCCGAATGCTTTCAGAAACGCCACGCTATTTCCCGTGCTCCTCGAGATATTCTTCGATGCGCTCAATCGAGTCAAACTTGCGCGGCGTCAGATCCGAATCCGGAATCTTCACGCCAAAACTCTTCTCCAGGCCCGTTACCAGGTCCTGCAGGCCGAACGAGTCCAGCACGCCGCTGTCGAACAGCGACTCATCGGGAGCCACCGTGGGCTCCTTCCCGGCAACAGCGCGGATGATTTCAAGGATTTGTTTGCGTTTGTCCATTTGTGTCGGGGGCGGCATATGCCGCGGTCTTAGGTTCCATCGTCTCACGCCGCACGCGGGCGAACGTGGCAAATTGCCCCATCAGTTCCTTATACAATGCCGCGCCCAGCAGACGGTAACCCGGTCCGGTGAAATGTACGTAGTCGCCCTGCGCCATGCCGGCGAAAACCCACTGGCGCATGGCGCCCTTGCCACCCATCCGGTCCCGCACGTCCCAGAACGCCGCCCCGCGCGCCTGACAGGCCGCGCGCTGGGCTTCCATAATCACGTCAATCTTTTCCACCGAAGCCCACCCGGCGCGCGTGCGCCACTGGTGATCCGGCGGTCCAACCACCAGAATCGACGCCGCCGGCGCCAGCCGCCGGTACTTGTCGAGCAGCGCGATGAACATGTCGCGATAGCTCTCAAACGTCCAATCCTTGTTCCGCGCCTCGTTGGTTCCGTACGCAAGAACGATCAACCCCGGCATGTGCGCCTGATAGACCGGCGCCAGGCCAGCGTCTTCCCACTTCAGGCCAATCGATGCCTGGGCGCCATTGATGCCCATCATCTCCCACGTCAACCCGCGCGAATTCTCCGTCACCCAGCCGTGCAGGCGAACCGGTTTCCGGTCCAGCGTCCGCGCCGCCAGCAAATGCGATCCCGGAGCGAGCGGCAACTTGTGAATCATCGGCATCCCCGGTCCGTCCGTGTCGATAATCTCCACCAGCGAACCGTTGTCGGAGATCTCCACCCGGCCGCCGCCCGGCTGCCGCAAATAGTGGAATTCCGCCCGTTCGGACTCCGTTTGCAGGTTCACCATCTCGCCGGCGCGCTCCGTCGACATGCTGACCCCGGCCAAGCCATACAACCCGTCGCCATCGCGCCCGGCGAGCCCATCGCTATACCAGCCGTTGGTGTTCCAGCTCTTCAGGTCCAGACGGCGATACCCCAGCCACGGCCGGCCGGCGTGCGAAAACCCATTCCCGCCATCGCCAAACCGCGCCTGCAGCAAATACCGCAACGTTCCCGACCATTCATCGGCCGCGGTGTGCGAATCGCCGTACTGGAACACGCGCAGAACTTCTTTCGATTCCCCGCGCTCCAGCCGGTACAGCTGTTCGAAAAACGGCACTAATGCCGCCGGATTTTCCATCAAACCCGGTACATTCAGCCACTGCGCTACGGCATCGTTGGCCGTCGCACGTACCGCCGCCGGCATCACGGTCGGCCGCGGCGCAGGGCGCGTGGCAGGACGCCGGGCGACCGTCGTCGTGCGTTTCCGCGCGGCCACCGGCGCCTTCCGCACCGCGACGGGCTTCTTTTTCGAGGTCACCTTCTTCTTCGGCGCGGCAGCCCCAAACAAGGCCATCACGCCAAAACCAAGGCACACACACATTGTGGCGAAAAAGCGCATTCTCTCCTACGTACCAATTCGGCAGAAATGGCCGGACCCTTTATTGTCTCAAACTTCAGGGGCGGGTTTCGCCGGCCGTGGGAGGGCCGAACTTCTCTTTGGCCAGCGCCAGCTTGTACCGCCGGTAGCCGTCCTGCAACGACTTATACAGCAGGTTTCCCACGATTTTCGCCCCCGATGGCATGGGGTGAATCAGATCGGCGCCCACCATGCGCGGCTCCGCCGTGTACCAGCGGCCCATCGTCCCCGGCCCGCCCATCGCCTCAAACGTATTGAAAAACGCGCAGCCGTACTCGGCCGCCACGCGCTGCTCCAGCGCCACCAGGCGGCTCAACGGCGGCACGGTCCCGATCTCCCCGCTCGGCATCCGCTGCCCCCGGTCCATCGGACTCATGATTAGAATCGACGCCTCCGGCACCGCCTTCCGCACCCGCTTCACCGCCCGCACCAGCTCCAGTTCAAACGCCGTATCCACATACTTGGCGTAGACGCTCTCGTTCGTCCCATAGTTGATCACCACCAGGTGCGGCTTCACGTGGCGCAACTGCTCGCCCCAGTGTTCTTCGCCCACGTTCCGCGCCAGAATCGTAATGGCCGCCCCGTTGACGCCCATCGAGTTGTACTCCACTCCGGGCGTATCCTTCAACAGCCGCACGCCGTACAGCCGAACCTTCCCGGTCACCTGGCCAATGGCCACTTCCTTAAAACCACCTGGCACGGTGATCGTCTGAAAACTCGGCGTCACCTCCGGCGCCATGGTGTCGATGGTCCCCACCGTCTGCCCATCGGCGGACACCATAAAGGACCCACCATCCGGCTGCGACAGCCACGCTACTTCAAACTTCGTGTGCCCCGAATCGCTCGCCGTGATCTTCGACGACGCACCCGGCCCGCCCCGGAAACTCACGGCGCCCAATCCGTACTGGCCGTCCCGCAAGTCGGCCGTATTCGCCGGCTCAATCTTCCAGCCCGACCCCTTCACCGTCACGCCCCGATGCCCGTACCACGCCCATGGCTTGGCCACGAGAACAAAGCCGTGCCCGGCGTCGCCGAACTCCTTTTGAAACAGCGCCCGCACGTCGGCGGTGATCAGGTCGGCCGTCGTCGGCGAATCGCCGTAGTGCAGAATTCGCGTCACCGCGCCTTCGTCCCGCCGCTCGGTGGCGTGAAGCGCGGCGTAGAAGCGCTGCAGGTCGCCCTTGGTGTCGATCAGCTTCGGCGCGTCGGCCTTCTCCGGCGTCGTGTCCGGACGCAGCCGCACCTGCTCGTCGCCAACCGGGTCCTCCGACCGCGTTCGCACCTGGAAATCCAGCACGTTCGGGACCGTCGTCCAATCCAGCATGCGGTAGTCCTTGAACGCCGGGAGAAGGTCCGGCGCCGTCATCATCGCCGCCAGGGCGGCCAAGGTCAACGCTGCTTTCTTGGGAAGTGCCATCAGAATTTCGTGTAGATGAACGGCGCCGCGCCGGTCGCCGCGACATATTGAATCGCGATCGCCAACAGCAGCAAAACAACGGCCTGGGCGTAAAAGGGTGCGCGGACAAACAGGTCGCGCGGCGACTCCAGCCAGGATTTGGGCGCATAGTGCCCGGCAATCGCCAGGGCGAACACCGACCACAGCCCGCCCGAAACATTATCGAAGGCCCACGTCCCGGAGGCGATCCGCTCCACAACCAGATTGGCCTGTTCGAGCGACGACGCCCGGAAGTAAATCCAGCAGAAGCAGACGAACTGCACGGTGACGAAGGTGCGGAACCAGGTGGGCGTCCAGGGCTTGGCCTGGCCGCGCTTGGCCTGCCAGAACCGCGAAACCGCTTGGCCCGCGCCGTGCAGCAGGCCCCAGATGACAAAGTTCCAACTCGCCCCGTGCCACAGGCCGCCCAGCGCCATGGTGATCACCAGGTTCAGATACGGCATCACGGCGTTGCGCTTGCCCGGCAGGGAGAAGAACAGATAGTCGCGCAGCCAGTTGGAAAGGCTGATGTGCCAGCGGCGCCAGAAGTCGTTGATATTGGCCGCCGAGTAGGGCTGGTTGAAGTTGATCGGCAGCTTCAGGCCCAGCAGGAGGCCGGAGCCGATGGCGATGTCGCTATAGCCGGAGAAATCGAAATAGAGCTGCAGGGCATAGCAGTACACACCCACCAGCACTTCGCCGCCGGAATAGAGGCCAGGGAAATCGAAGACACGGTTGACCAGGTTTTCGGCCAGGTAGTCGGCGATCAGTAGCTTCTTCATCAGCCCGAGGCCGATGAGGAACAGCGCGCGGGAGCCGTCGGCCGCGTCCAGAGCCCGGTCCGGCTTTTCCAGCTGCTTGACCAGGTCGGCCACGCGCGTGATCGGGCCGGCGAGCGTGGTTGGGAAGAAGGAGACGGCGGTGAGGTGCGACAGGTAGCTCGACGTCGGCTTGGCGTCTTTCCGGTAGATGTCGATGGTGTAGGTCAGCGACTGGAAGCAGTAAAAGGAGATCCCCAGCGGAAACGTCCACTCCCACTTGCCCACGGCCTGGCCGGTAAACTGCCCCCAGCTTTCGAGGAAAAACCCGGCGTATTTGAAGACGGCGAGGATGCCTAGGTTTACCAGGACAGATAGAGTGACTAGGGCCTTCCGGCCGCCGGGCGACTTCACCTTGCCCAGCGCCAGGCCGATGGTGAAATCGATCGAAGAGGCGATCGGAATCAGCGCCAAATAGAAGATGTCCCACTTCGCGTAGAAGAAGTAGTTGGCAAACAACAGCACGCTCAGCCCCGCCGCACGCCACTTAGAGAAGGGCCAATACAGGAAGAAGACCGCGATCAGGAAAAAAAAGTAGACGGAGCTCGACAGGAGCATTCGAAAGGCTGGCCCGAGCTTTCAATTGTAGCGAGGCGGCGGGCCCTTACACTAGGGGATTTTTCCAGCGCAGGCCGGGATAGTGGGCAAATCCGCGGTCAGCCGTATAGAAAACGCTCCCCAACTCGATGGCCAGAGCCGCCAGAGTCGCATCACTTCCCAACGGACCCGCCGCCTGCCCATCCACGAGCATCCGCCGGAAGTGCGCCCAATGATCGGCGCCCGGCCCCACCGCCCGGATATTCGGCAGACGTAACCACAAATCGACCACGGCAGCCGCTTCATCCACGCTGTACCGCCTTCCCGGTAGTCGCGGATTCGTCATAATTCGAAAGAATCCGCAGATGCATTGCCACGGCAGATACACCAGCGGGGCGTTTGAGAATACGTCTTCCAGCCAAAGGCGCGCGGCCGTATGATGAATCGCGGTCTCGTCATAGGCATAAACCAGCAAATTCAAATCAACGACGATCACCTGTGTTCCGGGCCTTCCAAAATCTCCAGTAACTCGGAAACGCTATCGGACTTCCATATCTCATTGAGCCCCGCCCGGATCGGAGTCACCTGAAACCGCTCCCGCGGGAGGGCCGGACTATGCAACCCCTTCCGCAACGCCTGATTCACCGTCTCCTTGAAAGACGCCCCGCTGCGGCGCTGCGCTTCGGCCAGCAACGCCGCCACATCATCGTCAATCGTCAATGTCGTCCGCACATCATGATGCTTCCATGCGAAGCATCATGATGTCAATCCACCTACTTCACCTCCCGGTCCGTCCCCCGCAGCACGTTCAAAACCCGGTTCGCCACCCGCGACGGGTAGTTCGTCTTATCCCGCGGATCGCTCAACCGCGCCTCCAACGTCTTCTCCAACGAACGTGCCCGCTCCCCAATCCGGTCCGCCGCGTTGCCCGCCTCCAATCGAATCATCTCCTCCGGATCCTCCAGCGCCGCCCGCAGCACCTCCACGGCCTTCGCGTCCTCCCCCGCGCGCAGACACGCCATCGCCGCCGCAATCCGCACGCTGGGCGACTCATCATCCAGTGCCTCCGCCCGCAGTTTCAAGTTCGCCAAACCCGTTGCGCCCCAGTACCGGACCGCGGCCTCCGGATGCGCCAGTGCCGCCCGCAGAACGCCCGGATCGGTGGTGCCGGCCACCGCGCGCAGCGCCGCCAGCAACTTCCCCCGCCCCGGCTGCCGCAAAATCGCGTGCCGGTTCCCCAACTTCTTTTCTTCCCGCAGAATCTCGCCCTCCGGGAACAGCCCCAGATCCTGCACCTCCTCCTGCCAGGCCACATGCGCCTTTCGCATCCGCTCCAGCACCGACCGCAGCGCCGGATCCCCGGCCAGATTCCGGATCTCGTGCGGATCATTCTCGGTGTCGTACAGCTCTTCCGCCGGCTTGGTGTCGGCCATCCAACGCGCCGCCGCCGCCGTCAACTTGCCCTCGGCATGCAACCGCCGCAGGTCCTTCATCACCGGGGACCCTTCGGAGGTGTTCATGTACTGGTAGTACGGCAGGAACGGCCGGTAATTCCGGATGTAGCGATAGCGTTTATCGCGGGTGGCGCGAATCATCTCGTACCGCTCGTCCATCCGGTCGTGGCAGGAGTAGATGTACTCGCGCGGCGCACGGAGCGCAGGCCCCAGGAACGCCCGTCCCTGGAAGTGCTTCGGCAGCGGCACGCCCGCCAGGTTCAGTACCGTCGGCGCCAGGTCGAGGAACGAGACCAACTGCCCGTCCACCGTCCCCGGCTTGGCCTGTCCGGCCACGCGCCACTTCTCAGGGATGTGTACGATCAACGGCGCCCGCGTGCCGGACTCATAGTTCCAACGCTTGGACCGCGGCAGCCCCACGCCGTGGTCGGACCAGAAAAACACGATCGTGTCCTCGGCCAGTCCGTCGTCCTGCAACTGCTTCAGGATCCGCCCGGCTTCGTAGTCCACCTCGCTGACGCACTCGTAGAAATTGGCGATCTGCTCGCGCACGGTTTCCGTATCCGGCCAATAGGGCGGCACCGGCACCTTCGCGCGATCCACCCGCCGGGTCACGTGCGGCGTCACCTTGGCGTGCGCCTCGCCGGTCACACGAATCCTGGATTCGTGTGAAGTTTCGGTATTGAATACGGCGAAGAACGGCTTCCCCACCGGCCTCTTGCGCCAGTGCGCTTGCCGGGACACCTCGTCCCAGGCCGCCTTGGGCACCGCGAAGTTGTAGTCAGTCTTCACGTTGTTGGTCGCGTAGTACCCGGCATCACGCAGATACTCCGGGAAGCAGCGGACGAATTCCGGCCGCTGAATCTGCGACCGCATATTCTGGGATCCGATCGAGGCCGGGTACATCCCGGTGATAATCCCGGAACGCGTCGGCGCACACACCCCGGCCACGCTGTAGCAATGAGTGTAGCGGACCCCGGTCTTGGCAAAAGCGTCGATGTTTGGCGTCCAGGCCAGCGGGTCGCCGTAACAGGAAAAAGCGTAGGGACTGGAGTCTTCGCAGGAGATCCAAAGGATGTTCGGCCGTGGCTTTTCCGCGGCATACCCCATTGCGACCAGAGGAGTACCCGCGGTGCGAAGAAACTGTCGACGTTGCATTCCTGCATCGTATCAACTCAAGAATCGGCGACCGCCGCCGATACGTCAAAAGAATGGGACTGTGGCCTACATCCAGTCAACCCGTGCCTCCGCCTCCGCCACCGGACAATGAGGACGTACAAGCTGTGCCCGTGCAGCCCCGGCATATCCTCGTCGTCGACCCGGCCCCGGACGCCCACGGCGAACTGACGGCGAGTCTTACCGGAGCCGGATACAGTGTCGATCTCGCCGCCACCGCCGGCGAAGCCCTGGAACGGATTCGCGAAAGCGAAGTGGAGCTGGTACTCCTTGGTGAAACACTGCCCGGCATGGCTGGCCTCGATCTTCTCCGTCTACTCCGCGCCGCCTGGACGCCCCAGCAACTGCCCGTCATCATGCTGGCGAACGAGAGCAAGGGCGGCATCGAAACCGCCGCGCTCGAAGCCGGCGCCAACGATTGTCTGTCCACCGGCGGCGAGGGGGGACGGGGCCTGGCCCGTGTCCAATCGCAACTCCGTCAAAAGGACGCCGGCCAGGGCGCACGCGACCGTGCTGAACGCGTCTTCCGCGCCACCGCCGTCTCCACCGATGTCATTTGGGAATGGAACGTCTCCACCGATACGTTCTGGTTTTCGTCCGAATGGGGCCGGCTCGCCGGACGTCCAATCGTCGGGCCAACGCACCTGGAAGAGTGGCTTTCCTTCGTCCACAAGGAAGACGTGGAGACGGTGGAAACAGCTTTCCGCGCGCTCCGCGCGAACTCCGATCAGTTCGAATTCGGCCAGGAGTATCGCATCGTCACCCCGTCTGGCGAGATCCGCTGGATCTACTGCCGCGCGAATGTCGAACGGGACCGGGACGGCCAACTGCTGCGCCTCACCGGGCTGCAGACCGACATTACCCGCAACAAGAGTATCGACTGGTTGACACAACTCCCAAACCGGGAAAACATCCTGGAACGCGTGGACCGGATGCTGAGTGCCGCCCGGCAGGGCGAGGCGGTCCCGTTCGCCCTGTTACTCCTCGATATCGACCGTTTCCGTGTCGTCAACGAAAGTCTCGGCGCCACAGCCGGGGACCGCATCCTCCGGGAAATCGCGCTCCGCCTGGAACGCGCCACCCGCACCGTCTCTACCGGGGGCCGTCCGGAGGACTATCTCGCTCGCGTCCACGGGGATACGTTCCTGCTCATCTTGAACGATGTCGCCCAAATCGAAATGGCCCGCTCCATTGCGGACCGTCTGCAGGCGCAGATCCGGCGCCCGCTCCAACTGGGCGGTCGCGAAATCCGGCTCTCGGCCTCCATCGGCATCGCCCTCAGCCATGGCGACACCTACGAACACGCCTTCGAACTTCTGCGCGATGCCGAAATTGCCCTCCACCAGGCAAAGGCGCTCGGCCGCGCCCGCTCTATCAATTTCGATTGTGAAATGCGGCGCGACGCCCTGCACCGCATGGACCTCGAAATCGATCTGCGGCATGCGCTCGACAACCAGGAATTCGTCCTCTTCTATCAACCCAAGATCGACATCGTATCCGGTGCCCTCGCCGGCTTCGAAGCGCTCATCCGCTGGCGACACCCTACGCTCGGCCTCGTCCCACCCCTCAAGTTCATCCCCATCGCCGAAGAGACCGGCATGATCATTCCCATCGGCGCCTGGGCCATGGAAGAATCGGCCCGCCAGTTCGCCGAATGGCTTCGCCTGCTTCCCGGCGGAAATCTGCAGGTGTCCGTCAACCTCAGCGTCAAACAGTTCTTCGACCGCGAATTGATCGATCTCGTCTCCCGCGTCGTCACCGATCTCGCCCTGCCCAACGGCGCCTTCTGCCTGGAAGTCACCGAAAGCGTACTCATCGGCGAAATCCAGATCGCCGCCGATATCCTCCGCCGCCTCCATGACGTCGGCGTTGGCCTGATGATCGATGACTTCGGCACCGGCTACTCGTCGCTCAACTACCTTACCAATCTGCCCTTCGATGCCCTCAAAATCGACCGGTCGTTCATCTCCCGTGTCGAAGTCGATGACAACTGCGCCGAAGTCGTCAAAGCCGTCATCTCACTGGCACGGAACCTGAAACTCGACGTCATCGCCGAAGGAGTGGAAACCATCGAACAACTCCAATGGCTACACAACGTCCAGTGCCCCTACGCGCAGGGCTACTACTTCGCCAAACCCGTCCCCGCGGACATCGCCACCGGAATGGTCGTCGCTTCCCGCCCCTGCCAGTAGCCTCTACCGAGCCCCGTAATTCTTTTCGTAGAAATCCCGGTACGCCCCGCTCCGCACATTGGCGATCCACGCCGCGTTCTCTTTATACCAACGCACCGTCTCGGCCAACCCGGCTTCGAACTCAACCTGCGGCTTCCATCCGGTCTCCCGCTCCACCTTCTCACTCGTAATGGCGTACCGCCGGTCGTGCCCAGGCCGGTCGGCCACATACTTGATCAGCGTTTCATCGTGCCCGGTCGCCGCCAGAATCCGCTGCACCACTTCGATGTTCGGCAACGCACGGCTGCCACCGATGTTGTAGACCTGCCCGGCGCGCCCCTTGTCCAACACCGCCCGGATCGCCCGGCAATGGTCGTCCACATACAACCAGTCCCGGATCTGCATCCCGTCGCCATACACCGGCAACTGTTTGCCCTCCAGCGCATTGGCGATCATCAGCGGAATCAGCTTTTCCGGAAACTGAAACGGGCCGTAATTATTCGAAGCCCGCGTCACGCTCACGTTCATCTTGTACGTCGTGTAGTAGGAAAGCGCCAACAGGTCGCTCCCCGCCTTCGACGCCGAATACGGGCTGCTCGCCCGCAACGGATACTCCTCGTCAGCATCGTGCGGCTCGTCGATCGAACCGTACACCTCGTCGGTGGAAACGTGCAGAAACCGCGGCGTCTTATGCCGCCGGGCCGCCTCCAGCATCGTGAACGTCCCGTTCAGGTTGGTCCGGATCACCGGCTCCGGCGAATGGATACTGCGGTCCACGTGGGACTCCGCCGCAAAGTGCACCACCGCGTCCGGCTGGAACTCGGCAAACACCGCTTCCACGCCCGCCGCATCGGCCACGTCGGTCTTGAAGAACCGGTAGCGCGTGTCGTCCGAAACCGAAACCAAGTTCTCCAGATTCCCCGCATACGACAACACATCCAGGTTGCCCAGCGCCAAATCTTCCGTTCCCGACAACGCCATCCGGACAAACGCGGACCCGATAAACCCGGCCCCACCTGTTACGAGCAGTTTCATTTGTGCTGCAGCTCCCAGTCGTAGTTAATGCCCGGATCATTGTACGCAATCCGGCCCTCATCGGCGGGATTGTAGATCCGGTTGGTCACATACACCAGCATCGCCGGTTCGTGGCTGATCACTTTATACCCATGCCCCACGCCCGGCGGAATCAGAATCTGCCACGGCCGCAGCGCACCCACATAGAACGTGTTCCGCCGCCCGAACGCGGGCGAATCGGCGCGCAGGTCCACCAGCGCCACCTGGAACATCCCGGAGGCCGGCGACCAGTAATCGGTCTGAAAGCGGTGGATATGGAACGCCTTGATCGTGCCCGGCAAACTCATCGCCGCCGAAACCTGCGTCGATTCGTGCGGGAAATCCGCCACGCCGCCTTGCCCCATCCGCGCTACTTCCAAAAAATAGCCCCGGTCATCCGGCCACAGCGAGTACGGAATCACCTTCACACCGGGGATCAACGCCTCAGCCTCGGCCTTCAGAATGACGTTGCCAATCCCCTTCTCTTCGTTCCAGGGAATCGAATACTCCACCGGCTCACTCACCCTTGCTCTCCTGCGTATCCGCCACCAGATTGTTCGCCCGCAGCAGACTCTCAAACGTACCCGCGTCCGTCCACCAGCCATCCAACTGCGCGAAAGTCATCGATCCTTCCGCAATGTAGGCGTTGTTGACATCGGTGATTTCCAGCTCGCCGCGGTCACTCCGCTTCAGCTGCTGGACCTTATCGAACACCGTCTCGTCGTACAAATAAATGCCCGTGACGGCCAGGTTCGACTTCGGATTCTTCGGCTTCTCTTCAATGCCCAGGATCTTCCCATCGGCCATCTCGGCCACACCAAACCGCTCGGCGTCTTCCACTTCTTTCAGCAGAATCTTGGCGCCCGACGGCTGCTTCCGGAAGTCCTCCACCGCTTCGCGAATGGAGCCCTGAATGATGTTGTCGCCCAAAATCACACACAGCCGGTGCCCGGCGCCGAAGTGGTGCGCCAGCCCCAGAGCTTCGGCAATGCCGCCTTCGCCTTCCTGGTAGGTGTAGTCCAGATGGGTCAGACCGAACTCCTTCCCATTGGCCAGCAGGCGCAGAAAATCACCGGCGTTCCGCCCGCCCGTCACGATCAGAATGTCTTCAATACCCGCATCCACCAAGGTCTGAATCGGGTAGTAAATCATCGGCTTATCGTAGACCGGAAGCAGATGCTTGTTCGTAATTTTAGTGAGCGGAAAAAGGCGGCTTCCCGTCCCTCCCGCCAGCACAACGCCCTTCATTGCCATGTGTAATCCTGTGTCCCATGATACACTCGCCCCTCGTATGAAGCTTCATCGTTGGAAAAACATCCCCCTCGAACATCTGAACCCCACCTTCGCCCGGCAGGCGCTCCACACCGACCGCATGACCATCGCCTACCTCCGCCTCGCCAAAGGCGGCATCGTTCCCGAACACCACCACGAGAACGAACAGGTATCGATGGTCCTCGAAGGAAAACTGAAATTCATCGCCGCCGGAGAAGAGTACATCGTCGACGCCGGCGAGGTCATGCAGATCCCCTCCAACCTCCCCCACCGCGTCGAAGTTCTGGAAGACTCCGTGGTCTTCGACCTCTTCGCCCCCGTCCGTGCCGACTGGCTCGCCGGCAACGACGCCTACCTGCGCCAAGCGGAGTCGCAGCCCGCTAAGTAAAGAAGTGCAAAGATCCGGGGCGGCTCGAAACGAAAAACCAGAAGGGGGCGTAAATTGTTACAGAACAATGAAACTCCCTGTCATTTTCCTGGTGGCTGTCTCAGCCCTGTTCGCCCAAACGCCGCCCCCTCACTATGCCTGGTCCAATGGCGATAAGGTCCACGAAATCCGCGTCCGCTTCGCCCAGCCCGACTACTGGGCCCAGCTCGCCAAAAACTACCTCGGTACAGAGCAACAAGCCACCTACCTCGAAGGCTCCCTCGAATGGGGCCCCTACAAATTCGCCTCCGTCGGCGTCCGCTACAAAGGCAATAGCTCCTACTCCGGCGCCCGGACCCTCAAAAAACCCTTCCGCATCAAGCTCAACGAATTCGTCAAAGGCCAGAAAATCGACGGCATCGGCGCCTTTAACCTCTCCAACGGCCTCAACGATCCCTCGCTCGTTCGCGAGCCTCTCTACTACGAGATGGCCACCGCCCTCGGCCTCAAAGCACCCCGCACCAACTACGCCGCCCTCTACGTCAACGACGAATACATCGGCCTCTACATCCTCGGCGAAGTCGTCAACAGCGACTTCCTGAAGAACTACTTCGGCTCCAAAGAGGACACCGGCAACCTCTACAAAGGCAACATCGGCGCCAGCTTCGCCGACCTCGGCGACGACAAGGCCAAATACAAAGAGGTGTGGGAGAAGCAGACCAACGAGGAAGCCGACGACTGGGCCGACCTCATCGAACTCTGCAAAATCATCGGCGCCACCCCCGCAGCGCAGCTCAAGGCCAAACTGGAACCGCTGATGGATATCGACAGCGTCCTCACCGCCCTTGCCCTCGATAACGCCACCGTCAATCTCGACAGCTACGTCGGCCTCAATCAGAACTTCAACATCTACCGCCGCCCGTCCGACAAGCGCTGGGTCTGGATCGTCTGGGATCCCAGCCTCGCCTTCGGCGCGTTCCCTGGCGGCGGCACCTCAATCACCGACCTCGCCACCGAGTACACGCAAACCGGCGGAGGCTTCCCCGGTGGCGGCGGGGGCGGACTGCCTCCCGGCGGGCTCCCTCCCGGTGGTCTGCCTCCAGGTGGTCTGCCTCCAGGTGGACTCCCCCCCGGGGGCGGCGGCGGCTTCCCCGGCGGAGGCGGCGCAGCCAGCGCCACTCGCCCGCTGGCCACCAAGCTTTGGGAGATCCCCGAATACAAGGAACGCTACCGCCAAATCTACAGCGCTCTCGTTTCCCGCATCTACCCCCCCGAAAAACTCACCGCCCGCGCCAACGCCATTCGCTCCATGATTCGCCCCTACGTCCAGGCCGACACCCAACTGCTCAGTACCCTGGAACAGTTTGAATCCGCCATGACCGCACCCCTGAATGCCCAACAACCCGGCGGCCAGCCCGGCGGCGGCTTCACCGGCACCAACACCCCAGGTCTCCAAACCGTCATAGACGGCCGCGTCGCCTGGCTCAAAACCCAGTTCGCCACCCAGACCTTCCCGGCGGCCAAAATCACCGCCAACACCGCCCAGCTCAACTTCACGGCCACCGCCACCCAGAAGATCGAACTGAACTACACAGGCGTCAATACCCCGCCCACCTGGTCCCTCTACGCCTCCACCGAAAACGGCGGCAACTGGCTCACCCCCAACATCACCGGCGGCCCGCTCCCTGCCGTCTTCGAACTGGCCGTCAACACCAAGGACCTCCCCACCGGCGTCTACAACGGCGCGGTAACCGTCTACATGGGCGGCGCCACCGAAGTGCGCATCCCCGTCACTCTCACCATCGGCGCCATTCCCACACCCGCCGTCACCGCGGTCGTCAACGCCGCCAGCTATGCCAATGGTGCCATCGCCCCCGGCCAACTGGTCACAATCTTCGGCTCGAACCTCGGCGTCCCCGGCCTGAAAATCACCTTCGATGGAACGGCCGCCCAGCTCACCTACACCACCGCCGGCCAGGTCGGAGCGATTGTCCCCACCGCCGTCAGCGGCAAAACGCAAACCAGCGTCGTCGCCACCTACGGCACGCAAACCGCGCCCGCCATCACCAAAACGGTAGCCCCCTCTGCGCCCGGCCTGTTCACCGCCAACGCCTCCGGTACCGGCCCCGGCGCCATTCTCAACCAAACCGGCACGCTCAACACCGCCGCCGCGCCCGCGCCCAAAGGCACCATCGTCGCCCTTTATCTCACCGGCGGCGGCGTCAACATGTCCGCCGCCAACACCACCGTCACCATCGGTGGCCAGTCGGCAACCCTCGCCTACGCGGGCGTCGCCCCCGGCATCGCCGGCCTCAACCAGGTGAACGCCACCATCCCCGCCACGGCTGCCTCCGGAGCCCAACCCATAATCGTCACCGTTGCCGGCGTCGCCTCCCAAACGGGCGTCACCGTCAACGTCCAGTAACCCACCTACCGCTTTGCAGAGCCCCCCCTGGAAACCCGTGTCACACACGGGTTTCCAGGGGGGCGGATACAGAACCACTCTCTCACTTCGCGGTCAACGGCCCCATCGGCGCACCCACTTCAAACTCCCTCGCCGGGTCATACGCCGAATTCCTTGTCGGAATCTGCGCCCCTGTTTGAACCAGCCACGCCTCCAACCGCCGACGCATCGACGCCGCCTTAACCGGCTCCCGCAACGCCAGGTCCGTCGTCTCTCCAATGTCCAGCTTCAAGTTATAAAGCTCCACCCGGCTGTCCTCGAAAAACAGAATCAGCTTGTCATCCCCGTTCCGGATCGCCGCAGCGGGCCGCCCCTTCTGCGGACTGTAGTGCGGATAGTGCCAGAACAAATCCCGCACCGCGCCCTTCCGCCCGCGCAATTGCGGCAGAAAACTCCGCCCGTCCATCACCGGAAGCTTCCCCTTCGCCACCCCGGCCGCCTCCGCGATCGTCGCCGCGTAGTCATAGCTGACGACAGGCTCATGACACACGCTCCCCGCGCGCGTCACCTCCGGCCACCGCGCCAAGGTCGGAACCCGGATCCCGCCCTCGTACACATGTCCCTTCCCCAACCGTAGCGGCAGGTTCGACGTCACCGGCCGCCCCTTCCATTCCAACGACGTCACCCCGCCGTTATCCGAACTGAACAGCACAAGCGTGTTCTTCTCCACGCCGCTCGCGCGCAGAGTATCCAGAATCCGCCCCACGCTCTCATCCACGCTTTCAATCATCGCCGCATACTCGCCGTAGTTCTGCGGGTCCTCCGCCCGCGACTTGGCGTCGTACTTTTTCACCTTCTCCGGCTTCCCGTGAATCGGTGTGTGCACCGCGAAATGCGGTAAATACAGGAAGAACGGCCGGTCTTTGTTCTCCCGGATGAACCCAGCCGCCAACTCCGTCAGCCGGTCCGTCAAGTAGTCCCCGTTCTTCCCTTCCAGCGTCACTTTCTTCAGCCACGCCGGGTAGAAGAAGTCGTTCGTCGAACCCGCCTCGTCGCCCGCATACGCCACGTCAAACCCCTGCTCGGCCGGCTGAAACCCCTTCGCTCCCAAGTGCCACTTGCCGATACACGCCGTCCGGTACCCCCGCGCCCGCAGCACCTCCGCAATCGTCACCTCCTGCAGAGGCAACGCCAATCGCGTGCTCGGCTGAAGCACTTTCGTGAAGTGAAACCGATTCGACGCCCCCTGCAAATGCGACGTCAGATGCAACCGCGCCGGGTACTTCCCGGTCATGATCGCAGCACGCGTGGGCGAACAAACCGCGCTCGCGCTGTAGCCGTCGGTAAAGATCATCCCCTCGCGCGCCAGCCGGTCGATGTTCGGCGTCTCGTAATACTTGCTCCCGTTGAAACCCGTATCCCGCCAGCCGTAATCGTCAATCAGAATCACGACAATGTTCGGCGGCCTCGTCTGGGCCGCCGCCAAACCGGCACAAGCCGCCGCAAGAAAACCACGTCTCGTCATACCCGCCCTCCCGCCCGCAACGGAACCACCACATTCCAAGTCCGCGTCATATCCTTCAAATCCCCCGGCCCATCGCAAGTCGCCGCAAACAGATGCGTCGGCCGGCCCTTATCAAACAACAACTGCGGCCGCTCGAGCGACGCCTGCTGCACCGTCTTCCCATCGCTCCACCGCAGCTTCCGCGTATACGCCAGCGTCGCCCGGTCAAAGTCCCAGTGCAATCCATCCTTGCTCGTCACATGCACCCCCGCGTGCTTCTCCCCGCAAATCTCCCCGGTCATGTCTTTCATCAACGCCTGGACTAACCCGTCCTCGTACCAAAGGAACGGATCCTCCACATGCGCCGGCTCGCCCTTGAATAGCCACGGCTGCGGCTGCCGCGTCCACGGCCCCAAGTACGACGGCCCACGCGCCACTCCCACCTGCAGCTTCCCCAGATTCTCCTTCCGCGACTTATACGCCAATAAAAACGACCCATCCGGCAACGGACACAACGACGGATTCGTCGTCGCAATCGAATCCCACTCTCCCGGCCGCGGCTCCAACAGCGGCTTGTCCAACCGCTTCCACGGGCCATGCACACTCTTGCTCGTCGCCAATCCAATCCGCTTCCGCGCCCACGTCGCCAAATACCGCGGCGACCGCCACACCTCCATATGCGCCGCATCCGGCCGCGGCCCCTCATACGTCGTGCCCATATACAGCAGCACAAACGTGTCGCCAATCTTCCGGATATGCGGATTGTGCGTACTCCGCCCATCGAAGAAATCCCCGCCCCGAGGCGCCAACGCCACCTCGGCAAACCGATAGGGCCCCTCCGCCCGCGCCGCCTCCGCCCGCACAATCTCCGAACAAAACAGCCAATGCGGCTGGAACGTCAAATCCTTCGGCACCCGCGAAGCGAACAGGTGATACCGCCCGTCCTCGCCCCGGATCGGCGCCCCGCACCACACCCAGTAATTCGGCAGTTCAAACCCACCCCCAACCACCGCAGGTTGCAACCGCGACAGAAACGAAGAAGGCGCGGCGGCCGCCAGCGCAGACGATAAAAACAGGCGTCGGTCCATCACGCCGCCAGTATATCCCCGCGCAAAGCGCTATCCTACAGCGAATGCTGGCCGCCACCCTCGCCACCCTCGCGCTCTTCACCCTCTCCTACATCGCCGTCTGGCTCAACGCGCTCAGAACCGCCACCCACCGCACCCCCTCCATCGCCTCCCTCCTCACCGGCTTCGTCACCAACTTCTTCGACACTCTCGGCATCGGCTCCTTCGCCACCACCACCTCCATCTTCAAATTCACCCGCATGGTCCCGGACCACCTCATCCCCGGCACCCTCAACGCCGGCCACACCATCCCGACAATCTTCCAGGCCTTCATC
>JBIKOG010000270.1:0-9428 GCA_044358225.1 Bryobacteraceae bacterium | reverse complement strand
CTTCGACTGCCGCCTCGCGACGACACCCGCAAAACTCGAGGCCAAGATGGGGCGCTACTCCTTTCCTGTAGGACTCTTTCATTCCCTACTACATGCCGGTTTATCCCGGCGCACTGTCGATCACCTCATTCGTCCCCTGCCGCCGGCAATGAATCCCCGTCACGCGGAACTCGCCGCCACCGTCCGTGTGGGAAAGGTCGGTCACCACGCAATCGGTGACAATCCGCACGCCCTGCGAAACCAGCCACGCCTGCAGCGGCGCCACCAGCGAATCGTACTGGTTGTAGATGGTCCGCTTCACCCCGGCCAGCGTCTCAATGCGTGAGAATTCCAACATAAACCGCAGCAAATAGCGCTTAAACTCCACCGCGCTGTGCCACGGCTGGAAGGCAAACGTGGTGGACCACATAAACCAGAACGGCGTCTCGAAGAAGCCTGGCGACAGGCAGTCGGTAATCCGGCTCGCCCCCAACTCTTCTTCGCTCGTCTGCGTCAGCTTCAAAAGCTCCACGCGGTCGTGCATCGAGAACCCCATTGATGCCACCGGCAGCTTGGCGCGATGCCGGTTCACCAACCGCGCCATGGAGTGCGCCACGTGCTGCTCGTTGAACGCCACGGTTTCCTCGTACACCGTCTGCCCCGCGTTGTGGAGCGAGGGGATGGTTTTGAAAAGGTCCCACGTGCATTCGTAGTTGTCGGTGGTCAGCATGCGTCCACCGCGGAGCGAATAGCCGCGCGCGGCATCGCCCGCGCCGTCCAGGCTCCCGCCCAGCACCGCGGCCGCCTCCAGTATCTGGATCTGGCCGCCAGCCATCCCGCCGTCTCGAATCAAAAACGCGGCCCCGGCCATAGAGCCGATGCCGCCGCCCGCGAAGGTTGCTTTCATCACAACCGGGTTCATTGCAGGTGAAGGCCCATTCCCGCCTGCCTGTTGTTCGCGGACTCACTGGCGACACGATGCGGTCAAGTGGTCTCCAATGGTCAGGCCGCAGGCCCCAAAACCCCCGCGTAGCGGAGTGGCCCTCTCCGTGCATCAAGGAGCAGGAGAGGAGACCATCAATGTCCGCCGCATCCTATCAACATTTGGAAAACGCCACCGTGATTCATCAACGAAGCCATGCCGCCCATACCCAGGAATCACCCCGTTTGACGAAGGAAGCCGTCGCCGCGCTGGCCAATCACTTTTGGCGCGTGCGCGGTTGCCCGATCGGTTCACCGGAAGTGGATTGGTTCCTGGCCGAACGGGAATTGCGCTACCTACGCCTGCATGGATGAAGCTCAGGCCCGTCCCCTGGACGCCGTGATAGCGGTCAGGCGCGCCTTGAGTTCCGCCTTCAGCTTGACGTGCTTGGGATCCTTCGCCAGATTCCGGATCTCCTTGGGATCGGTCTGGTAGTCGTACAACTCCTCGGCTTCGCCCCAGTCGGTGTAGCGATGGCGCTCCGTGCGAATTGTGTAGCCCATACGCTTTTGCGCGCGGCTCACTTGGCTAACCGCCGGCCGGTCCCACTTCGCGCCCGGGTTGTCCAGCAGCGGCCGCAGACTCTTGCCGTGCAGGTTCCCCGGCACGTCTTTCAACCCGCACAGGTCAGCCAGCGTCGGGTAAAGGTCCAACAATTCCACCGTACGCGGGCAGCCCTTCCCCTTCGCCTTCGCCATCGGCGCCGAAAAAATCAGCGGCATCCGCGTCGCCGCCTCAAACACCGTCTGCTTCATCCACTGGCCATGTTCACCATTGCCGTATCCATGGTCGGACCAGAAGATGATGATCGTGTTCTCCGTCAGCCGCAGCCGGTCCAGCGCGTCCAGCAACTTCCCAACGTTCGCGTCCACAAACGAGATAGATGCGTAGTAGGCCTGCAGCACCTCCTGCGTCTGGCGGCGCGTCATGTTCCAGTTGCCCGGCGTTGTCCAGTACGCCCAAGGCGGGGCGATGTCCATCTCCGATGCCCCCAGCGGCACCGGTTCCATCTTCTCCGCCGGGTACATGTCGAAGTACTTCTTCGGCGCGATGAACGGGCAGTGCGGCCGGAAGAACCCGGCGGCCACGAAGAACGGCTTGTCTCTGTTCTGCTCCAACAGCTTGATCGTCTCGGCGGCCACCATCCCGTCAGTGTGCTCTTCGTCCCGCGCGGGGCTGGCATAGAAGGCCAATGCGGAACCAGGGTTCTTCCGCTCCGGCGTATGGTTGGTCAGCTTGGGTTCTTCCGCCTTGTCGATACCTTTCGGGTTCACCCGGAGGTTCCAGCTCGGCGCGTCGTCCAACCCATTGGTGCCAATGTCCCCCGGGTTTCCGTAGTGGTAAATCTTGCCCACCCGGGCCGCGAAGTAGCCGTTCTTCTGAAACGCCTGCGAGATCGTAACCACGTTCGGCACGGCTTCCCGAAAGTGCTTCTGCAGATTGTAGACCTTGGTCGTATCCGGCCCCAGGCCAGTCATCACCGACGACCGCGACGGACTGCAAAACGCGAACTGGCAATACGCCCTGTCGAAACGAACCCCACGCGCGGCCAGCCGGTCCAGGTTCGGTGTCTTCACCACCGGGTGGCCGTAGCAACCCAGGGCATTGTTCATATCATCGGTGGCGATGAACAACACGTTCGGGCGGCGTTTCGGTTGGGCAAGAGCCGCAACGGAGCTGAATAGAAATTGGCGGCGGTCTAACATACGTCCTTGTGGGATTGGATCAGTTTCTCGCGCATCGCGGCCAGCCTCTTGGGTTCTTTGGCGGCCAGATCGGTCGTTTCTGCTCTATCCGTCCGCAGGTTGAAGAGCTCGAAAACCTCCAGCGGACGAGCCCTGAAGTCCGCCAATTGCTCCGGCTTGAATCCGGAAACCGAAGGCTTCGGCGCGTCTTTATTCCAGGCGCCCGTCACTTTCCAATCGCCATCGCGCAACGTCGCACGCGGCGCGTCCAGCGCGTTGAAGTAGTGCCAGTGCAGCGGCTTCTCCCGGTTCACCTTTTTGCCTTGGAACGCAGGCAGAATGCTTGTGCCGTCCAGCGGTTTCGCGGGAAGTGGCGCGTGCGCGATCTGCGCAAACGTCGGCAGAAAATCCACGCCGCAGATCGGTTCGCTCGTCTGCGTGCCAGATTTGATATGACCCGGCCAGCGCGCCATCGCCGGCACCCGATAGCCACCCTCATACAGGCTCAGCTTCATACTCCGCAGCGGCGCGGCGGAGCCGTGGCTGCGCCAACTGCCCGGATACCGCAGCAGCGTCTCCGGCCCATTGTCACTCGTGAAAATCACCAGCGCGTCGCCGCGGCCGGCCGCCTCCAACCCTTCCAGAAACCGGCCAAAATGATAGTCCAGCTCGGTGACGTTGCCATAGTACAGCGCCTCGCCGGCCTTCTTCGCGCTGGGATATCGATCCACAAACGCGGGGCTGGTCGCAATCGGCTCGTGCGGCGAATGGAAACACAGAAACAGATTGATCGGCTTCTGCTTCGGAACGGTCTTCATCCACGCTAACGCCTCGTCCACCACCACCTGGCTGGAATAGCCCTGCAACGGACCCACCTTTTGCCCATTCCGCACAAAGTTGTTCGGGTTCTCGTGCGATGGCCCCGCGTTGTTCTGCGTGCTGAACCAGTGGTCGAAACCATGGTCGCCCGGCTGCGGTTGCTCCGGCGAATTGAACTTCCCATTGGCGTGCCACTTCCCGGAATGACAAGTCGCATAGCCCTGGTCCCGCAGCATCCGGGCAAAGCTCACCTCGTCCCGCCGCAGGTGCATATCGGACCCCGGCGGAATCCAGTCATAAACACTCAACCGGTAGGGCGTGCGCCCCGATAGCATCCCGCACCGCGACGGGCTGCACACCGGCGCGGCCGCATACGCATCGGTGAACTTCATCCCCTGCCGCGCAAACGCATCCAGGTTCGGCGTCTTGATCGTCGGATGCCCGAAACAACCCAGATCGCCATACCCCAGGTCATCGCACAGCACGATGATCAAGTCCTGCGGCTTCGCCGGAGCCGCCGCGCCAGCCGCGGCCCCCAGAAAGTGGCGTCGCGTCATTTCTTCAGCAACGGCAGCAACGCCGCGTCCAGCGCGTCATCCGTCACCGCTTCCAACGTGGCCTTGTGCAAACTCCAATATTCGATGTGCGTCAGGCACTCGTCCTTGGCCAGCTTCGTAAACGGCCCCATCGTCTCCAACTCCAGGAAGTCCTGGTTCGTGAAAATCTCAAACGACGCGCCGAACTCCGGATGCTGCATGCCCGGCGTCGGGAAATACTCCTTCAAAAACACATCCCCGTTCAGGAAATAAGCCCCAAACGTATGCGCGTTCCAATGCCCCAGCTTCTGCGGGCTGCGATTGTCGATCTCCTGCTGCAGCGTCAGGTACTTTTTCGTGAACTTCCACCGCCGGTCGGTCAGGTCCGTAAACGCCCACATGATCAGCGGATTCGTCGGCGGCAGATCTTCCGGATGCGTCCCGCGCGGCGGAAATCCGGTCACGCCCAATCCCGTTGGCGCCATAACCGTCGGCGTCCACGCAGCGATCTCCACAGGCAACAGCCCCCGGTTCCAGATCGTGTGCTTCACCACAACGTCCGTCCCCGTCTCCGCCAGTTGCAGCTCAATCTGCTTCTGCAGCCCCGTCTCCGGCTCCACCATCTGCGTCGCGGTCAGCATATTTTCCGACGTCGCAATTTCAATCGGCGAGTTGTCCAGCGCATACGTCGCATACCGGTCCTCCGGGCCTTTCCAAAGCCGGTGCCCGCCACGCAGCACCCACGTCGGCTCCCCGGACTTCCCCAGCTCGTCCGTGAACTCCTTGAACAGATTCTGCCCACCGGCGAAGCCGTACCGCATCACGCGCGGCCCAATGTCCTGCGTGACGATCAGCTCAACCGTTCCATTGGCCAGGCGCCAGCAGTTTAGCCAGCCCTTCCATTCCTGTTTTTCGATAGTGACTGACATGAAGTTCCTCGGTTATTTTACGGCAAGCACGGCATCGACGGGCGCTCCCGTCACAACGGCGCGCGTCTCCCGGAAACCCGCGGCTTTGCACAGCGCGTCGTACTCCGCCGCCGTGCGCTCCTGCCCCTCCGTGCACGTCAGCATATTCAACGATTGCATCAACGCCCGCGTCGGCCCCGTCCGCGCTTCGTTCACCAGCATCTCGCAGATCAGCAGCAGCCCACCCTCGGGCAGCGCCGCGTAGATCTTGGCCAGCAGCGCGTGGATCTTCGGCTCCGACCAGTCGTGCAGAATCCGCGCCACCGCGTAGCAATCGGCCTCCGGCAGCGTGTCCGCAAAGAAGTCCCCCGCCATCGTGGCCACCCGCCCGCCCGTGATCTCCCGCGTCAACGGCACCACCTGCGGCAGGTCGAACACCGTCGCCCTCGCCCCCGGATACCGGTCCAGAAACGCGAGCGCCAAATGCCCCGTGCCGCCACCCAGGTCCACAAAATGCCGCACTCCGCTCAGTTCGTGCGCCGCAATCGCCTGCGGTGAACTCAACATGCCAAACCCATGCAGCCCCGTCAAAAACGTGCGCATCGCCTCATCGGTATTAAAAAAATGGCTGAAGATCGGACCCTGCATCCCAAACGCCTGCGGCCACCGGTGCGTCCCCTCCCGCACCGCGTCCGGCAGATGATCCCACAGCTTCCATAGGACATTCGACGAATACAACGTATACCCCGCCAGCGTGTCCGGGCTGTCGCGTTTCAAATACCGCTCCGCCTCCTCCGTGTTCCCATAAACGCCATCGGCCTTCGTCAACAGCCCCAGCGCCACACACGCATCCAGCAGTAACTCCACCGCCCGCCCATCAGCCCCGGCCCGCGCCGCAAAGGCCGCCGCCGTCGTCGGCGTCGCTTCAAATACACCCAACTCCAGCGCCGCGAACATCGTCTTCGAGCGCCGGAACGCCTCAATCAAATCGGGAACAATATGTGGTGTCATACAGGTCGAAAGTGGTCCCAGCCCAACGGCTCCAGCCGCTGTCCATGATAGAAAGCCGCGCCCGCCGGACCGGCAACAATCTCACCAATCACCCGGCACTTCTCCGGCAAGGCCTTGCCCTTCGGCAACGTGAACAGCAACTCGTAATCCTCCCCGCCGTGCAGTGCATGCTGCAACGTCGCCCCCCTGGCAATCGGCACGTCCGTCAACTCCGCCCCGCACCCCGACGCCACGCACAGCCGTGTTAAATCCTGCGACAGCCCGTCGCTCAAATCCATCGCGCACCGCACGCCCTGCTCCCGCAACAGTTGTCCCAATTCCAACCGCGCGTGCGGCACAAACCGCCCGCGCGTATCCAGCGCCAGCGCCGCCTTCCCCAACGGCCCGCTCACGCAGATCCTCTCCCCCGCCCGCGCCGCCGACCGCAACAGCGCCCGCCCCCGCGGCACCTCCCCGCACACCGTCACGTCACACGAAATCTGCGCGGTATTCGAAAGATCTCCCCCCGCGAGCACCACCCCGTACTTCCCCGCCAGCTTTGTGAACCCCGCCAGGAATCCATCCACCCATTGCGTCGCCTCCGCCGGAAACGCCAGCGAAAGCAGGCAAAACAGCGGCCTCGCCCCCATCGCCGCGCAGTCCGATAGCGACCGCGTCAACGCCACATGCCCCACGTCGCGCGGGTCGGCATCCCACGTAAAGTGGATCCCCTCGTGCATCATATCGGCCGTGAAAATCAGGTCCGCCTTCGCGCCTTTTTGCCGAAAAATAGCGCAATCGTCCCCAATTCCGGTAATGACGCCATTGCCCTGGGCAATCCCCAGTTTCCGCAACCGCGCCGCAATGCCATCGATGATCGCTGCTTCGCTCAAGCTAACATTGTAGGGTCATGTTGCGATACATTTTGCTGGTTTCTTTGATGGCGGCGACGCTCTTCGGCCAGGGGCGAAACGAACCCCGCGGAAAAGCCGGCGAATTCGACTTCTATCTCCTCTCCCTCTCCTGGTCCCCGCAGTACTGCTCCTCCCCGGCCGGCGCCCGCGACAACACCCAATGCGGCGGCCAGCGCCAGTACGAGTTCATTCTGCATGGCCTCTGGCCGCAATACGACCGCGGCTGGCCCCAGTTCTGCGCCACCTCCCAAACCCTCTCCAACGCCCTGGTCGAAAAGATGATGGACATCATGCCCAGCCGCCGCCTCATCCGCCACGAATGGGACAAGCACGGCGTCTGCACCGGCCTCAGCGCGGCCGAATACTTCGGCAAAGCCCGCGCCGCCTTCAGCGGCATCAAGGTCCCCAAGTCCTTCCAGTCCCCCAAAAACGCGCGCACCATCTCCCCCGCAAAAATCAAAGACGAAGTCCTCGCCGCCAACCCCGGCCTTGCCAAGGAAGCCGTCTCCGTCACCTGCGCCGGCCGTTTCCTGAACGAAATCCGCGTCTGCCTCGGTAAGGATATGAAGGGCCGCGCCTGCTCGGCCGACGTCACCCGCCAGGCCTGTCGCGTGCCCGAGATCATCGTACAGCCCGTGCGCTAACGAGGCGGGTTGCCAGCCCCGCCTCGCCGCGCAACTTGGCCAACTACCGCACGATGTCGCCGAACGACCGGATCGGGCGGATCTGGCGGGACGAACCCTCCGCCTCCAGCCCTACCCGCTCCGCCTCCGCCTTCGTATCGAACTGCCGGAACGCCGGCAACCGCAGGCCCGTCGCCGCCTCGATGTTCGCCACCGAAACCTGATACATCTCAAACGGCGCCAGGTCCAGGGATTCCGCGGTTACCGATTCCAACTTCCCAGCCACCAGCCCGGCCTGCGACAACCGGAACGCCAGAACCTTCACGCCGCTCGCGTTGTCCCGGTACGCCACGATTTTGAAAAACTCCTTCGGAATCGAAACGGGTTGGAATCCCGCCGGTGCCGCCGAGAGAACAAACTGCCGGTCGCTCGCGCTGAAGATCGGCCCGCCGACGAGCGCAATCCGCAGTCCGGCAACGGAGACCTGCCGGAAGATCTCATCCTCCAGCGACTTCCACAGCGCCGGCGCAAGGCGGTTAAAGTTCTCGTGCTGCGGCGTCGCGTTGGCATAGCAGAACGAATCGTCATTGGCCCGCTTAGCCTGCGCCTTCCCGCCCCACAGCAAGTCCTCCCGCTTGGCCACGTGGCCCCGGTCGAATTTCGTGTGATTGTAGATGGTGTTGTCCAACTGGTACTTTGCCGGAATGCGCGGGTCGATCTGCCAACTGGCCTCTTTGGAGTCGGGCTTTGTGATGTTCCCGTCGATGTTCCAGCCGACGAAAGCCGCCATTCGCTTCGATTTGCGGATTGCCAGCGAGAAGTGGGTGTAGTTCGCAATCGCGTCGCCGTCAGCCCCAATCAAGTCGTCCTTCATCTTCTGCGTCGCCGGCAACGGAAGATCCAAGTCGACGCCAATGAAGTTCACGTCATACCCGTCGCCCCCAATCACCCGCTCCACCACCGCGCCATCCCCGCGCCCACTCGGCGGCGCCAAGGTCACGTCCAGTTTCTCCAGCACCGAATGCGCCGCGCAGGCCAATGCAAACTCCGGCTGCTCCGCCGATGCCTCCCCCGCGAAATGCAGGCCCAGCATCACATCGATCGCCTTGCCGGTATCGGGATCCACCGCCATCCACGCCGCTCCCGAATCCCCGCCCATCGAGATCTCCCGGTCCGCATCGTCGTCGGGATGCGGGCCAATTTCAAACCCGCCGATGATCTCCTCCCGCTCCCCGTAGTTCATCTTCGTCTGCACTTCAATGCGCGTCACGATGCCCCGTGTCACCTCCGTCGTCCGGCCCGACTTCATCACCACATCGTCCAACTCCGCCCGCCCAACCCGCAGCGGCACAGTCTGCAGACCATACACCTCCGGCCGGAAACCCCGCCCTTCAATGGACGCCACCGCGCAGTCCCCCGCGAATCCCAGATGGCTCCGCACCAACTTCCCCACCACGTTGTCCGACACCCGATTGTCATCGTACGGGCCAGGCTGCACGATCTCATCGCCAATCGCACCCGGCGTATCGTCCTCCTTCATCTGCAGCACGTGCCAGTTGCTCAACAGCAGCGGAGCCCCGTTGGCGCGGTCGTACACCAAAGCCCCGATCGTCCCCGCTGTTCCCCGCCGGTGCCCGATGCTGATCCCCGGCGCCACAATTTTCTGCCGCGACTTCCGTTCCGCCTTCTCCAACGTCACCTCCGTCACCGGCCGCCATCCCGGACGGAACCGCCGCTCAATGACATCGCTGGGCACAATCCGGTCGCCGATCACGAATTGAGCGGGGATGAACCGGGAGCCCATTCCCTCCAGGTGTTCCGCCGTCGCCTTCCGGTCCACCGTGAATTGAATGCAGACCGCGCCGCTAGCCCGACTTTCGCAGTTCAGGCCTGTTTTTCGCGAATTTGAGGCCTTCGGTATTCGGAAACGATAGAAAGCAAAGGGGCGGCTTTCGGAAAGTCTCACAGTGAAGACCTACCCTCTTTCCCAGT
>JBIKOG010000289.1:0-8672 GCA_044358225.1 Bryobacteraceae bacterium | reverse complement strand
GGAAGGCGCGGGGTTCGATGGTCTTCCAGCCTTCGTAGGAGAGGAAGGTGAAGAGCTTGTTCTTGACGATGGGCGCGCCGTAGGTGCCGCCCCAGACGTGCTGGCGGGTGAGATTTTGGCGGCGGGTGATGCGATCGGCGAGGGCGTTCAAGGCCGGGTTGCGGCCGAGGTAGTAGACGGTGCCCTTGGGTTCATTCGTGCCGGACTTCATGGACACGGAGAGCACGCCGCCGGCGGAGTGGCCGAATTCGGCGTCGACCGCGTTCTGCTGGAGGTTGACTTCGGAGACGGCGTCCATGGGGGGCGTGTAGGAAGACTTCTGGCCGGTCATGGAGGGGGAGCCATCGAGAATGATGTCGTTCTTCGTCGAGGTGTTGCCGCCGACGTCGAGCTGGGAGGCGGCCCAGTGGTGGAAGGGGCTCTGCTCGGTGGTGGAACGGACGACGACCGAGGGGTTGAGCGAGGCCAACAGGAAGGGGTTGCGGTGGATGATGGGCAGGTTGTTGGTCATCTTGGTATCGATGGTCAAGCCCATGGTGGAGGTATTGAAGTTGACCGCAACGGCGGAGGCTTCAACGGTGATGGAATCTTTGGTGGAACCGGTCTGCAGGCGGGCGTCAATAGTGACGTCGGCGCGGGCCTGGACGAGGATGTCCTGGGCGACAAACTTGGAGAAGCCGGTCTGTTCGACGGTGAGGCTGTAGGTGCCTGGGATGACGAAGTCGAACAGGTACTGGCCATTCGCGTTGGTCTGCGCGTTGACGGCGATGGCGGTGTTTTTGTTGAGCAGCGTGACGCTGGCGCCGACGATGACGGCATCGGAGGCGTCATGGACACGGCCTTGGATTTTGCCGCGGGTATCTTGCGCCCACGCAGCGTTGACGGCGAGCAACAGAGCGCTCGTCAGTAAGACTTTTTTCAATTTCATTCCTTAGAACCCCGTGAGAAGGACTTGGGCTATGCAATCACATTGGCGGTGGGGTCCGCAACCGAATTGTCGTTAGATTAATGGGCTTTTAGATCCGGGGCGGGCGGAGAGTCGCCCGCTCCGGGACTGTGTTGGTTTAGGGGAGCAGGCCGCGTGCTGGCCCGGTGGGCGGCGTGAGGTGGCACTGCATGCAGTTTTGGATGTTGGAGTCGAACCGCTTGGAACGCTGATGGATGGTGTGGACGCGGATATCGACCGGGGAGTCCGGTTCGAAGGCGAGCGCGGCGTGGCAGACCTGGCAGGGGCGGCGATCGCTGATGCCGTGCAGCACGTTGGCCAACGACGAGTTGCCGGTGTGGCAGGTGGAGCAGGGGCCGGTGGTCAAGTTGGCCGGGGTGGCGGCGGCCTGGCCGACCTGGATGTCCATGGTGAAGGCTTTGTTGCTGGCTTCACCGGCCCAGAGGCGGCGCGCTTTCATGGCGAGGATGTAGGTGCCGGGCAGGGCATCGGCGGGCACGGTGAAGCTGATGGTATCGGAGACGGGAGCGTCCAGCGGCGCGGCGCCGAAGAGGATGGCGAGCGCGGGAACGGATTGAAAGAGGCCGGAGTAGCCGTCGGCGGTGATGGTGGCGGTGGGGACGTTGGGCAGGAAGATTGTTTCAAAGCCCACGGTGAGGGAGGTCGGTTTGATCTTGTTTGTGGGACCGATGAGTCCGACGCCGAACATGGCTTCGCGGTGCTTCATGGCGTAGTAGAGCGTGGAGGCGAGGCGGGCACCGTCGTAATACTGGAGGCCCGAGGGGATTTCGCCGCGCAGGAACTGGCCGTAGGTGGGGAGGGAGCCGGGTGTGTTGAGGGGCCGGCCGGCTCCGTCCTTGACGTTGATCCGGAGGTTGATGGTCTCTCCCGGCATCCAGAAGCTGCCGTTGGCGGGTTGATTCAGAGTTTGCAGAGAGGGCTGGAAGCCGTAGCCAAAGGCGAAATCGGAGGCGCGGCGGGTTTCGATGGCGACGGTGCGGTTGGCGAAGGGCTGCTCGCTCCAGAAGAGGCGGAGGCCGGTGGCTTCGGCGGGAATGGCACGGGCGCGTTCGGAGGGTTTGAGCGGGACGCGCCATTGGGCGAGCGCCTGGGTGGTGAAGGTGGCGCCGCTGCAATCGGTTTTGGTGCGACAGGGGGAGGCGATCTGGCGGGCGTTGAAGCGGCGGACGAAGCCGTCATCGGCGGCGGTGCGATTGTTGTCGTTACCGGCGAAGGCGACCAGGGGCAGGTCGACGGGGAAGCCGCTGGCATTGACGGGCAGGACGGCGAAGACGGCGTCGCGCTTCATCCAGTTGGCATTGCGGTAGAAGCGCTGGCGGAGGAAGGTGCCATCGGGATTGGGCCGGAAATCCTCTTCGACCATTTGGACGCCGGTCCAATCGAGATTGGCGAAATCGCCGGATTGGATGAGGGGCTGGATGCCCTGGTCGGTGGTGGTGGTGGCGCCGTTGGCGACGATGTCGATTTCCTGGAGGAAACGTTTTGCGTCGCCTGCGAGGGTGAGTTTCGGCATTTGGCTGTTCTGGAAGAAGAGGCTGAGGCCGACGGTTTCGGGCGAGCTGTCGGAGTGCAAGGCGGCGGCGCCGCCGAGCAGAAGGAGCGGCGCGGCGATCCAAACTATTTTCATGGTGTCCCTTTGTGTGGAATGTGTCTGGTGGTGAGGGGCGGGGGCGAGCCGGCCTTCCCGTTCAGGTCAGCGCATTCGGCGGGGGAAACGGCTAGTGGGTTGGGTGATTTTTTTTCGGTGCCGGTACTCGCGGGCGGCAGTGACGGATACTGAAAGAAACCTCATGGCTCAACGCTACGACGTCTCTTTGAAGGCGCTGTTTCTGCGGGAAGGGGATGGCATTATGCGCCGCCTTCTATTCGGAGGAAAGGTCACAGAGCATCTGGCGACCGAACAGCCGCAAGTGTTCAACCATCGTGCCGACATGGTTGTCCGGACTGAAGACGGGTCGCTTCACCAAGTGGAATTCCAGACATCGAACGAGAGTGGTTTCGCGGTGCGGATGTTGGAGTATTACGCCTATTTGGTGCGAGTTCACAAACAGCATGTCGTCCAGACGGTACTCTACCTGGGCGCGGAGCCGCTGCGGTTGGAGCGCAGCTACACTTCGCCTTCGATGGACTTCCGTTTCGAGGTCGTGAACCTGCGCGAGTTCGATGCCGAGCCGCTGTTGGCGAGCCCGGATTGGGCCGACAATGCTCTGGCGCTGCTGGCCAGGGGCGAGCGAGAGAAGGCGCTGGTGACGGTGGTCGCCCGGCTGCGCGCCTTGCGGCTTGAGGACCAGACCTGGGCGGCCAGCACGCTGCTGTTGCTATCGGGCATACTGGGAATTGAACAAACCGTAAACGAGAGGCTGAAGGAGGTTGGCATGATCAATGTGATGGAGAATAAGGTCCTGGGTCCGATGCTCCAACAGCAGTTCGAACAGGCCGAACGGAAGGGCCGCAGCGAAGGCATGCAACAGGGGATGCAACAGGGACTGCTGGAAGGCCGTGTGAACCTGCTTCAGGAGCAGCTTACGGAGAAGTTCGGTTCTCTTCCTGGCTGGGCCGTGCAGCGATTGCACGCCGCTTCCGCCGAAGAATTGCACGCCTGGGCGAAGCGGGTTCTTCGCAGCACGACGTTGGAAGATACACTTCGGTAATTCGGGCGTTTGTTTTTGATAAGGCCCCAATCGGTGTTGGCGAGAAGCGGGGAGCGTCCGGCTTGGGGCGACAAGGCCTTGGTGCGGCCGTTGCTACCGATCATGCCGGGAATTGAAGAAGCCGTAAACGAGCGGCTGAAGAAGGTTGGCATGATCAATGTGATGGAGAATAAAGTCCTGGGTCCGATGCTCCGACAGCAGTTCGAAGAGGCCGAGCGGAAGGGCCGCAGCGAAGGCATGCTGGACCTGCTTCAGGAGCAGCTTACGGAGAAGTTCGGTTCTCTTCCTGGCTGGGCCGTGCAGCGATTGCACGGCGCTTCCGCCGAAGAATTGCACTCCTGGGCGAAGCGGGTTCTGCACAGCACCGCGTTGGAAGGTACTCTGCGCTAGTTACGCGGCGTTGTTGCTTGCAGCGCTCGCCTGGGATCGTTGCCGTTCGTACTTGTTCAGCGGCGCCGGCGTCTGCTTGAGAAGCTCTGTGTGGTGGTCGGTTTCGGCGCGGTGGGCGGCGGGAGGTTGGCGTTCATCGAAGCCAGAAAGGCGTCCACATCCGCCACGAGCCCGATGGGGCGGGGGAGCGGCGGCAGTTCACGAAACTCTACTTGAACTCCCAGGGCGCGCTCATAGCTGCGCACATCGGAGCGCTCGAGTGGCGTTACGAAGGTCCAGGAGGCGCCACGCGCACCGGCGCGGCCTGTGCGGCCGATGCGGTGAACGAAGTTCTCCGGTTCTTGCGGCAGATCGTAGTTCACCACGTGGGCGATGTCATCGACGTGAATGCCGCGCGCGGCCACGTCGGTGGCGACCAGCACACGATACACACCGTCTTTGAAACCCTGCAGCGCGCTGTTCCGCTGGCTCTGCGAACGGTCGCCGTGGATTGCGGTCACCTTGTGATGCTCACGCTCCAGAAACTTCGTCAGCCTTTCGGCGCCTTCTTTGGTGGCCACGAAAACGAGAAAGGAGCCCTCCTCGTTTTTCAGCAGATACTCCAGCAGATCAAACTTGGAGCCCCGAGGGACCTCGTAGCAGAACAGATCGATCTGGCTGGCCGTCTGTGCGGACGCCTCCACCGCGATCCACTCCGGATTGCGCACATAGCTGCTGGCCAAGCCTGCCACCGATTGCGCCATTGTCGCCGAGAAAAGCATGGTGTGCCGTTTCGCCGGTAGCTTATCCAGGATCATTCGCAGATCGGGCAGGAAGCCCATATCGAGCATCCGATCGGCTTCGTCCAGCACCACCGTGGCGGCGCCGGAAAGATCGATCAGCCGGCGGTCCAAGTAGTCGCAGAGACGGCCTGGGGTGGCAATGACCACCTCGGCTCCGGCCTGGATATCGCGCAACTGGTTGGACTCGCTCATACCGCCGACAACGACGGCGGTGCGGATGCGCATGCCATGGACGAGTTGGCGGAAGGCCTCATCGATCTGAATGGCGAGTTCGCGCGTCGGGCTGAGGATCAGCACCTTGATGGTCTTGGTGCGGGGAACGGCGGCGAGGGCTTCGATGACCGGGATGGAGAACGCCAGCGTCTTGCCGGTGCCCGTCTGGGCGGTCACCACGACGTCGCGGCCTTCCATCAATGGCGGAATGGCCTGTGCCTGGACGGGCGTCGGAGTGACGAATTCGTTCTTTTCCAGGTTGTTCCGCAGCGCGGAGCAAAGATTGAGCTCAGAAAAATGCTGCATGGATTGTATTCAATTCTTCGCGCGGCGAACCGGAGCGTTTTCACTTTCTCAGGATAGCAGCGCCAGGAAAACCGTCAGGGCTCGCAAGGCGGCGTTCGCAGGGTATGCAGGATCCAGGGCATATTGTACCAACTCCCAGTAGGGGGCGATGTTGGGGAACGCTGTATCGGCGCGCCCGCTGGCGCAGGAACAACGGCACTGCGATTCGCGGCTGGCGATGCCGGTGGCTGTGCAGGGGTGGCGGCGTTCGGTGGTTGTTCGCGAGCGTGACGCGTGATAGGGTCATTCCTGGACAAAACGTCTTGAAAGTGAGGGGTGCATGAACCGTAAGCCCTGTTTGCCTTGGTTGTTCGTACTCGCCGTCGCCGGTTTGAGTGGATGTGGTGGGGATAAGAAAGCCGCGACAGGGAAGACTGCCGCGCCTGCGCCGCACCAGATTACGGGGAAACTGGAGGCGAATTCGGCAACGACGGGAGCCGACTCCGCACTGAACGCGGGCGGCGATTCGCTGTTCATCCGGAACGGCGTGAAGCGCTACCGGCTGTTTGTGAAGACGCCGGTGGAGGCGACGCCGGGGCTTGTCTATACGGTGGAGGGCGTTGAGGCGCAGAAGGCGATTGAAGAGATCGGCGATCCGGACAAGGGGAAGAAGGGCTATCCGCTGGCGTCGAGCTGTCAGCGGGTGATTCGGATGGCGTGGGGGAACCAGTCGATGGATCTGGCGGATGGGCAGGTGTCGGTGTTGCGGGCGCAGGTGAACCGGTATCCGGCGCGGACGATTTTTCTGGTGACGAAGCTGACTCCTGCTCCCGATGAGGGGAAGAAGGCGGCGGAGGAGGAGAAGGAGTTGCCATCGATTTCGGTGCCGGGGGAGAAGCAGGCTGGGGTGAAGATTGCGGGGCCGACGTCGCAGCCGGCGCCGTTCTGGGCTCCGGAGGGGGGCTTGGCGAAGTGCAAGGTGATTATCGATGAGAAGGGTGTGATTTCGGAGTTGGAGACGGGCGCGCAGCTTTGTGAAGCGGTGCCGTGGGGTGAGTTCAAGTATCCGCCTCCGGTGCAGGGCGGGAAGCCGGTGCGGGTGAAGACGGAGGTGTCGGTGCAGTTTGAGGCGCGGAAGTAGGTGGGAAGTTGGAAATTCGAGTTGCGGTCCCGGCGGTGACTGAGCCGTTGGACTGTATTCCGGGGGCGCGGACTGTTTGTGGTGCCGCGCCCCTGGATTGCCGTTCCGCTTGGCCGGATGGCTACAGGTCAGCTCGGCAGCTTTGTGGTGTGGCGGCCTGCGAGGAGCCACTCTTCGCCATCCTTTACCCACGTCATGAGGAAGTGCAGCGGAACAATGATATCGCCAGGATTGTAGGCGTCCATCTTGCCGTGGACCAGTGCGCATGTTCCGCCGTTGTAAACCTGCACCGTCCAGCTTTCGCGCTCCCGGAAGTCGATATTCGAACGGACTAGCGCCGCGATGCACTCGGCTTTGTTCTCGACCTTAGCGTTGGAGTGGCTGTACATCAGGTCTTCGGTTAGGAGAGAGGCTAGCGCGGCGGCATCGCCCACTTTGGCGGCGGCATTGAAACGCGCGAGCGCGGCGCGGACGGCCTGTTCGGCGGAGTCATTCAACGAAGTAGCATTCATCGCCGGGTAGTGTAGCGCATTCCCGGGGGCAGCGGCGGAGTGTCCGCTGGGCAGGCATTCGTTGCTGGCCGGTACCCCTTCGCGTCCTTTCGGGTGGGGCTTTTGCGGGCGGGGCAGGGGAGCCGATAGACTCGTAGTGTTGGGCATGGATCATCCGAACCCGGATCCTGAGATCACGCGATTGTTGCTGGCCTGGAACGCTGGAGAGGCGTCGGCGATAGAGCAACTGACTCCGCTGGTCCACGATGAGCTGCGGCGGCTGGCGCGGCGGTACCTGCGAGCGGAACGGGCCGATCATCCGTTTCAAACCACCGAGCTCGTAAATGAAGCGTATCTGCGGCTGATCGATGGTTCGCGCGTGCAGTGGCAGGACCGGGCGCACTTTTTTGCGATTTCGGCGCAGGTGATGCGGCGGATTCTGGTGGACCTGGCGCGGGCGGGACAGAAACAGAAACGGGGCGGGGGATTGGCGATCCATGTGTCCTATGAGGAGGCGCTGGGGGTGACGACGGACCGGGCGCCGGACTGGGTGGCGCTGGACGATGCGTTGAACGCGTTGAGCGTCTTGGACCCGCGGAAAGCCCAGGTGGTGGAGATGCGTTTCTTTGGCGGGTTGAATGTGGAAGAGACGGCGGAGGTGCTAAGGGTATCTGTGGACACGGTGAACAGGGACTGGCGGTTCGCCAAGACCTGGCTGCGGCGGGAGTTGAGCCGGGAGACGGCGGAGTAGCGGGAATGGCGGACCAATCGCGTTGGGAGGAGGTGGAGCGGCTGTACCATGAAGCGCTGGGGTTAGACGCCCCGGGGCGGATGGCGTTGTTGGCGGGGGTGGCGGCCGAGGTGCGGGGGGAAGTGGAGTCGCTGCTGGCGCATGATGTGGACGAGGACGATTTTCTGGACCGGCCGGCGGTGGAGCTGGCGGCGCCGATGTTGACGGGCGGGGAGCGGGAGTTGGCCGCGGGCAGCATGGTGGGCGCCTATCGGATTGTGCGGCCCGTTGGGCGGGGCGGGATGGGGACGGTGTACGAGGCCGAGCAGCAGTTCCCGGTGCGGCGGGCGGTGGCGCTGAAGATGATCAAGGCGGGGATGGACAGCGAACAACTGATCGCCCGGTTTCAGGCCGAGCGGCAGGCGCTGGCGATGATGGACCATCCGCATATCGCGCGCGTGCTGGACGCGGGGGCGACCGAGGGCGGGCGGCCGTACTTTGTGATGGAACTGGTGGATGGCGTGCCGGTGACGGAATATTGCACGCGGCACGGGCTGACGGTGCGGGAGCGGCTGGCGTTGTTCGTCACGATCTGCCGGGCGATGGAACATGCGCACCAGAAGGGCGTGCTGCACCGGGATATTAAGCCATCGAATCTGCTGGTGGCGCGGATTGACGGGCAGCCGGTGGCGAAGGTGATCGACTTCGGGATTGCGAAGGCGATGCAGGCGCCGTTGACGGAGCGGAGCCTGCACACGCAGGTGGGGACCGTTGTGGGGACGCTGGACTACATGAGCCCGGAGCAGGCGGGGCCGGCGAGTTGGGACCTGGACACGCGGAGCGATGTGTATTCGCTGGGGGCGGTGCTGTATGAACTGTTGACGGGGGTGACGCCGTTGAACCGGGCTGGGATGGCGTCGTCGAGCGAGTTGGAGTTGTTGGCGCGGGTTCGTGAAGTGGACCCGCCGGCGCCGAAGGGGGAGCCGGAGATCGGGTGGGTGGTGATGCGGGCGTTGGAGAAA
>JBIKOG010000072.1:0-31528 GCA_044358225.1 Bryobacteraceae bacterium | reverse complement strand
AGGGACCCCCTAATCAGCCAATGGATATTTCTCAGATTTTCCCTGGAATATTGCAACTAAAGTACTGAAACTTACACGCTCTCCGTACTGGCTGGGCGCGGACAAAATCAAACCAACACATTGAAACATAGACACTTACGACCCGGACCGCCCACGAGTTCCGAGCGTTGAACAGCAGCAATAGGTCCCGTTAACCCGGAGAAGGGCCGATGGCCAATGCCTTCCCGGCACGGCGGGCCGCTCGCGCCACAGGGGAGATACACAATCTGCCGCGAGTAACCGCCGCAAGATGGGGACCAGGAACGCGGGCCTGCCCCTTCTCAAACAGAAGCGCCGGACGTGGCAACCGATACCAACCCGGACAGACCGAACGACATCGGCTAGCGAAGGCCAGCCCGGTAATGCGAAATCGGCACATCGCAAACCTGCGAAGGCAAGCCAACACGTTGAGAGCCCGATGCTTGCAACGGCACCCCGGCAAACCAAGGAGTAATCGCACAGAAGACCTCGACCCCGCCCCCGTTGCGACGCAGGCGATGCCTCGCCCTCCCCCCCAAGCAGTACCCCACGCAGCGCCCGTTCAGCCTCCCCGTCCTCGAAGTCCACGCCGCATGACGTCCAAACCGCCACCGTTCGAGTTCGACTCGGATGGCTCGCCCCTACGCCCAACGCCCGCCCGTCAGCCGCGCAAAATCACCGGCAAACACCCCGTAAAACGCCGAAACGGCGGAGGCCCGGCCGGCCCGCGTTCGCGGGACCACACCGGGACCTCCGCCGTATCCGGCGAATCCCTGGGATTCGGTAAGAGCTTAGGAGCCCTGGCTGGCGGCGCTGCCCATCGAGCTGCTGATCTTCGAGAAGATCTGGCTGATGTTGGTCGAAACGCCCGGCATGATCGCGCCCGCGGCAACGGCCACGAAGCCGGCCATCAAGGCGTATTCAATCAAGTCCTGACCTTTGGTGTCCTTCAGGATCTGCAACGTCACGAAAAAGTTCTTGATACGGTTCATTTTATTGGTTCCTCTCCCTGCAGCCATCTTTATTCTTATTGTCCCGGCTGCACTTTCAAAGTTACAGGCATTCGGTCCCCCGTAAAATCAGCAGGAGTACGCGAACAGCCTGAGAATCGTACTCAGAAAAATCCGTTCCCGCTAGGACGAAAGTACTGTCGCCCACATCAGACAACTCCGACTCTCGCGCATCAGCATCCCAAAAGCGAAACGGCGGAGGTCCGACTCGCATACCCTCGGGAGAAGGGTAGGGTGGGACATCCGCCGTTCCGGCAAGGTCAACTAAACTAGGTCGATTACGAACCCTGGCTGGCGGCGCTGCCCATGGAGCTGCTGATCTTCGAGAAGATCTGGCTGATGTTGTCAGAAACGCCGGGCATGATGGCGCCAGCGGCAACCGCGACGAATCCCGCCATCAACGCGTATTCGATCAAGTCTTGTCCTTTCGTGTCCTGCCAAACCTTGGCCATCAAAATAATCTGTTTAATCCGCTTCATGTTCTCGTTCCTCTCGGTTGCTCTGTTTGCCGTCTTGCTTGCGGCTAATGCAATAGTATGACGAGTCCGGAAATATTGAGATTAGGGAAAAACCCGAAGTCTAGGCGAAAAACGTACCCACACAACCTTCGTACCATAGCTTAAGTACTAGTGCCCGGCAGGCGCCTGCAGAACCAGACAGATTTCCTCCTTTGTCTTCTTCTTGATATCCGGAACCACGGCCCCGGCCCGCGGATACCCGACTGGAATCAAAAGAAACGCCCGCTCATTGGCGGGCCGCCCGCAAATCTTCGCCAGAAACCCCATCGGATTCGGTGTGTGGGTCAATGTCGCCAGCCCGGCCACATGCAGCGCCGCCAGCAGAAACCCGGTGGCGATTCCCACCGATTCGCTCACATAGTAGTGCTTCTGCTTGCTGCCATCAGAGGAAAGCCCGTAGTCGATCCGGAAGACGACGATCAGATACGGCGCCTCCTCCAGGAACTCCTTATGCCAGTCGGTGCCGAACGGCGCCAGCGCCTCCAGCCACTCCGGTGGAAATCGGCGCTCGTAGTTTTCCCGCTCCTCGGCCTCGGCCGCCAGCCGGATCTCCCGCTTCAAAGCCGGGTCGCTGACGATGACAAATTGCCAGGGCTGCTGATTGGCCCCGCTCGGCGCCGTTCCGGCGATCGCAACCGCACGCTCAATCAACTCCAGCGGCACCGGCTCCGAGGAAAACTCGCGGACGGTCCGCCGCGTCCGCATGGTCTCTTCAAAGGCGCCGATCGCTTCCCGTTGCTCCGAGTCAGGTACGCGACTCCATTCAAGCGGTACAGAACGTGGCGGCTGCGGCATCCCCCTATTGTGGCAAGCCGAAGCAATACAGCGTCGAACGCGTCCGCACGTAAATCCGGTTGTCTCCAAGCGCCGGCGTGGCGAATACCTCGTCGTTCAGATCGTTCACCTTCAACACCTCCCAGTCCCCCTGCGCCTTGAACACCGACAACTTCCCGGCCTGGCTGACCATATACACCTTTCCATCCGCCCCAACGGGCGACGCCCAATACGGCTCCAACGCGTTCGGAATGCGCCCCTGTTTCAACACCTCGCCCGTCTCCGGGTTCAACGTCGTCATCACGCCCCCGTCCTTCACCATCCACAACACCCCGTTGTAGACCAGCGGCGTCGAACAGTTCGGCAGCGACTTCCGGTACCGCCAGCGAATGTGCGTTTTGGTGATGTCGCCGCGGCCCCCCAGTTGAATGGACATCACCGAATTCTGTGCCTGCCTGTGCAGTTTCAGGAACGCCCAGTCGCGCTCGTCCATGAAGCTGTCGCGGTTCAGGTCGTAATTGGCCACCGCCGCCGCGTTCTTCAGCCCCGCCCCGGCCGATTCCTCCACGCTCAGCTTCCCGTCCCCGTCCCGATCAAACTTCGACACCACCACCGTCCACTCCTCCACATCGGGCGGCGTTTCCGTATCGCCGCCGCTCTCCCAGGAGTTCAGATACATACGGTCGCCCACGATCACCGGCGCGCCCTTCAACTGCCATGCCATCCCGCCGGCCCACCACAATTTCTTGCCGGTCTTCAATTCATACGCCGTCGTAATGTAGGCCCCGGGTACGATCAACTCCGCCGGGCCGCTCTTCGGCCGCCATACCGACGGCGTGGCATAGCCCCGCGTCGTCTCCGGCCGCTCCACTTTGTAGCGCACTTTGCCCGTCGCCTTATCGATCGCCAGGTAGTAGGAATCCGTGTCCTGATCGCAGATAATCAGCACCAGATCGTCGATAATCACCGGCGAGGAACCGTGGCCGTTCTGGTTGTTGAACGGGCCCAGCGGAAGTTGCCACAGCGGCTTGCCCTCCACCGAATAGGCCAGCAGTCCGTAATCGCCGAAGAAAACGACGACCATTTTCCCGTCACTCGCCGGCGTCCCGGAGGCCGCCGAATTGGTCTTCTGGAACAACTCTTTCCGCGGGCGCGGCGCCTCACGCCGCCACAACTCCTTGCCCGTGGCCCGATCGAGCGCGATCGTAAACAGCGCCTCCAGATCCACCGCCGTCAGAAACACGCGCGGCCCGGCCAGGATCGGCGACGAATGCCCCAGCGGCACATCGGCCTTCCAGACGACGTTCTTCTCCGGCCCCATCTCGACGGGCAAGTTCCGGTCCTCCGTCACCCCAAGGGCGTTCAAGCCACGATACTGCGGCCAGTCGGCGGCTATCAGAGTAAGTGAAGTAAGTAAGAGATAGAGCTTCATGTACCAGATACTATTGCTGCGCGAAACAGAAAAGATGTTCGTGTGTACGGATAAAGATACGGCCATCAACAAATGCTGGAGTGGCATTGACGGGCTCTCCCAGAGGATTGACCGCCAGAATCTCCCACTCCTTGCCGGGCTTGATCACAACAACCTTTCCCTCCTGCGAAGTGGCGTAAATACGCCCATCCGCGGCCACCGGAGACGCATAGTAGTCCCCCAGCGCCCCGGTCAGCCGCGCCTGTTTCAGCACCGCGCCGGTCTTGGCATCCAGCGCCGTCATGATGCCGCCTTCCTTCGTCAAATAGATAACATCATCGTAATACAGCGGCGAAGGCACGTTCGGCAGCGACTTATAGTAGCGCCACTGTACCGACTTATCCGTCATATCGCCCCGCCCGCCCAATTTAATCGCGTTCACCGCGTTCACCACCTTGCGGCGCCGCTGATACATTTTCCAATCGCGCTCTTCCATGAACCCCGTGCGGTCCAGGTCCATGGCGGCCCAGTCCTTGGTCAACCGGGCATCGGCGATCTCTTCCTTGGTTAACTTGCCGTCCTTGTTGGCATCGCGCGTTTTGAGTACTTCGGCGAAATCGGGAATGTTCTCCTGCGCCCCTTCATCGGACCCGCCGGCCCACCCCAGAACGTAGACAGTATCGCCATGAATCACCGGCGTCGGTTTCAACTGCCACGTCAGCGAATTCACCCACCAGATCGGCTCGCCCGTCTCCACCGAATAGGCCATGAGCGTATTGGACCCGGCGATCAGCACCTGCAGTGGCTCGTTGGCGGGCTTGTAGAGCACCGGCGTTGCGAAGCCGCGCGTGTAGTCCGGACGCTCCCGGCGCCACTTCCGCTTGCCGGTGTCCTTATCCAACGCCATAAAGAACGACCCGCTTTCGGCGTCGATGTTCAGCAGCAGCGTCTTTCCGGCCAGCACCGGCGAGGTGCCCAGCCCGAACGGGTTGTTAATCACGCCGAGGTCGAACTGCCAGCGCTCTTTCCCCGCCGCGTCGAACGAAATCAGCCCGAAATCGTTATAAAGTGCGTACACGTTCTCGCCGTCGGTCACCGGCGAGGGGCTGGCCGGCGTCGACGATTTGTGATGCTCGGCCACGCGGGGCCGGGGGATCGTCCGCCGCCAGTTTTCCTTGCCCGTCTTGCGGTTGAGGGCAATCAAATAGATGCCGCTCTTATCGTAGGCGGAAACGAAAATCTGCGTTTTGCTGAACACCGGCGACGAATGGCCGGGCGGCAGCGGCGTCTTCCACACCAGGTTGTGGTCCGGCCCGAAGAACACGGGCAGGTTCTTCTCGTCCGAGACGCCGGAGCTGTTCACCCCCCGGAACTGCGGCCATTCTCCAGCGGCCAGATTGGCCAACGTCAACAGGGCAGCGGCGAAAAGACGCGTACGCATGATTTGGTAATCATAACCCGGCAAAATGCCAATCCGTTTGCGGGGATGCTTCGTACTCAAGAGAGAATGCGCATCTCCCACAGAATGGCAACACTGGCTCTATCGCTGGCGACCGTATCCGGGCAGGATCCGAAAGCCGAACTGCCGAAAGTACACACCAGCATCACCATCACCGCGGCGCCCGTCGAACCTACTATCGATCACCGCAATAAAGAGGTCTTCGAACAGACGCTCTTCTCCCGTGACGACCAGGTTTTTCATCAGTTGAACGCGGGCATCAACGCCGGCCAGCACGAGGGCGGCGGCAAGTCGATCGAGATCCGCCGCTTCGGCTTCAACCTCGATCACGGCGGCGTCAACGGCGGCATGAAGATCCTCGTCGATAACGTCCAGCAGAACCAGACCACGCAAGGCCACGGGCAGGGCTACCTCGGCAGTCTGAAGAGTCTGACGCCGGAACTCATCCAGGAATCCAATCTCATCAATGGCCCGTTCAGCGCCGAATATGGCGATTTCAGTGGCCTCGGCGTCGTCCACATCCGGATGCGCGAATCGCTGCCGGATCAGTTCACTGTCCGCGCGCAGGGCGGGTCGTTCAACACCCAGCGCGGCTTCTTCGCCGTCAGCCCCGACATCAAAAATGTCGACTCGTTCTTCGCCTATGAAGGCTCACACACCGACGGGCCGTTCGTGAAGCCGCTCGGCTACCGGCGCGACAATCTGACGTCCAACGTCACGCGCCGCCTCAGTGGCCAGCGCAGCGTGGGCTTCAAATTCAACGGCGGCCTGAACCGGTACAACTCCTCGGGCCAGATCCCGCTCGATCTCGTCACCGCCGGTACCCTCGACCGCTTCGGCGCGCTCGACGCCGGCGAAGGCGGCAAGATCCGCGCCGCCACCGCCGCCGCCTATTTCCGCCAGGAGATGAAGAATGGCGCCGTCTGGAAGCTGGACGGTTTCCTCACGCGGTCGCTGTTCGACCTCTACTCCAACTTCACGTTTTTCCTGAACGATCCGGTAAACGGCGACGCGATTCAGCAGCACGATTCGCGCCTCGTCCAGGGCGCCAACGCCCAATATCTACTGCCCCACAAAACCGGCGCGTCGTACTCCTACCTCACCGCCGGCGCCAACTTCCACGCCAATCAAATCAACGTCGGCCTCTACCCGCGCATCGGCCGCGACCCCATCGGCATCACCACCGCCGCCAATGCCAACGTCCTCAACGGCGCCGGCTACGTGCAGGAAAACCTCAGCTTTTTCGCCGGGAAACTACTCGCCACCGCCGGCCTGCGTTACGACGTCTTTCGCTTCGACGTCCGCGACCGCCTCACCCCCGATCAATCAGCCGCCGAACCCGCCGCCCGCTGGCAGCCCAAGCTCAGCCTCGCCTACACGCCCACGCGTCGCATCCCCGTCACCCTCCACGCCAACTACGGCCGCGGCATCTCATCCATCGACGCCCGCAGCATCCTCACCCGCCGCGACTCCACCAAAGTCGCCACCACCGATTTCTACGAAGCCGGCATCGCCTCCAACTGGCGCCGCTTCTCCCTCGCCGCCGACGCCTTCTGGATCGACCGTTCCAACGAAATGGTCTACGTCGCCGACGACGGCACGCTCGAATTTCTCGGCCCCAGCCGGGCCTACGGCGTCGAGGCAAAATCGTCCGTCCAACTCACCCGCCACATCTCCATCGGCGGCGGCTTAACGAAGGTTCTGAACGCCTTCTACCGCGATACCGCCCCGCGCGCCTACGTCGATCGCGCCCCGCACTTCACCGCCAACGGCGCCATCACCGTCGCCGCCTGGAAGGGCTGGAGCGGCTCGGCCCGCGTCCGCGCCATCAACAGCTACCGGCTCGATCAGCAAGACGCCTCTCTCCGCGCCGCTGGCCACACCGTCTTCGACATGAGCCTCGTCCGCCGCCTCACACGCCAGGCCGACTTCCTCTTCTCCATCGATAACTTCGCCAACCGCCGCTACTACGAAACGCAGAACTTCATCGAATCGCGCCCGTTTGCCGGCGGCCCGGCCATCACCGGAATCCACGGCACGCCCGGCTACCCGGTCACCTTCTCCGCCGGCCTCACGTTCCGCTTCCGGGGCAAGTAAGCTGGTAGTGTCATGATCACCGGAATTGAACATACAGCCATCGCGTCCACCGATATCGCGGCCCTCGCCGAGTGGTACGTGGACACGCTCGGCTTCGAGATCAACTACAAATCCGCCGGCGCCATCTTTGTGCGCGCCGAGAACGGAACGATGTTGGAACTGATCCACGCCGAAGGCGACCGCCCCGCCACCACCACGAAAACGCCGGGCATCCGCCACCTCGCGCTCACGGTGTCCGACTTCGACACCGCCTTCGTCCGCCTCACCGCCAAAGGCGTCCACTTCATCACCGAACCCATGGAGAGCAAGGGCAACCGCGTGGTCTTCTTCACCGATCCGGAAGGCAATATCCTCCACCTGCTGCAACGCGCCACGCCGCTCCCCGAACGGATCTAAAAGCGCCAGCGCAATTGCAAGTGGGCCGAGCGTCCCGGCGAATCAATCCCCGAGCCGTGGATGCGGTAGTTGCGATCCGCAACATTGGTCAACGCCGCCTCCACGCTCACCTGCTCCGTCAACGGCAGGCCCGCGCGGAAATCCACGCTGGCCCAGCCCGGCGTGCTGTTGAACAGCGTCACGCGCACCGAATCGGCCAGCCCCGGCAGCACGCGGTTCTGAATCTGTAAAAGCGTCTCCGGGCCACGCACCTGCACGCCGCGGGCGGAGTTGTAGAAATCGGCGATGTCCAGCCGGCGGCGGCTGGCGCCAATGCGTTCGTCGTCGCGGTCGCCGCCGCTCAGGCGGTCCTGCGCGCCGCTGACGGCCAACTGGGTCTCGGCCCAGAATTTGGTCCCGTTGTAACGAAGCCGCGTCGCGCCCTGCTGCGGCGGCAGCCGGCGAATGTTCCGGTTCGGATCCAGGTCCCGGCCCAGCAGGAACGAATAGTTGTTCACCCAGCTCCAACGGCTGCTCAGCCGCTGCTCCCAGTTCGCTTCCACGCCCCAGTACCGCGAACGGCCATCGTTGACGAAGGACTTCAGCGCCCGCGGGTCAATCGCGCTCGCCACCGTCACCACGCCCTGCGCCCGTTGCGCCGCCGTCTGCGGGATCGGCGTCACCGCCAGCCCGGCAATCGCCGTGGGCACGGCATTCGCGGGGAACAGCAGAGTGCGCCGTACGATCGGGTCCTGCAACTGGGCATCGAAGAACTGCACCCGCGCCCGGTGCCGTCCGGTCTGCCAGCGCAGCCCCGCTTCCAGGTTCCGCAACCGCTCCACGCCCAGCGTCCGCAGCGGCACGCCTTTGGAGATAGCGCCTTCGCCGGAGGAGTCCGCCAACAGCGCGTTCGCCGCCTCCCGCGCCGGCACTTCGTACCCCAGGTCATTCAGCCCGATCGCGCCCAGGTCGTTCAAATTCGGCGCCCGGAAACCGCGGCCAGCCAGCCCGTGCAACGCCAGCGACGGCGTCAGTTTATAGAGCAGGCTCGCCTGCCACGTCCAGTCGTTAAAGGTCTGCGCGGAGACCGGCATGTTAAACGCCGGGCTCGCCGGATTGGAATAGGAAACTCGGGAATACCGGACGCCGTACCCGGCCCGCAGGCGGCGATACTCAGTCGCCCCCTGCGCATAAACGCCGCCAATCCGGTACTGCGAATGGTCCGGATACAACGGCCGCGCCGCCGCACCATTTACCCGGCGCACGGAACGTACCGCTTCGTCGTAGACCTCGCCGCCCACGCTCAACACCGTGTGCCGCTGCACGTGCCGAATGCCCTGCCCCGTGTAGCCCAGCGAACGCACCTGATTGAAATCCGTCGTCACCGCATCGGTCGCGCGAAGCCCCTGCCGCGTGCCCCCGTCCTGCTGCCGGTTCACCGAAAAGCGCCCGCTCAGTGAGTCAAAACCGGCCACCTGCAACCGCTCGTAGCGCGTGTAGAACAGGTCCAGAATCTGCGGGCTGAGCGTCGATTGCAGCCGCCCCAGCCCGCCCCACAAATCCTTCGTGTTCCGTAACCCGTGCACCTCGCCGCGCTGATACCACGTCGTCCAACTCTGCTTCTCGCTGGGCCGCACCGCAAACTTCCCGTGTGCCCCACCCTGCGAATACGCTGTGTCCAACAGCCGGTTGCCCAACACGTCGCGTACCTGCTCCGGCGAGTAGCCGAAGTAGCGGGTCAACACGTTGCGAGAATCGAACCCTTGACCGGCACGGATGTTATTGTGCCGCCGCCCGGCCGCGCCCATCTGAAACCAAACCTTGTCCGTCCCGCGCGAAACGGCCGCCGCGGCCCCGGCCGAAAGGTCCGCCGTCTGCCCCAGAATCGACAGGTCCCCGTGCCACGCGGGCGAAGCATCAAACCGCGGCTGGTCCGTCAATACCTGAATCGTCCCGCCCAACCCATCGCTGCCGTACTGTGTCCCGCTGGGCCCCAACATCGCCTCCACGTGCGACGCCTGGCTCGGCTCCAGATACGCCAGGTACTGGTTCGGCCCGGAGCGAAAAGTGGAATTGTTGAACCGCACGCCGTCCACCAGATTCAATACCTGATAGCCCGTCAGCCCGCGCAAAAACGGCGACACCTGCCCGGCGCCCGTCTGCTGCAGCGTCACGTTCGGCTGGGTCTCCAGCATGTGCGCCACCGTCGAGTCCGTCGGCCGGTCCCCGGTCAGAATCATCTCCGGGCGCACCATCACCTCTTCAGCCAGCCCCGGCGTCGCCAACACCGTAATGCGCGAAAGCGTCACCGCGGTGGCGCCCTTTGCGACCGTCACCGCGGCATACCCCGGTGCCGTCACGCGCACTTCGGTAGAGCTGATCTCCTCCACCCGGGCATCGCGCAATTCCCTGCCCTGGCCATCAAATACCCGAAGGTCCTCGGCAGCCAACAATCCAACACCCGCTAGAAGTAGTAAGAGTCTCATTGCGCTGAAATTTTGTACGCCACCATCTCCGTGCCATTCCGTACGAACAACCGTCCATCGGCGATCGCCGGAATGTTCCACGTCCGCCCCTCCAGCGCCTGAAATTTGGCAACTTCCTTATGCCCCGCCGGATCAGCCTTCAACAGCACCACTTCGCCCTGCTCACCCGTGATCACCAGATGCCCGCTCGCCGCCAGCACCTGCCCGTAACCGTACCGCCCGGCTTTCCAAGTGGGCTCCCCGGTCTTGGCGTCAATACACGTGAAAATCGATTCGTCGAAGCCGTAAATATACCCATTCAAGAACACGCTCGAATTGAACTTGTTCTTCAGCTTCTTGTTCTCCCAAAGCTTCTTCGCCCCGCCAGCGCTGATCTCGAGCATCGCCGCCCCATGCCCGTATCCCGACGAAATCAACACCTGGTTCGGCCCCGCCACAATCGGCTGCGCACTGTTGATGTCGTACTCAGTCGTCCACGGATACTCCCACAGCAGCTTGCCGCTCGACGCCTCCAGCCCCACCGCCCGCAGCGCCGTAATCGTAATGATCTGCCGCTTCCCCGCCAACGTCACCAGCATCGGCGAAGCGTATGACGTCCGGTCCCCCAGCGAGCCCCAGACGCGCGCCCCGGTGTTCTTGTTATAAGCAACAATCGATTTGTTCGACGCGCCTCCCGGCTGCACCACCACCGTGTCGTCCACAATCAGCGGCGACGCCGACATCGCCCACGTAATGTTCTCCGCGCCGTTATCTTCCAAAATGTTCTTGTGCCAGATCACCTTCCCGGTCAACGCATCCAGCACAAACATCTCCCCCGTCGCGCCCATCGTGTACAGCTTCCCCTCGTGCCACGTCGGCGTCGCCCGCGGCCCCGGCCCGCCCATCGATTCCTGGAAGTCCGCCGCATATTTGTGCGCCCACACCTCGCGCCCCGTCGCCACGTCGTAGGCCGCCACCACCTCCTGCTGCCGCCGCTGTTCAATCGTGTACGCCAGCTTCCCGGCCACCACAAACGACGCCCAGCCCCCGCCCACCGGCTTCCGCCACAACTCCTGCAGCTTCCCGCCCGGCCACTCCGTCAGAATCTTTTCCGTCGAAATGCCGTCCCGCGCCGCGCCCCGGAAATCGGGCCACGCCGCCGTCATCGCCGCCTGCACCACCGTGGGCTCCGCCACCGGCGCCGCCTCCTCCTTCACCACCTCCGGAACGACCGGCGCCGCGGCAGCCTCCCGCGCCCGGTCCGCTTCAATCTGCGCCGCCTGTTTTTCCGGGTTCTGGAAGGTAACAAACTTCGGAATGCCACCGCCTTCCATTTCCATGCGCATACCGGCGGCAAACAGCAGGGCCACGGCGAAGACCGCCACAAACGGCCCGGCAAACACGATCTTTCGCCATAGCGCCACGTCGCGGCGCACAATCAGAAACACCAGCAGGCCGGCAAAGGCGGCAACAATCCAGGGCAGCATTTCTCCATTATGCGATGCTCCCTGTGTCACGGAAATTACAACCAAAGCAAAACAGAGGAATCTGCCAGTAAGATAGGAGTCTCATGTCCACAGCGAATGCACCCGAACTAGCCGCCCGAGTCCAGGCGTCCAAAGAGGCCCTCGACGCCCACGTACGCGAAATCATTGAGTGGCACTTCAACCCCGAAACCGGTTGTCCGTTCTGGCTCAACTGGGCCGAAAATGCCGGTTGGGATCCCCGCAAAGAAGTTCACAACTACGCCGACCTGGACAAGTTCGGCAACTTTGAAGACGATTGGCTCCGCGGCGGTCCCGTTCGTCGCTGGGTCCCCAAAGGCTATGCCGATAAACCGGTCTACGTGTTCGAAACCGGCGGCTCCACCGGCGTGCCCAAGTCGCGCATGCAGATCAACGATTTCCGCATCGATTACGAACAGTTCTCCACCACGCTTCCAGACGCCGCCTTCCCGAAAGGCTCCGACTGGCTCATGCTCGGCCCCTCCGGCCCGCGCCGTCTGCGCCTCGCCGTCGAGCACCTCGCCCAACACCGCGGCGGCATCGCCTTCTGCGTCGATCTCGATCCCCGCTGGGTCATCAAGCTCATCAAGCGTGGCGAAATCCGCGAAGCCGAACTCTACAAGCAACACTGCATCGACCAGGCGCTCACCATCCTCCGCGCCAATGAAGTCAAGTGCATGTTCACCACGCCCAAGCTCCTCGAAGCCCTTTGCGAGAAAATCGATCTCGCCAAATACGGCATCAAAGGCGTCTTCTGCGGCGGCACCGAAATGACGCCCCAGTTCCACCGCTTCGCCGTCGAAGAACTGCTCGGACCCGACGTCTACTTCGCGCCCACCTACGGCAACACGCTCATGGGCCTGGCCACCCACCGCGCCCCCGCCAAAGAGGACAACTGGGCCATCATCTACTACCCGCCCGCTCCACGCGCCCTGCTCGAAGTGGTCAACCCGGACAACCCGCTCGAACTGGTTCCCTACGGGTCCACCGGCCGCGTCCGCCTCACCACGCTGACCAAGGAAACGTTCATTCCGCGCTTCCTCGAACGCGACGAATGCGAACGCGAAGCCCCCTGCGATCAGTATCCCTGGGACGGCGTCCGCAACGTCCGCCCGTTCTCGAAGTTCCAGAAGTCCGTCGTCGAGGGGGTCTACTAGTCATGATCCACATCCCGATTCTGCGGCAGGGCAAGCCGTATAAATCGATCGACGTGAACCGGGCGTTCCACTACCGCACCGGCGAACAGCTTGCCGAAATTAGCCAGGCCAACATCGGCCTCATCCGCCGCGACCTGTTAAAACAAGGCGAAATGCAGGCCGCCCTGCAGGGCTTCACCACGCGCGAACTCATCGCGCTGGCCAAGAAAGCCGCCAAACATTTCGCCGAAGATGAACTCCCGCTCGGAGACTCCATGCAGTCGCCCGACGACATCGTCAAGCAGATCACCGGCACCACCGGCTCGCCCAACGTCATGGTCCGCCGCAACATGGAAAAAGTGCGCGGCGTGCTGGACTCCATGGAGACCGTCCTCTCCGGCCTCACTCGTCTGCCCGATCTCGATATGCTCGACCGCGGCTACGGCGAAATCGGCGGCCGCGCCCTCAGCTTCTTCCCCCGCGGCAAATCGCTCGGCGTGATCCTGCCGTCGAACTCCCCCGGCGTGCACTCGTTGTGGGCCCCGGCCATCGCCTTCAAAACCCCGCTCATCCTCAAACCCGGCGGCTCCGAACCCTGGACGCCCTACCGCATCGCGCAGGCCTACATCAAGGCGGGCGTGCCCCCGGAAGCCTTCGGCTACTACTCCACCAATCACGGCGGCGGCGGCGAAATTCTTCGCCAAACCGGCCGCGGCATGTTGTTCGGTGACGTGGGCGCGGCCAAGGCCTGGTCCGGCGACCCGCGCATCGAAATCCACGGGCCCGGGTATTCCAAGGTCATCCTGGCCGACGAAGGCGCCAAGAACTGGGAGAAGTACATCGACCTCATCGCCGATTCCATCGCCCAGAACTCCGGCCGCTCCTGCGTCAACTGCTCGTCCGTCTGGACCACCGCCAACGGCAAGGAGATCGCCGAAGCCCTCGCCGAGCGCTTCGCCAAGATCGCCCCGCGCGCTGAGGACGATCCCGAAGCCGCCGTCGCGCCCTTCGCTTCGCCCGACATCGCCCGCCGCATCTCCGCCATGATCGATCAGGAGATGGATGGCGCCGTCGATCTCGTCGAAGCCAAACGCGGCACCCCGCGCGTCGCCGAAAAAGACGGCTGCACCTACGTGCTTCCCGCCGTCGTCCACGTCGACAAATCGCACGCCCTCGCCAACCGCGAGTTCCTCTTCCCCTACGCCAGCGTCGTGCAAGTTTCGCCCGAAGAACTGCCCGATTGCCTCGGCCCCACGCTCGTCTGCACCGCCATCACCAGCGATCGCGCCCTGCAGCAGCGCCTGCTCGCCAACAACCACATCGGCCGGCTGAACTTCGGTCCCATCTCCACCATGAAGATCAGCTGGGATCAGCCGCACGAAGGCAATCTGTTCGATCACCTCTACGCCCGGCGCGCCTTCCAAAGCGTGCTGGAAACCGTTGCCTGATGCGCATTCTGCACGTCACCGCGGGAGCCGCCAACATGTATTGCGGCTCCTGCATGCGCGACAATGCCCTCGCCGCCGAACTCAAGCGGCAAGGGCATGACGTCGTGCTGATGCCCGTCTACACCCCCACCTTGACCGACGAGGAAAACGTCTCCGACGGCCGCGTCTTCTTCGGCGGCATTGCCGTCTATTTGCAGCAGAAATCGGCCTTTTTTCGCTACACCCCGGCCTTCCTCGACCGCATGTTGTTCGACAACAACTGGGCCCTTCGCAAGGCGTCGCAGAAATCCGTCGGCGTCTCCCCGCAGTTCCTCGGCGAAATGACCGTCGACATGCTCCGCGGCGAACGCGGCCCCATCGCGAAAGAGTTCCGCAAGCTCTCCGACTGGCTCAAAAGCGAACCCTCCTTCGACGTCATCAGCCTCCCCTTCACGCTCCTCATCGCCATGGCCGAACCGCTCCGCCGCGTGGCGCCGAAAGCGAAAATCGTCTGCTCGCTCCAGGGTGAGGACCTCTTCCTCGAAGGCCTCCCGGAGCCCTATAAATCGGAGTCCAAACGGCTCATCCGCGAAGCCATCCCCCACGTCGATCGCTTCCTCGCCGTCAGCCGCTACTACGCCAATTTCATGAGCGGCTACCTTGGCATCCCGCCGGAGAAAACCCGCATCGTCCCGCTCGGCATCTCCTTCGACGACTGCGACGCAACTCCCAAACCTACGCGCGACGTAGTAAAGATCGGCTTCTTCGCCCGCATGGATCCGGCCAAGGGATTCCACCATCTCTGCGAAGCCTACCGCCTGCTGCGCCAGAAACCCGGCCTCCCCCCGCTCCGTCTGGAAGCCGCCGGCTACATGCTCCCCGAACACCAAAGCTACTTCGAAAAGGAAAAGGCCGCGCTCGACGCCGCTGGCCTCGGCGCAGAATTCACCTACCACGGCGCCCTCCCGCGCGAGGAAAAAATGAAATTCCTCCACGATATCGACCTCCTCTGCGTCCCCACCGAATACGTCGAACCCAAAGGTTTATTCGTCCTCGAAGCCCTTGCCAACGGCACGCCCGTCATCCTTCCCGCCCACGGCGCCTTCCCGGAAATTCTCAACCGCACCGGTGGCGGCGTCCTCGTCGAACCGAAAGACGCGCACGCGCTGGCCGAAACGTTGGAAAATATGATTTGCGATCCTGAACGCCGCGCGACACTCGCGGAGCAAGGCGCCGAAGGGGTCCGCCAGTTCTACTCGGCAGGCTCCATGGCGGCGGCACAACTGGCCGCGTTCGCATAGAGGCACATGCTACAAGCGCGCGGGATATCGAAAACCTACGAGTCGGCGGCCGGCCCTGTCCCGGTCCTCGAAGACGTCAACCTGGACCTCAACCTGGGCGACGCCCTCTCCATCATGGGCCCCTCCGGCAGCGGCAAAAGCACGCTGCTGCAAATCCTCGGCCTGCTCGACCCTCCCACCTCCGGCCAGCTCACCTTCGACGGCGTCGAACCCTGGAAGCTCAAGGAAGCCGAACAAGCCCGCTTCCGCAATACCCGCATCGGCTTCGTCTTCCAGGACCATTCGCTCCTCCCGCAATGCACCGTCCTTGAAAACGTCCTCACGCCCACCCTCGTCGGCGACCGCGACGACACCGTCGTCGACCGCGCGAAAGACCTCATCGAACGCGCCGGCCTAACCCCGCGCATCGATCACTTCCCCGCCCAACTCTCCGGCGGCGAAAAGCAGCGCGTCGCCATCGCCCGCGCCCTCATCCGCAAACCTAAACTGCTGCTCTGCGACGAGCCCACCGGCAACCTCGATGAAGCCACCGCCTGGCAAGTCCTCACTCTCCTTGCCGAACTGCAGAAGGAAATGCGCGGCATCCTCATGATCGTCACCCATAGCCCCGTCATCGCCGCCGAATTCCCCCGGCAATTCACCATGCGCGGACGCCGCCTGGAACGTACGGCCTAGCCCCATGACACGGCGCGACCTGACGCAGCGCGGATTACGGCACTACTGGCGGACCAACGCCGCCGTAGTGGCCGGCCTCGCCATTGCCACCGCCGCCCTCGCCGGCTCGGCGCTCGTCGGCGAATCGGTCCGCGAAAGCCTCCGCGGCATCGCCACCGGCCGCCTCGGCAACACCGGCACCGCCATCGTCGCCGCCCAGCCCTTCACCGAAGCGCTCGCCCAACGCGTCGGCGCCGCCTCCGCCCCGGTGCTATTCTTCGAAGCCGTCGTCAAGCACCAAAGCACCAACCGTTCCGCCAGCCGCGTGCTCATCTACGGCGTCGATGACCGCTTCTGGAATCTGCACAAACACCCCAACCCGCTCACCGCCGATCGCGACATCGTTCTCAGCCAGCCCCTCGCCGCCGAGTTCAACGCCCAGGACGGCGAAGGCATCCTCCTCCGCATCGAAAAGCCCAGCGAAATCCCCCAGGAATCGCTCCACGCCCGCAAGGAACAATCCGTCCGCACCACCCGCTTCCGCTATCGCGCCGCGCTCCCCGATGACGGCATCGGCGGCTTCACGCTCCAACCGCGCCAGGGCGCCGTTCGCGCCGCCTTCGTCAAGCTCAGCACCCTGCAGAAGGAGCTCGCGCTCGACGCCCGTGCCAACATGCTCCTCCTCCCCGACGAGCTCCGCAGCGATCTCCCCTTCCTCGGCCACCTCCGCCTCGAAGACGTCGGCCTCCGCATCACCCGCCCCGCCGCCTGCCGCTGCATTCAACTCGAAAGCCCCTCCGGCCTCCTCCGCGACGATCAAGTGGAACGAGCCCTCGCCACCGCGAAGAAGGACAACCTCCGCCCCGAAGTCTTCCTGATCTACATGGCCAACGCCATTCGCTCGGCCAGCGCCAGCGTCCCCTACTCCCTCGTCGCCGCCCGCGAAAACATCCCCGAAGGCGCCATCGTCATCAACGATTGGACCGCCGCCCAACTGCAAGTCAACATCGGCGATCCCGTCACGCTCGACTACTATCTCTGGAAGCAGGAAGGCCGCCTCCTCACCGCCTCCAATACCTTCACGCTCAACGCCGTCCAGCCCCGCGAAATCCTCGGCGACCGCCAAATGGCGCCCGACTATCCCGGCATCTCCGACACCGTCAGCCTCAGCGATTGGGACCCTCCTTTCCCTCTCGACCTCAATAAAATCCGCCCCCAGGATGAAAAATACTGGGACGACTACCGCACCACGCCCAAGGCCGCAATCAGCCTCGCCGAAGGCCAGAAGCTCTGGCAAACCCGTTTCGGCAAAGTCACCGCCATCCGCTTCTACGCGCCCGAAAACGCCACCCCGCCCAACCTCAATCTCACTCCCAGCACGGACCTCGCCCGCGACGGCATCTCGCTTTTCCTCCCCCGCCAACAGGCCGAAGAGGCCTCCCGCGGCACCACCGATTTCGGCGAATACTTCGGCTACTTCAGCTTCTTCCTCCTCGTCTCGGCGCTGTTGCTAACGGCGCTCTTCTTCCGCCTCGGCGTCGAACAGCGCCTCCGCGAAATCGGCCTCTACCAGGCCCTCGGCTTCGATCGCGCCGCCGTCCGCCGCGTCTTTCTCCGCGAAGGAATTCTGCTCGGCATCGCCGGCTCCGTCCTCGGTATCTTCCTCGGCATCGGCTACTCGGCTTTCATTCTCTACGCCCTCCGCACCTGGTGGGTGGACGCCGTCGGCACCACCAGCCTCACACTCCACTTCGCGCCCGGCCCCTTCACCGCCGCCGTATTCCAGGGTGTCGTCATCGCCGTCATCATCATCACCGTCAGCCTCCGCCGCCTCCGCAAAATGTCCCCGCGCCAACTCCTCTCCGGCGCCCGGCCCGAAACCGTTCTAAAGACGCCCCGCTGGCTCCGCGTCGCCGCCCTCCTGCTCCTCCTCGGCGGCATCGCCCTCGTCGCCTTCAGCGCTCTCGGCCGCATCCCTCCCGAAGGCGGGTTCTTCGGCGCCGGCTTCTGCCTGCTCACCGGCGGCGCGCTCTACTGCCGCCTCTGGCTCGAAAGCCCGCGCCTCCAACCCGTCCAGTCGCTGCCCGATCTCGCTCTCGCCAGCGCCGCCCAGCAACCCGGCCGCAGCTTCCTCACCATCCTCCTCATCGCCCTCGCCGTCTTTCTCCTCGTCGCCCTCGAAGCCTTCCGGCAAAGCCCCGGCGCCTTCGACGCCTCCAAACAGTCCGGCACCGGCGGCTATCCCCTCCTCGCCGAATCGCAGTGGCCCATCTATCAGAACCTCGCCTCCGTCGACGGCCGCGCCGCGCTCAACATCAATGAGGACGCCGTCGGCGGCCTCCGTGTCGCCCCCTTCCGCGTCCGCCCCGGCGAAGACGTCAGCTGCCTGAATCTCTACCAACCCACACGTCCGAAAATGGTCGGCGTCCCCGCGGCGTTCCGTGCCGAGAATCGCTTCCGCGTCGCCCCGGCCGATGCCTGGGCCCAGCTCGGCGCCACGCTCCCCAACGGCCTCGTCCCCGCCTTGGTCGACGCCAACACGCTCGAATACGTCCTCCACAAACACATTGGCGACACCGTCGATATCCCCCACGGCGTCGATCCCATTCGCCTCCAAATCGTCGGCACCCTCTCCGGCAGCCTCTTCCAAAGTGAAATCCTCATCGGCGAAGAGTCATTCCTCCGCCTCTTCCCGGAAGAACAAGGCCACCGGCTCTTCCTCCTCGATGCGCCCGAAGCCATGTGGGGCATGGTCACCGCCGCGCTCGAAGAATCGCTCTCCGATAGCGGCTTCGACGTCACGCCCGCCGGCGACCGCCTCGCCCAGTTCCATCGCGTGGAAAACACCTATCTCTCCACCTTCCAGGCCCTCGGCGCGCTCGGCCTGCTGATCGGCACCGTCGGCCTCGCTGCCGTCCTCCTTCGCAACGTTCTCGAACGCCGTCGCGAACTCGCGCTCCTCCGCGCCGTCGGCTACACCCAGCGCGAAGTCATGACCGTGGTCTTCCTTGAAAACGCCGCCCTGCTCGCCGCGGGCCTCTTCATCGGCACGCTCTGCGCGCTCATTGCCGTCAGCCCCGCCCTCGCCCAACGCGCCCATTCGCTCCCCATCGTCGCCCTCGCTTCCCTGCTCGTCATCGTCGCCGCCGTCGGCCTGCTCTCCACCTGGATCGCCACCCTCGCCGCCCTCCGCACGCCTTTGCTCGAATCCCTCCGCTCGGAGTAGCATAGGGTCTATGCACCTTCGCATCGCAATCGCGTTCGCGGTCCTGGCTCTGCCGGCCTGCGCCCAGGACAAAAAACAGCTCGAACTCGGCCGCTACCTCGTCGAAAACATCGGCCAGTGCGCCTCCTGCCATACGCCCAAAAACGACAAAGGCGAACTCGATAAATCCAAGTGGATGAAGGGGACAGTGATGGACATCCAGCCCCTCGGCACGCCGCCCCCCGGCTGGCACAAGTCCTCGCCCGATCTCACCCCCACCGGCAAACTCTGGACCAAATGGGGCGAAGGCGCCCTCATCAAGTACCTGCAAACCGGCCTTGGCCCCAACGGCAAACCCGCCGGCCCGCCCATGCCCATGTACAAGTACTCCCCCGAACACGCCGAAGCCGTTCTGGCCTACCTCAAGTCCCTGAAGTAAAGCACCTCAGGGCTGGTGTTGAGACATGTCGACGCAACCGTAGAGCCACTGATCGTCGTACTCGGTTGCGTCGGCGGCCACCACCCGCCCGGCATACTGCCGCAGGTCCCGCTCCAGCACCTCCGGGTCCAGTTCGCCTTTCCGCGCACGGGTCACCCGCAACCGTTTGTCACCTTCGGCAAGTAGAGACTCGCCTCGCGATAACGGGATAAACCGAAGTTCCTCTCCCGTAACTTTTCGCCCCGCCAAAATGGATACGACCGCGACTACGCCTCGAAAAACCATTCCGGCCTTACGACTTCAAATCGCATTTCCCTATGATAAACAAGTTGAGAATAACTTATTTTAGGGCTTACGCCCCACGGCCACGCAACGGATGCCAACCGGGTACGGCACCTTGTACCGCAGCGCCTCTTCCACCGACATAATCACATCCATCATCGGATTGCCGCGCGCGATGTTAATGCTGCCTTCCACGATCTGCAACTGCTCCTCATCGGGCAGCGACAGATACTTCTTGTTCCGTTTCTTGATCATCGCGAACGCCGGATAAACAAAGAATCCGATATGCGACTCATCGTGGACTTCAAACCCGGCCCCCGCCAGCAGCTCGTTCAAGCTCTTCTGGCTGTACCGCCGGAAATGCATCAACTGCTTGTCGTAGACGTCGAACAGGTGCGGCCCGGCCGGCACTTCAATCACCGCCACGCCCCCGGGGCGCAGCATCCGGAACACCTGCTTCACAGCCATCACATCGTCGCCGATATGTTCCAGCACATTCGCCAGCGACGCCGCGTCCAGACACGCGTCCGGCAGCGGACTCGTCGTCAGGTCGAACTGAATCAATGGCCAGTCCGGATGCACCTTCGCCAGCTTATGCAGCGGCGCCGGCACATAGTCGGCCCCCACCACCTGCGCATGCGGAAACTGCTTCTTGATATCGCGCAGCAAAAAGCCGGAACTGCAGCCGATATCCATGATCACCGGCCGCTCGCCCTTCACCCACTTCCGCAATCGCGACAGAGAATTGCCACGCGAAGCGATATCGATGTAGTGCTGATCCGCTGCCAGCGACTCGTGGAAATGCGTCAGCCCATCCGTCCAGCCGGACTCGGTCACCGTGTAACTCAACACCGGCTCCAACCGGTGCCCCACCTGAAATCCCCGCCCAGTCCACGATGGGGCCGCCGGGCTCGCCGGGGCAGGGGGGAGGGGGAACGGAAACGACATGCTCTTGCTATTGTATCGGAATCAGTCGGTACAGCCAACTAGGCGTTTCTGACAACGCTATATTCTGCTAGATTACACAGGATATACATGCGTATAATTTAAGCCAATGGCTTCCGCCGCGAAATGGCCCAAGGTCCTCCCCCCCCTGACCACCGAACAGCGTCGCATCAGTGACGAATTCATGAAGCACTGGCACGACCGCCTGCCCGGTGCCTGGTATGGGATTGTCGAAGGCTTCAACCACAAATTCCCCGTCCGCCACTCCCGCCCCGGCTTCGTGTCCACACTCGAAATCGGCGCCGGACTCGGCGAACACATCCGCTACGAAACCCTCACGCCAGAGCAGGAAAAGAACTACCACGCCCTCGAACTGCGCGAAAACATGGCGGCCGAAATCCGCAAAAATTTCCCGCGCATCAACGTCACCGTCGGCGATTGCCAGCAGCAGATGGACTTCCCCGAAGGCTCCATGGACCGCGTCATCGCCGTCCACGTTCTCGAACATCTGCCCAATCTCCCCGGCGCTATCAAAGAGGCCTACCGCCTGCTCAACAAGCAGCGCGGCCAGTTCCTGATCGTCATCCCCACCGAAGGCTCCCTCGCCTACACCATCGCCCGCAAGATCTCCGCCGAACGCGAATACAAGAAGAAGTTCGGCGGCGATTACTCCTGGTTCTACAAGCGCGAACACATCAACCTGCCCCACGAAATCTACGAAGAGCTGAACCCCTACTTCACCGTGGAGAGCAAGTCCACCTTCCCGCTCCCCATCCTGCCCATGCTCTTCTGCAACCTCTGCCTGGGCCTCGCGCTGAAGCCCAGGCCCAAGCCGCTTCTCTAGTTCGCTTCTTTCAATAACCCCTGATACACGGCCTTCGCTTCGTCATAGGCCGTTTTCATTTCCCCCTGCTCGGTCAGCCGGATCCGCCCGATCTTCTGGTTGAAGCACTTCTCCACCGCCGCCAGGCACCACTCAATACTGTCCTTCACCCGGATCGGCTTATCGGCCACCGTCACCCACACCGGATTCGTATGCGACGACGGCAGAATCCGCAACGCCACCCACGCGCTCTTCTCAATCTTCACGTCGAACGCCACATCGCGCATCACCCCATCCGCCACCACCTCCCGCGTCGCCACAACGTTCCCATTCACCAACAGTTCCAACGGCACCTTCCGCGTATTCCCCATCCGCGCCCGTTCTAACTCCCAATACGGCTTCTGATCCACGCGCCGGTTCCGGATCACATCGTCCGGCTTCTCCCCCAGTAGCGCCGCCACCTTCGCCGTCACCTTCACCGGCCCCGGCGCCGCCATCTTCAACGTCGAATCGCCCGTCCCCATCTCCACGTTGTTCACCTTGAAATCCAGTAAGTGGCTCTTCCCATCGGAGACGTAATTCCGCCCATCGCGAATCCCGTGGACCCAGTCGGTGTAATCCAACTTCGGCTGCCGCACATAGCTCCGCCCCAGCCCCACTTTCTCCCCGTAAATACAGGGGAAATCGGTCTCCCCGGAGATCCGCGCCTTATACCCGGCGTTCAACGTGTGATACCAGATATTCAGCTCCCACGTATACGGCGTATCCACCGTCGAAATAAAGTCCGTCAACCCCTTCGTCACAGTAACAACAAACTCATTCGCGCCAATCCCGTCAAACGGCGGCAACTCCTTCGTCGGCATCTGCGTGTCCTTCACCTGCAGGCCCCAGCCGGAGTGCGCATAGCCCGTCACCGCGCCCTGCCCCTTCGCCCACTTCATAATCGGCAGCCCCCACGTCGGCCAGTCCTCAATCCGCTGCGTCCCCGGGTAGTCCTGCTCCTTTAAGCCCAGCAAAACAATATGCCCCGTGTGGCTCGACGGATGACCGCTCACCTCCACGTCATACCGGATCCGGTTTTCCAACGTCGACAACGCATTGTCCTTCCCCTCAAAAAACGTCTTCTGGAAATACCACCCCGGCCCCCACGTCAGCACCGAACCAATCTTCAAATCCTCGCCCGTCACATGCCGCATCATGTCCTGCGGATACACGCCCTCCGTCGGCCGCTCATAGTGCGCGCACCCGGCCGCATGAATGTGGTGATCCCCCGAAATCCAACCCATCTTCGCCGGGTCAATCCACCGTTCCAACTGGAACGTCACTTCCTTCTGCTCCGGCCCCGTAATCGCCAATTTCTTCACACCCGTCCGGTACTCCGGCCCCCGGCCATACTCAATCGTGTACGAACCCGGCGGCAACATCACATGCTCCCCATCGGCCCGGTACACCTGCGGATGAAAGAAGAAGTCGCCATTCAAACGCTTCGTCTGCGCCGGATACACCCGCCGCGCTTCATCGCGAATCAGGAATCCCGCCGTCGTCGTCTTCCCGTCCGTGTCCTTCACGCGGAACACCACCTTCGCCGCCGGCGCCGCCGTGAACAATATGTCCACCTCGCTCCGGAACCCCAGGTCCTGCGTCCCCTGCCCCACGTCAAAAATCAGCTTCGCCTCGCGCTTCCCGGCGTCTTTCGAATACAGCTGCAGAATCCGGTACTCCACCTCCAGCCCCGACAAATGCGGCTTCATCGGCTGCTTGTTGAACATCGCGTGGTCAATCCACCGCCGCCCCACACCGCCCGCCGACGTGTTCGCCAACTGCCCGGAATTCGGGCTGTCCACCGCCAGCACCGCCGTAATCCCCGCTTGATTGGCGACCTTCACCAAGAACGTCCGCCACCCCTGCTCCATCAGCCGCGCCGCCGCCGGCCCTTGCTGCGCCTTCACCCGGCTCTCCGGGTTAATCTCAATCCCAATCAGCGCCCGCTTGTCCAGAATCTTCTGGATCGCCTCCACCTGCGCCTTCCCGCCCCCAGCCGTCGCCAGCAACTTCTGCAACTCCGCCGCCTCCGCCTTTGGCAGCGGTTCCCCCACCACCTCCAGCGCCTGCACCACCCGCGCCACCTGCGCCGCCAGCGGCTGGAACTCCACCGCCGATACCAACGGCAACTCTTCTCCAAACACGCACAGTCCGGCGACAAGCAAAAGCAGCGGTTTCATTCCGTTTGTTCTATCACATGCCACGCCGTCAAAAATACCTTGACAGTCACTATAGTGAGTGGCAGTATATTGACATGCAAGATAAGGACGCCGACGCGCTCCTCCCCCTCCCCGCACCGTTCTTCCAGATCCTCGTCGCCCTCGCCTCGGGCGACGCCCACGGCTACGCCATCATGCAGGACGTCGAAGAACGCACCGACGGCAAACTCCGCTTAAGCCCCGGCACCCTCTACGGCTCCATCAAACGCATGCTCGAACTCGGCCTCATCCAGGAAGCCCGCCGCAAAGCGGGCGAGGACGAACGCCGCCGTGCCTACAAAATTACCGACCTCGGCAAACGCACCGCCCGCGCCGAAGCCGCCCGCATGGCTGAAACTCTTCGCTACGCCAAAGCCAGTGGCCTCACGCCCAATGAAGCGTAGTCTAAAAATCCTCCTCCGTCTCTACCCCGCCGAGTTCCGCGCCGAATATGGCCCGGAAATGGACGAACTCCTCACCGCTCGCGCCAAACGCGAACCCGCCTTCCAACTCGTCAAAGACCTCGTAATCGACGTCCTCCGCACCGCCCCCAAGGAGCATCTCAGCATGTGGCATAAAGACATCAAACACTCCCTCCGCGCCCTGCGCAGCGCCCCCGCCTTCACCGCCGTCGCCGTCCTCTCCCTCGCCCTCGGCCTCGGCGCCAATTCGGCCATCTACTCCCTCGCCTACGCCCTCCTCCTCCGCCCCCTCCCCGTCCCCGATCCCTCCGGCCTCCTCATCCTCCAGGGCACCCGCACCGCCGAACAGGACCCCCAGCACCTCTCCCATCCCGACTTCCTCGAACTCCGCAAAACCACCCAGTCCTTCCACTCCCTCATCGCCACGCAGGACCTCATGTTCGGCTTCGCCGCCCGCCCCGGCGACACCGCCCAAATGAAGCTCGGCGCCTTCGTCTCCGCCAATTTCTTCGACGAAATCAACGTCCCTCTCGAACGCGGCCGCCCCTTCCGCCCCGATGAAGACGAAGCCCCCGGCCGCAATCCCGTCGTCGTCATCTCCCACGAACTCTGGACCGATCAGTTCCAGTCCGACCCCGCCATCCTCTCCCGCAAAATCCGTCTCAACAACGTCGAACTCGCCGTCATCGGCGTCGCCCCCGCCCACTTCTCCGGCCTCCGCAACATGATCCGCGCGTCATTCTTCATCCCCATCTACATGTCGCCCGCCATCACCCCCACCCGCGCCATTCCCGGCCGTCGTGACATCTTCCCCCTCGACGTCCGCGGCCGCCTCCGCCCCGGCGTCTCGATCGATCAGGCCAACGCCGAAATGGCCACCCTCGCCCGCAATCTCGAAACAGCCCACCCGGAATCCAATCGCGGCCGCGGCCTCCGCGTGCGCACCGAATTCCAACAACGCTTCGACGCCTCTCCCCCCGACGCCGTCCTCGTCGGCATGCTCCTCGTCACCACCCTCCTCGTCCTCATCATCGCCTGTGTCAACGTCGCCAATCTCCTCCTCGCTCGTGGCCAGGCACGCACCCGCGAAATCTCCGTCCGCCTCGCCCTCGGCGCCAGCCGCTCCCGCATCCTCCGCGAACTCCTCACCGAATCCCTGCTTCTGGCATTAGCCGGCGGCGCCCTCGGCCTCCTCATCGCCGCCGCCGCGGCCAACGCCTTCAACACCATCGAACCGCCCAGCGATTTCCCCATCCTCCTCAACGTCCACATCGATCGCCAGGTCTTCCTCTTCAATGCCCTGCTCTGCCTTGCCAGCGCCCTTCTCTGCGGCCTCGTCCCCGCCCTCCGCAGCCTCCAACCGGACCTCGTCAGCGGCCTCAAAGGTGGCGACGCGCAGCCCCGTTCGCTCTGGGGCCGCGGCACCCTCGTCGCCTCGCAAATCGCCGTCTCCTGCGTGCTCCTCATCATCGCCGCCATGATGATCGCCGGCATGCGCGGAACCCTCCTCAAGGAGCCCGGCTTCCGCATCGACAACGTCCTCATCACCGGCCTCAACCCGCTCGACCCCAACACCGCCAACCCCTTCTACGACCGCCTTCTCGATCGCGTCCGCGCCACCCCCGGCGTCGTCTCCGCCACCCTCGCCACCGCCGTCCCCACCGCCAATGACGCCATCCGCATGGCCCGCGTCGTCCCCGAAGGCTACACCCTCCCGCCCAACCAGCAGGACCTCCAGGTCTTCGAAACCGACGTCACCGAAGACTACTTCGCCTCCACCGGCATTCCCATTCTGAGCGGTCGCCCCATCACCCGCCAGGACGACAACACCGCCCCCCGCGTCGCCGTCGTCAACGAACTCTTCGCCCAGCGCTACTACCCCGGCCAGGACGCCGTCGGTAAGCGCTTCCGCATGGAGGGCCAGATGGTCCAAATCGTCGGCATCGCCCGCCGGACAAAGTACATCTTCATCAGCGAAGGCCCCACCGACGCCATCTATCTCTCCGCCCGCCAGTCGCCCCGCATGGGCCGCATGACCCTCATGGTCCACACCGCCTCCGACGCCGCTTCCTTCTCCGCGCCCGTCCGCGAAATCGTTCGTCAAATCGACGCCTCCGTCCCTCTCACCACCCTCCGCACCATGGCCGATTATCACGACCGCCGCACCGTCGGCGTCATGCGTCTCCTCGTCCGCACCGTCACCGCCCTCGGCGCCGTCGGTCTCCTGCTCGCGTTGATCGGCCTCTACGGAACCATGTCCTACGCCGTCAGCCGCCGCACCCGCGAAATCGGCATCCGCATGGCCATCGGCGCTGCCCCTGCCTCCATCCGCCAGTTACTCCTCAAACAGGGCGCCTGGATCGCCGGCCCCGGCATCGCCGTCGGCCTGCTCGTCGGCTACTTCGCCGCCAGCATCTTTGAACAAGGCTTCCTGGGCATGGCCGTGGCCCACCCCGCCGTCTTCTTCGTTGTCCCGTCCGTCCTTGCCACAGCCGCCCTCGCCGCCTGCTGGCTCCCCGCCCGCCGCGCCGCCGCCACCCCGCCCACCCAGGCTCTTCGTTGCGACTAATACCGTCTATGATGGTCTAAGTCCAAACGACTGAGGAGCTAACTTATATGATTCTGCGCCGAATGATTCCGGTGCTCGCGGTAACTCTATCTGCCCTCTGTTCCGCCCCCATCCCTCGCCACTTACTCAGCCTGGACGGCCCGCTCACGCCCTCCAGCCCCCGCCCCGCCCGGGACATCGCAGCCGACTTCACAGCCCAACAGCTCCCCGCCCCCGCCGGCCTCTATCTCGCCAACGAGTACAAATCGGATCACAACGGCGTCACCCACCTCACCTACCGCCAACGCTTCCAGGGCCTCGATATCTTCGGCGCCGAATGGCGCATCAACATCGATAAAGACGGCCGCGTCCTCAACGCCGGCGGCGAACTCTTCACGCCTCCCACCGCCCAACCTGCCAACGCCGCCAAACTCCCCCAAGCCGCCCAGGCCGCCCTCTCCGCCGTCAATCCCATCCTCGCCCGCCAGTCCACTCTCCGCCGCTCCGGCATGACCTCCCGCGGCGACGCCCGCTTCGTCTCCAGCGAAATGGGGAAACTCACCGGCCGCCCCGTCTGGTTCCCCGTCCGCGGCACGCTCCAGCCCGCCTGGCACTTCATCGTCACCGATGCCGACGGCATCTCCGCCTACGACACCGTCATCGACGACGCATCCCAATCCCTCCTCTCCAAACAGGCCCTCACCATGTTCCAATCCGCCCCGCAAGGTGCGGTTTTCACCGGCATCAGCCCCCAACCGCCCGTAAAATACGGCGTCCAATCCACTGAGGAGCCCCCCTACGTCCAACGCGCCGTCGTCCCCTTCCCCAACGCCTGGATCAGCGGTGCCGAAACCGTCGGCAACAACGCCGTCGCCGGCGCCAACCCAGCCGGCATCGTCCTCCTCCCCAACCCTCTCACCACCAAATCCCCCTCCCTCGATTTCCAATTCCCCCTCCAACTCGGCCCCGACGCCCCCGCCTCCACCAACTTCACCGACGCCGTCACCACCAATCTCTTCTACTGGGTCAACCGCACCCACGACCTCTTCAACGACCTCGGCTTCAACGAAGCCGCCGGCAACTACCAGGCCCAAAACGTAACCGGCGCCGGCATCTCCGGCGACCCCATGTTCGCCTACTCCCAGTTCGGCTCCCAGGCCCTCACCGGCTCCGCCGCGCTCAACAACGCCTTCTTCACCACCCGCACCCGCGGCGACGGCAACCAGGCCCAAATCGCCATGTACGTCAACTCCATCGGCGGCATCTGGGCCGATAGCAGTCTCGCCGCCGATACCATCATCCATGAATACACCCACGGCGTAACCTTCCGCCTCATCCCCACCATGAACACCGGATTCCAGGGCGCCGCCATGAACGAAGCCCTCTCCGACTTCTGGGCCATGGAGTTCCTCATTCCGGAAGGATCCCCCGTCGATGGAGTCTACCCGCGCGGCGAATATTCCTACCGCGCCTTCGGCACCGGTCTCCGCAACCGCCCCATCTCCACCAATCTCGAAATCAACCCCCTCACCTACGCCGACCTCGGCCGCGCCGCCGCCGCCCCGCAAATCCATGAAGATGGCGTCATCTGGATCCAGGCCCTCTGGGAAGTCCGCGCCAACCTCATCCGTCAATTCGGCGAAACCGAAGGCCGCCGCCGCCTTCGGCACATCGTCCTCGACGGCATGAAGCTCTCCCCGCCCGCTCCCTCCATGGTCGATCTCCGGGACGCCATCCTCCTCGCCGAACGCGTCGATTACAAAGGCGAAAGCCAGTCCCAGATCTGGGAAGGCTTCGCCCGCCGCGGCCTGGGCGTCCTCGCCTACAGCCCCAACTCCAACTCCATCCAGGTCACCCCGTCGTTCGATAAACCCTCCACCACCGGCGCCATCGGCCTCCAAACCGACATGCCCATGATCAACGAGCCCCTCCGCATTACCGTCTACGATGCCAACTACACCGGTGACGCTCTCCCCGTCGATGTCACCGCCTCCTCCGGCGACGTCGTCACCGTCATCCTCACCCGTGGCAATGGCCTCGCGTGGTCCGGCACCCTCTTCACCACCGCCGCCGGGCCCGTTACCCCAAGAAGTCCCGCCCTCTCCGTCCTCCCCGGCGACTCCATCACCGTCTATTACAACGATCTGAACACCGCCACCGGCCCCAAGCTCATCGAGAAAACCGTCAAGGCCTCCCCCAACTACGGCGCCGTTTTTGAAACCGAAAAGATCCCCTTCACTTTCCCCAACGAAACCGCCACCGGCTTCCGTTTCAGCCCCGGCGGCTCCTGGGGCCGCGTCGCGCTCCCCTTTGCCTTCCCCTTCTATGGCAAGAAGTATCGCGAAATCCGCGTACGCCCCGAAGGCTACATCCAGTTCGATACCGCCCTCACCCCCACCTGCCTCGATGACGCCGGCTTTGCCGCCATCACCGGCATCGCCCCCATGGCCATGTGGATGCGCACAAACGGCTCCGCCCAACCCGGCGAGAATATCTACACCAGCCGCGGACCCAATTCGTTCACCATCCGCTGGGCCGGCGAAACCATTCCCGCCGTCAACGCCCCGCCTTACACCCCCGTGCCGGAACCCGTCAACTTCGCCCTCACCCTCTACGAAAACGGCGAAATCCAATACCTCTACGGCGCCGGAAACCAGAACCTGCTGAACTACTCCCCCTTCGCCGGATGCGCCGCCACCACGCCCTTCGTCGGAATCTCCCGCGGCATCGGCAACGCCGCGCTGCAGCACATATTCGGCCGCCAGCGCGCCACCCTCAAGGATGCGCCGCCGCTCTCCTTCTTCCCGCCGTTTGAAAACGCCACTACCCCCAAAGTCCGCATCGAATCCCCCGCCCCCGATGCCAGCGTCGCGGGCGTTCTCACCGTCCGCGGCATCGTCTACGACGAAGACACCCTCGTCTCTTCCGTAAATTACCTCATTGATGGCGTCTTCCGCGGCATCCTCCCCCGTGGCATCAACCGGCCCGACATCTGCACCACGCCCGCCACCCTCCCCGGCTGCCCCTCGGTCGGCTTCCTCGCCAACCTCAATGTGAAAGCCCTCGGCCTCAAACCCGGTCCCCATACCTTCCAGCTCCGTGCCGTCAACTTCAAAGGCGGCTTCCAGGACTACCCCGAATCCCCGCTCACGTTCACCGTCGAAGACAACGACGGTCCCCTCCCCATCGGCGGCTTCGACACACTCAAGGACGGCGACGTCTGGACCGGTTTCGTCCCCGTCCGCGGCTTCGCCTACAGCAAATCCACCCGCGTCACCGCCGTCGACCTCATCATCGATAACATCGCCTACGGCCGCACCTCCTTCGGCGTCGCCCGCCCCGACCTCTGCGCCGCCAACGGTCCCGCCAACGGAGCCGTCAACTGCCCCGGCGTCGGCTGGGTCACCGCCATCAACACCACCTCCGAAGGCCCCGCCCTCCGCAACGGCGAACACAGTGTCCAGATCCGCATCACCGAAGACAACGGCCGCATCACCTATCAACCGGAAACGCCCGTCGTCGTCACCGTCGAGAATGCCGTCAACAAACTCCCCATCGGCGTCATCACCACCCCCACCAACGCCCAGCGCGTCTCCGGCGTCATCAACATCTCCGGCCACGCCTACGATCCCGACGGCCGCTTCCTGGCCGTCTATCTCCTCATCGACGACCAGATCCGTGCCACCCTCCGCTACGGGAACCCCCGCCCGGAGGTCTGCGCCACGCTGACCGGCGTCGCCGCCTGCCCCAACATCGGCGTCGACGGTACCTTCGACACCCGGCTCCTCGCCAACGGCAACCACCGCCTCGGCGTTCTTCTATTGGACGCCAACGACGCCACCGTCGTCGCGCCCCTCATCACCAACGCCGGCATGAACATAACGGTCAACAACCCCTAACACCCGGTTATAACGATTCCAGGGCTTGCCCCCCGAAGCCCGTAGGGCGAAGGGGGGTCACCTAGGAGTTGTCTGAGGACATACACTCAACATGCTCGACCCATCGACATCTCCGGAACCCATCAATCTCTCGTGGGGACAACTCATCGCCGCCCACTGGTCCGTCTGCTGGCCGGCGGGGCTGGCCATGTTCCTCGTCCTCGCCCTCGTCACATCGCTCTGGGAGGTAGATGAACTGCAAGGCCAGCTCGGCTTCCTGAGCGTCCTCGCGCAAGCCGTCTATCTCCTGGTCCAGGCAGCCGCACTTCCACGCCTTTTCAAAAAGAGCTTTCGTTCTTTCTTCCTAGCTACCATTGACTCGTCGGGAGCCACCAGCCGCTCCATTCCCGCGCCCTTGTTGCGTCTCGTCACCCTGCGCTTCATCCTCGCCCAGATCGCCCTCACGCTACTCTTTTCAATTCTCTCGGCCTTTTTCATCACGGGGGATAGCATGGAAACCCTCCGGCGGTTCACTTCTCTCCTCCGTCTCGCCAACATCTTACTCATCGGCGCCGCCGTCCTCCACTTTTCCCTCC
>JBIKOG010000269.1:0-9492 GCA_044358225.1 Bryobacteraceae bacterium | reverse complement strand
CTTCGGTGGAGCAGATGGGGGCGGCGCTGGCGAAGTGGTTTGGGGTGCCGGATCCTTCGATGGGGGTGATTTTCCCTTATATTTCGAGGTTTCCGGGGCCGGGGTTGGGGTTTATGGGGTAGTTGATTGCAATGGGAAAGGGCCCCGGTTAAGGGGCCCTTTCTTGTTTCCTGGCTTCTGTCTTCGCGGGCGGGGGACAGGGTTCCGGTTTGGCGTTGGCCGAACTGGGTCGGAGGTTTTGCCCACCCTGTCCCCGGGCGGGGCGGGCGGAGTCTTGCGGGGGAGGGGTGTTGTCCTCTCCCGCTTACGTTAGTCCTTGAGTTGCTTAACGCGGATGTTCTTGTACATGATCGTCGACTTGGGGTCGTGGGCCTGGAGGGCGAAGGTCGGGCCGGCGCCGATGACGCGGCCGGGGTTGCCCTTGGGTCCCTGCCAGTCTTCGGGCTGGGTCCAATCGCTGACCTTCTTGCCGTTCACGAAGACCTGGACGTGCTTGCCCTTGACGATGATGTGTTCGGTGAACCATTCGTCGTCCTTGAAGGCTTCCTTGTTGTCCTGGACGTTGTAGAGGCCGCCGGTCTTTTTCCAGTCGCCGTGGGAGTTGTTAACCTGGACTTCGAAGCCCTTGTCGGGCCAGTTGGTTTCCTGATACGCGGTGTGGAAATAGATGCCGCCGTTGGAGACGGCCTTGGTCATGCAATCGACCTTGAGTTCAAAGTTCTTGAAGGCCGGCGCTTTGCCTTTGAAGGGGCCGGTGAAGTAGAGGTGCGCGCGCTTGCCGTTGGCAACGATGGCGCCGTCCTTGACCTGCCAGGAGTCTTCGTTTTCCTTGGCCTTGGTCCAACCGGTGAGGTCCTTCCCGTTGAAGAGAGCCGTGAAGCCCTTTTCCGGTTTGTCGGCGGCAAACAGTGCCCCAGCCGCTAGGCTTAACAATAAGACGTATCGCATATTTAGAATGTATCAATTTACCGCGTGGGCGAGAAGTTCCCGGTAATGGACTGGCCGGGGAAGGCGGTGGGGACGGTTTTGCCGTTGGCGACGACGGGGACGCCGTTGACCAGGACGTCGTCGATGCCGGTGGAGAACTGGAGGCCCTTCTGGAAGTCGGCTTCGTCTTTGACGGTGGCGGGATTGAAGATTGTGATGTCGGCGTCGGCACCGATTTTCAGGCGGCCTTTTTGCTTCATGCGCGGGGCGATGGCTTCCAGGCGGCGGGCGGGGAGGATGGTCATTTTGGCCAGAGCGTCCATGAGCGGGAGTACCTTTTCTTCCCGGACGTAGAGGCCCAGGACTCTGGCGAATGTGCCTGCGCTACGCGGGTGGGCGCGGGCGGAGAAGGGCATGCCGTCGGAGGCGATCATGACGAAGGGCGCGGCCATGGCGCGGCGGATCCATTCCGGTTTCATCATGTGCATGATGACGAAGCCGCCTTGTTTACGGTACTTTTCGAATGTCTCCTTGGTCATGCGTTCGCCGGTGGGCGGCCATTGGAGATCGCCGTAGGAGATACCGAGGCGGTCCTGCCAGCCGTCATCGAACATGGTGGATTCGATGAACGTGGAGGCGGCGGTGTAGGGGTAGGCTTCGGTGGTGACGTCGATGCCTTGTTTGCGGGCGGCTTCGATCATGTCGAGGACGAAGGGGAGGGCGCCGAGGCTCATGGAGTTGACGTGGACGATGTGGAGCTTGGCGCCGGTGGTGGCGGCGTTGGCGAGGGCTTCCTGAAAAGCGTCTGGCGTCATGGAACGCACGTGGGTGAAGACGGGCATCTTCCAGCGGGCGGCCATTTGGTAGACGCGGAAGATCTCTTCGCGGCTGGCGCCGGGGTAGTATTGCGGCGCGACGCCGAGGCCGATGGCGCCTTCGCGGAGGCCGCGTTCGAGGTTGGCGGCGAGGAGGGTGTATTCTTCGGGGTCGCTGATTTGGTCGTAGCGGCCGGTGTTGAGGATGTTGAAAGAGAAGTCGTCGGATTGGCGCCAGGCGGGGCGTTGGGATTCGAACTTGCGCATGGACATGGTGCGCATGGCGCCCTGGCTAGCGGTGGCGCCGTAGTTGACTCTGGCTTTGCCGGCGCGGGCCTTCAGGAAGCGGGCGACTTCGGGGACGCCGACTTCGAGTTCGAGGGCGGTTGTGACGCCGTCGTGGGCCTGGTATTCGTTTGATTCGGGGCTTTGGCCGTGGGCGTGGAGGTCGATGAAGCCGGGGGCGACGACGCGGTTTTTGGCGTCGATGGTTTGTTTGGCTTTGATTTGTTGCGTCGTTATGGCGGCGATTTTGCCGTTGCGGATGCCGATGTTGCGGACGGCGTCGAGGTTGGATTCGGGGTCCATGACGCGGCCGTTCGCGATGACGATGTCGAAGGGTTGTTGGGCGGATAGGGTGAGGGCGCAGAGGAGTAGGGTGGCGCGGATCATGCGGGGACTCCGGAGTGGATGCGGCAGCCGGGGGGTTGTTCGGCGAGGATGCGGGCTTCGTGATCGAGCATCTGTTCCCAGCGGCGGTTGACTTCGTCGGTCGGGGCCATTTTGTGGGCGAGTTTGAGAAAGACTTTGTAGTGACCGAGTTCGGAGGAGAAGAGGGCTTTGTAGAACTGGCTCAGTTCCGGGTCTGTTGTGGTGCTGGCGAGGACGTAGAAACGTTCGCAGCTGCGGGCTTCGATGAGAGCGGAGACGCAGAGGCGGTCGAGGGTTTCGCCGGCCTTGCCCTGGCGGACGAGGGCGCGGAGGGCGGCGGCGTAGAAGCTCTTGTGACCGCGCTCCATTTGGCCGCCGCGGCGGATTAACAGGCGCGTGACCTGGGCGAGGTGGGCGGTTTCGTCGCGGGCGACGGAGGTCATGGTTTCGACCCAGCCGGGGGTCCATTCGTTGGGCCAGCGGGTCATGAGTTCCATGGCATTTTGGGCGGCTTTCATTTCGAGAAAGGCGTGATCGATGAGCAGGGCTATTGGGTCGGCGAGGGCGGTGGGGCCCCAGGTTAATGGGGTCTGGGAGCGGAGGGGGAGCGCTTTGATTTTTTCGACTAGATCGACGGCCACGTATTTTAAGGTATCGCGAATGGGTGGGGGTGGGTACTCTGACGGGTGGTGTCGCGTCTTGGGGACACGGCTGTGTTTGGGGTTACGGGCCGAAAATTCTCGGGGGGCTTGCCCGCCATGTCCCCGGTCGAGGGGGGGCGATTTTGATAGGTTATATGGACACTTATGCGACTTCTACTGCTGGCCGCGGCGCTATGCGCGCTATCTGCTCAGGATTTCCGGTCGACGTTGGCCGGGACCGTTACCGACCCGGCGGGCGGGGCGGTTGGGAACGCGAAGGTGAGAGCCGTCAACACGCAGACGAACGCGGCGACGGAAGTTACGTCGAATGACAGCGGGCGGTATTCGATCTCGTTTTTGATTCCTGGGAAGTATGTGGTGACGGTGGAGGCGCCGGGGTTTAAGCAGTTTGTGCGGCAGAATGTGGAGCTGCAGATCAGCACCAGCGTGGGGATGGATGTGCGGCTGGAGATTGGCGCGGTTACCGATAAGGTCACCGTGTCGGCGCAGATGTCGCAGTTGGAAACCGAGACGGCATCGCGGGGCGGGATTGTCGATAACGAGTTGTTGGCCGGGGTGCCGAACGCGGGAAGGAATGTCTATAACGTGGCGTTCAATATGCCGGGGGTGCACAAGCCGTCGACGTCGCAGGGGACTGAGATCGGGCTGGACGGGTTGGCGAATTCGCGCACCGCGATTAATGGCGCGGCGAGCGGGACGGGGGGCACGGATTCGAACACCGATGTGCTGATTGACGGCACGAGCGCGACGAAGGGCGATCGGCAAGTCATCATGATTCCGTCGCTTGAATCGGTGCAGGAGTTCCGCGTGTTGACGAACATTTTCGACGCGCAGTACGGGCGCACGGGGGGCGGGATTATTACGACGACGACGAAGTCCGGCTCCAACGCTTTTCATGGGGCGGTGTTTGACCGGTACTTCGATCAGCGCCTGGGGGCGAACAGCTGGTCCAACAATCGCAACGGGATTAGGCGGCCGGATAACACGTATCACAACTACGGGTTTCAGACGAACGGGCCGGTGTGGATTCCGAAGCTTTTCGATGGGCGGAACAAGGTGTTCTACATGTTGAGCTACGATGCGAGCCCGACGAATAGTTTGTATACAACGCAGTGGACGACGCCACTGGCGGAGATGAAGACGGGGGATTTTTCGAACCTGCTGGCGGCCAACGGGCAGCGGGTGGTGATTTATGACCCGATGACTACGCGGGCGAGCGGGAACACGTTTGTGCGGACTCCGTTTGCGGGGAACCGGATTCCAGGGGCGCAGATCAACCCGGTGGGTTCAAAGATTGTCAGTTACTATCCGAATCCGACGCAGGCGGGTGACGGGCCGGCGCGGATCAACAACTTCTTTCTGGCTACGCCGAACAAGGGTGAATTGTGGCAGTGGACGGGGCGGATGGATTTTCGGATGGGGGACAAGAACGCGTTCTTCGGGCGGTATGGCGAGACGAACATGATTCGCTGTTGCGACCAGCGGTACCCCGATAACAGTCCGGCGGAGGTGAGCACGATTCTGCCGCGCGGGCGGCGGGGCCGGACGTTGACGCTGGATTGGACTCGGACGATCAATGCGTCGACGACGTTCAATTTGCGGGCCGGTTTTTCGCGGTTGGAGAACTTGTCGGGCAATGAACAGACGACGAGTTTTGATCCGACAACGCTGGGGTTCCCGGCGTCGCTGGTGAGCCAGTTCTCGAGGCCGCAGTATCCGCAGATCTCGATGGGAACGTACCAGGCGCAGGGGGCGGGGCCGTCGGTGCAGGGGGATGATACGTACACGCTGGCTGCGTCGGGCGGGAAGGTGATTGCGACGCACGTGATGAAGTTTGGCGTGGAGTTGCGGGACTTCCGGACGACGAATTTGAACTTCGGGCCGGCGGGCGGTTCGTTTGGATTTACGAAGCTGTGGACGCAGGCGGATCCGAACCGGGCGGACGCGTTGAGCGGGAATGAGATTGCGAGCGCGTTGTTGGGGTATCCGACGACGGGGTCGTTGACGCTGCCGATTACGCCGGCGTACCGGTCCAAGTATTATTCGTTTTTCTTCCAGGACGATTGGAAGATTACGCGGAAGTTGACACTGAACCTGGGCTTGCGTTGGGACTACGAGAGCCCGGTGGCGGAACGGTATAACCAGATGACGCGCGGGTTTGCGTTGGGGCAGGCGAGTCCAATTGCGGCGCAGGTTTCGGGGCGGCCTGGCGTGGAGAATTGCGCGGCTTGCAAGGGGCTGACCGGGGGCTTGTTGTTTGCGGGGAAGGAAGGGGACGAGCGGTTTGCGTTCGCGCCGGACCGGAACAATTTCCAGCCGCGGATCGGGGCGGCGTATTCGTTGAATTCGAAGACGGTGCTGCGGGGCGGGTTCGGAATTTATACGTTGGGACAGTGGGCACTGGGCGGGGCGACGGGGTTCAGCCGGACGACGCCGGTGATCACGACGGTGGATGGATTGACGCCGACGGCGACGATGTCGAACCCGTTCCCGGGAGGGATTTTGAAGCCGGTGGGGTCGTCGTTGGGATTGGCGACGGACCTGGGATTGGGCGTGAATGTGGGTTATAACGCGCGGCCGTTGCCGCTGTCGAACCAGGTTTCGTTTGGGATTCAGCGGGAGTTGCCGTTGGGCGTTTTTGCGGATATTGCCTACGTGGGGAATTTTACTTCGGGGCTGCCGGTGAGCGCGAATTTGAACTCGATTCCGACGGGGGAGTTGGGGCGAGCGGCGAGCTATTACAGCGACCGGGTGACGAACCCGATGGCGGGTTTGCTGCCGAACAATGCGGCGCTGAACGGGGCGACGATTCCGCGGCAATCGCTGCTGGTGGATTTCCCGCAGTATTCGGGTGTGGCGCTGTCGAACATCCCGGTGGGGCGGAACGATTATCACTCGCTGCAGGTGTCGGTGAAGAAGCGGTTTGCGAATGGGATTAACGTGCAGGGGAATTTCTTTGCGGGGAAGACGCTGGAGCAGTTGCTGCCGTTGAATCCGCAGGACGTGCGGGCGGCGGACCTGATGGGGGCGGTGCTGGAACGGCGGCTGACGATTTTTGATGTGTCGAAGAAGCTGGCGATTTTGGGCACGTATGAGCTGCCGTTCGGGAAGAACCGGCCGCTGTTGGCGAACATGCATCCGGTGGGGAATGCGCTGTTGGGGAACTGGCGGCTGGGGTGGAACACGACATTCCAGGCGGGGTTCCCGATTGACTTTCCGAACGCGGCGCCGCTGTCGGCGCGGAGCGCGAAGTTGCCGGCTGGGGAGCGGTCGTTGACGCGGTGGTTCGACACGTCGTTGTTCCCGCGGGTGGCCGGGCCGGCGCCGTTTACGCTGCGGAATTTCCCGACGCGATTCCCGGATGTGCGGTACATGGGAGTCGTCAATTATGACTTCTCGCTGTCGAAGGATTTCGTGATTATGGAGCGGGTGAAGACGCAGATTCGGGCGGACGCTATCAACGCGTTTAACCGGCCGTATTTTACGCAGTTGAATGGCGGGGCGCCGAATGTGACGAGTGCGAATTTCGGGCAGTTGAGCCCGGCGCAGAATAACCAGCCGCGGGTGATTTACCTGGAGTTCCGGTTGACGTTCTAGGTTTTTTGGGGGGGAAGCGTCTAGCCGCGCATCCCCTCTCGAATCGCTTCGATCAGATATGCCCGCTTCACCTCATCGAGCAACGACCCGAACGTAACCACTTTGCCGTTGCCGAGGTCGACCCAGATCACGCGGCGTTCGGCCTGCTTCGGGCGCGCCGGGGTTACCAGATTCTGCACCTCGCGCACGTCCTGCCAGCGGAAGCGGCACGTCCAGCCCACGCGTCCGACGCCGACGAAGAAACGCCCTTCGGGCCCTTCCTTGACGACCTCCACCCGGCCGCCAGACCGCATCGCCGCTACTTGAATCAGCCATACCGGCACCACCAAAAACAGGAGCCCAAAGGCGACGCCTGCCGCTCCGGGGCGGGCCATCAACTCGAATGCTTTCGTGAGGCAGTACGCCGAGCCGACGATGGCCAGCAGGCCCCACATCAGGGCGTCGGTCGACTTTGTACTGGCGGTCGCTACGAACCCCAACGGCCACCGATTGGTTTTCACACCCGCCGCAGATCTGCTCGCCAGTATTTCACGGCCTTCTTGATGTCATCCGGCTTCATGGTCTGTTCGGCCGCGCGGATGGCCAGGCCCGGAAACTCGTCATCGCCGGCGAAGCGCAATGCCACAATTTGCAAGGGCTCCAAGCGGCTGTCGAGCGGTTTTCCGGTCAGCATGAAGTGGCGCAGATTTTCTTCGGCCCGGATGGCGCGGTCCTGCGCTTTCAGCGCAAATACGCGGGCATAGAGGGCCGTCATAAACACGCAACCCACCAGCACCAGGACGAGCGCGGAGCTGTACAGACGCTGGTGATCGCCGATCGATTTGTACAAATTCACTCCGCCCCCGATAAACGAAAGCAACAACACGGCGCCCAGGGCCAGAAAGCCCGGCACCCGCTGCGTGTGATTTTGGTAGTTCTGCGTTTCCATGGGCTCTATATTCGCACGCCGCGCTGATAAGATTGTGGGAATGGACCTGTTTGACGAGATCGTTCGCCTGCGCCGCCTGGGGCAGAAATGCGCCCTGGCTACTATTGTCGAGGTGAACGGGTCGATCCCCAGCTACGAAAGCGCGAAACTGCTGGTCCGCGAAGATGGCTCGATGGCGGGCACGATTGGCGGCGGGTGCGTGGAGGCCGAGGTGTGGAACGCCGCGCGCGAGGTGATCGCCACGGAACGGCCGCGGCAGATGAAGTTTTCGCTTGGCCAGGACGCCGCCTACGACAACGGACTGATCTGCGGGGGGCAGTTGGAGGTCTTCGTGGAAGCGATCGTTCCTCAGCCCAAGGCGTTCATCTTTGGTGCTGGCCACATTTCCAAGAGCCTCTGCAAAGTGGCTTCGCTGGCCGGTTTCGCGCCCACGGTCATCGATAATCGCGAGCAGTACGCCAACCGGGAACGCTTCCCGGAGGCTGATGAAGTGCACGCGGAGGAGTACGAGGAGTTGTTTCCCAAGCTCTCGATTCGCGATACGAGCTACATCATCATCGTCACGCGCGGGCACCGCGACGACATGCGAGTGCTGCGCTGGGCTGTTGAAACGCCGGCTCGTTATATTGCCATGATCGGATCCAAACGGAAGGTGATCGGGGTGATGAAAGAGCTCGAAAAGGAAGGCGTTTCGCGCACGAATCTCGACCGTCTCTTTGCTCCCATGGGCTTCGACATCGGCGCGATTACGCCGGAGGAGATCGCCGTCTCCGTGGTTGCTGAAATGATCGCCGCGCGGCGGAATCCCGACTCCAAGTGGCGGCAGCACTCCAAATCCATTTTCCAGACAGAGGCGTCCAAGGCGCTTTTGCAGTGAACCCCACTGGTCTGATTCTTGCCGCGGGTCTCTCCCGGCGGATGGGGTTTCCGAAGGCTCTGCTGGAATGGCAGGGGGAGACCTATCTTGACCGCCAGATCCGGCTTTTCCGCGCCGTTTGTGCCGAGGTGCTGGTGGTGCTTCGGCCGGGCGTGGAAGCGCAGTTGGCCGCCTGCCGCCGCCTTGCTGAGGCACGCATCGCTTACAACCCCGACGCCGATCGGGGACAGTTCAGTTCATTGCAATCCGGCCTCGCCGCGACTAGCGCCGACGCTATTCTTTTTTGCCCTATCGATTACGCCCACGTCGCCGAATCGACCGTTCAGCTTTTAGCCACACCGCATCCCGCAATGGTTCTTCAACCCAGTTATCACGGCCAACACGGCCACCCCGTCCGCATCCTGCGCCCCGTCACCGACGCGCTGCTGTCGGCTCCCGTCACCGGGGCCGCCCGCGATGTTATCCGCCGCTACGAACGCGCGTTTCTGGAAGTGGATGACCCCGGCGTCGTTCTCGATGCCGACGACCCGGCGGCCTTCGCCCAGCTTCAGGAACGCCTCGCATGAAACGCAAACTGCTGTGGGCTACGCTTGCCATCGTTGTCGCCCTGGGCGGCGCGCCGTTCCTGAAGGCCGACCGCTTCGGGCCCAATATCAAGGCTGGGCTGGAAAACGCGCTGGGGCGGAAGGTCGACATCGGCGCTGTGCGGTTGCACCTGCTGACGGGCCCGGGTTTTAGCGTCAGGAAAGTGGTGATCCACGAACGTCCGGAAATCTCCGCTGAGCCGTTCGCCTATGTGGATGACCTGGTGGTCCGGATTCGGCTGTTGAGCCTGCTTTCGGGGAAGCTTGAATTCTCGTCGCTGCGGCTGGATAAGCCGCACGTGAACCTGATGCGGCAGGCCGATGGAGGCTGGAACGTGAAGGCGCTGTTGGCGCCGCCGCCGGCGCAGGCGTCGGCGGGTGGCGGTGGGGCGGCGGGCGCTGCGATGCCCGAGTTGGAAGTCCGGCGGGGGCGTCTGAATTTCAAGATCGA
>JBIKOG010000268.1:0-9498 GCA_044358225.1 Bryobacteraceae bacterium | reverse complement strand
CCCCCCCTCCAAATGCAGCTCCCGCCAATTCACCAACCCCCGCGCCTCCGCCGTCAACGGCAACCGCTGCCGCCACAAACGGGTCAACGGCCCCACCGTCACATCAAACGCCCCGCCCGACGCCTCACTCAACCCCCGCGCAAACCCCAAAACCCGATACAACTCCGCACTCACCCGCCGCGGCGTCACCCCCAACAAACTCACCTCGCTCTCCGCCAAATAGTCGGAAAGCATCAAATTCAAAGCTGCAATCCGCCCATACGCCGCCCGAAAACCCGCCCGCGCCTCCGCCGCCGTCCGCGCGTACAGCGTCACCCCCACCAGCGTCCCCATATGGGGCTCAACAGCCTCAAACCGCTCTAACTTACTCCCGCTCAACGCCATTGTTCCAATAGCGGAACATCTCAGAAGCGGAAGGAGTCTTCAACGGCCGCACCAGCCGGAACCCCTGAAACTGCGCATCGGTCAAATACCAAATCGACTTCGGCAACTGCGGATCCTGCATCTTCCACGACGGGTCCGAACCCAACCGCCCCCCGCACCGCATCCGCGAAGCATCGTCGCTCCACCCGCCGCCCTTGGAAACATGCGGATACGGCGTCGTCGACGGCACATATCCCTCCGCCGGCAGCGGCTTATCGAACGCCTTCGGGTCATACTGGTCCAGCGTCCACTCCGCCACGTTCCCCAAAACGTCATACAGCCCAAACGCGTTCGGCTTCTTTTTCCCCACCAGCTGATACTTCTCCATCGAATTCCCCGCATGCCACGCAATCTCGTCCAAAGCCGGCTGCTCCGTCTGCCCCGCCCGGCAAGCATATTCCCACTCCGCCTCCGTCGGCAGCCGATAAAAATGGCCCGTCTTCGCGCTCAACCACTGGGCATACTTGTTCGCCGCATGCTGCGTCATCGAAATCGCCGGAAACCCATTAATCCCCATGCCAAAGCTCATCTCCACATACGGCTTCGTCGGCCGGCTCACCGCGTCCAACGAAGGATCCGCGCCCAGCTTCTCATTCGCCAGATTCTGGAACATGAAGAACCGATACTCGTCCCAAGTCACTTCAAACTTGCCCATCCAAAACGGTTCCACTTTCAACTTCCGCTGCGGCCCCTCGTCCGGCGTCCGTCCCTTCTCGCTCGCCGCCGTGCCCATCGTGAACTCGCCACCCGGAATCGGCACCATCTCGTAGGAAACCACCGTGTTCGGAATCGTGCCCTTATAGGCCACAAACTTGTCCTGCTTGCCAATCCGCCCAGCGATCTTCGCCGCCAGCGCCGCGTCGTCCTTGGCCTTGGCAACCGGCTTGCCAATTTCCACATTCGCCGGCCAAACGGCCCCAGCCGCCAGCCATTCGCGAATCACCGCCCGCTCCGCCGCCGGCACCTGCGGCCCGCCCGGCGGCATCGCCAGCGGCTGCCCCGGCGCTGTCTCCATCGTGCGCAACAACGGGCTCTTCGCCGGATCCCCGGCCACAATCGCCCGCGCCGCGTTCGCCCGCGTGTTCAGCTTCAACCCGCCCAGCCCGCGATCCCCCCCGTGACACCCCGCGCAGTGCTTCTCCAAAATCGGCTGGACCTGTTTCACAAAGTCCACCTGGGCAAAACTTGCTCCAGCACACAAGACGAAATACAACGGAAGTCGCATGAGGTTTCTTTCAGGATATTACTGAACCTTCCGCTGCGCCCACGCGTAATAGAAATATGCTCCGCCGCCACGCCCTGCTTTCCCTTTGCGCACAAGCATTTGCCCAGGAACTGCCCACCATCCGCGTGGATGTTAATTTAGTCAATCTGCCCTTCTCCGTCCGCGACAGCCGCGGCCAACTCGTCCTCAATCTCACCAAAGACGACATCGAAGTACTGGAAGACGGAGTACCCCAATCCATCTCCCACTTTTCCCACGGCGGCGCCAGCACCCTCTCCCTCGGCCTGATCGCCGACATGTCCGGCTCCCAAAGCGACTTCCTCAAGGACCACCGCCGCGACCTGAAGGACTTCCTCAAAAACGTCGCCCAACCCCGCGACCAGGCCTTCCTCCTCGCCTTCGGCAACCAGCTCCGCCTCGCCGCCCCCCTAACCTCCCAAATGGAGGAAATCACCGCCGGCCTCGAACGGTTCCAAAAGGCGAAGAACTACGAAAGCATCCCCACCATCGGCCCCCGCGAGTGGCGCGTCTCCGGGACTGCTTTCTACGACGCCATCTTCCACGCCGCCGACGACATCCTCGCCAAAGTCGACACCGGCCGCCGCGCCCTCATCGTCTTCTCCGACGGCGAGGACAACTCCAGCGCCCACCACATGCTCGACGCGATCGAAGCCGCCCAGCGCGCCGGCGTCGTCCTCTTCTGCGTCCGCTACACCGAACTCAAAAACAACAAGTGGTCCGCCCGCAACAAGTACGGCCGCTCCGTCATGGAGCGCCTCGCCCGCGAAACCGGAGGCCTCGATCTGGACGCCACCGATGCCGACGACCTCCGGCCCCAGTTCCGCCAGATCGCCGACATCCTCCGCGCCTCGTACGACCTGGGCTACTCCTCCAGCAACCCCCGCGACGGCTCCTTCCGCAAGATCCAGCTCAAAGCAAAACGCCCCGGCCTCGTGTTTCGCCACAAAACCGGCTACTTCTCCCGCGATATCACCCCCTAATGCCCGCCCCCCCTTTCTGTCGATAAGCAGCAATGCTCGGCGGAATGCCAAACAGAAAGTCGGATCTCGTCTGGCTGCAATGGACCACGATGGTCCTCGGCGCCGTGGCCCTGATCTCCCTCAGCATCATCGGCCGCGTCATCGCCGTCATGGCCATGATCTCTGTCATCGGCATCCCGCTAGTGTTCCTCTTCGGTGCCATCCCCACCCTCTTCCTGCTCAGTCTCTTTACACTGGCCATCGCGGCCGCCCTCAATCTCCAAGGCGGCAAGAACATCGCCTTTGCCGCAGCCCTCGCCCTCGGCGCCATGCTGCTATTCCCGCTCGTGCACAACACATTCGGCACCGCCTACGTCGCAAGTCTGGTGAAGGAGGATCAAACACCGGCCATCGAACCCTGGGCCGGTGAAACCATGGCCCTCGTCGTTCCCACAGACAAGGCCGTCCAGTGCAACAGCGTATGCCAAAAGATGCTCGGCCGCGGCTACGCGCAGCGCTTCATCGTGGCTTCCGTCCCCGCCCATGCGCGCAGTGTCGACGCGGCCAAAAAGTCCATCGCCTACCGCCTGGAACCGCGCCGGCCCTGCAAATTCCCATCCTCGATTCACGGGATGGATCCAGCATTGAAACTGAAGTTGGCGCAGGGAGCCTGCCTCGTCGAAGAGCCCGCCCAGTTGCTGCAGGCCGACGCCGTTCTTTGGCACCGCGATATCCATGCCGATAACGTCTCCGAAGGCTGGCTCAACCCGTTCAAACTACCTCTCGCGGCCAAGCGCATCTCGCTTTACCGCCTGCGCGGCACCACCCGCCAGGACGAAGTATGGCGCCAAACCAGCGTCCGCTACGCCACCCTTTGGCCGCTCTTGGTGCCCACCTACGTCTTCAGCAAGTCCGGGCTCGCCGCCCCTGATGCCGGCCTCCTCCGCGAAACCAAGACCGCCGGCGCCACAGACGTACCGGAAGCGGAAGCCTTCCTCCAGAACCACCTGCAATTGGACCTGTCCAAACAGCCTGCCCCCAATGCACTCCTCCAGCAAACCGCCGTCGACACGATCTTGAGCCAGGCGGCGGGCTACGGCGGCGCCGATTCCACCCGCTTCCTCCTGCTCCTCCGGGAAATGAGCGAACAGAAGGATTGGGAACTGCCAATCGAAAAACTGGAGAGCCTTCTCAACGCAACCGTGCGCGACCAGCGCATCCCAATCAGTGAATACATGCGCGGCTTCCTCGCCGCCGCCTACCGCCAAAGCCCCGAATTTGGCGATGCCGTCGCCAACGCGATGATCGACCGGCTCCATAGCGAACCCACCGGCTCCCGCAACGTGGGAAACATCATCAATGCATTCCGCTTCATTCCCGACCAGAACTTCGGCCGGCTGTGGCCCCGCATTCGCCTGGAAATCAGGACAATGGCGGATGCCAGTGTCTGGGCAACCGTCACCCGGCGCGCCTGGCTAGCGGACAATCCCACGCCAGACCTGCTGACAGCGATGCGTCTGCAGAATACGACGACAAGGGATATCCACCGTCGCAAACGAGTACTCCACACGGCCATGGCGGGCCTATGCGACGCCGCCCTCGCCGGACGCGCTAGTACGGACGCTCTACCAGCCTTCGCGGCGCTTCTGCAAGAACCGGGCTTCCTCCCGGATTCGCTCCCGCAGGAACGCGAGAGCCCGCAACCAGACGTGGTTGGCGTGGCGAATACCCTGGCCGCGCTGGGCGCGGACCGCGGGTACATCCAGAGACTAAAACTCCATCCCTATATCGCCAGCAACCTGAAACCGCTGATTGAGCAGGCTCTCCGCAAGCCGAACTGCAAGTTTCAGTAGACTAAGCGAACCGAGTCTTACCCGGCAACGCCAGCGCGGTCGGCTCAAACTTGCCGTCCCACTCCACCTTGTCCGGACCCAGCCGCTCCTGCGAATTCAGCGCCTGCTCCCACGTAATCTGCTGGCCCGTGTAGGCCGCCATGCGCCCCATGATGCCCATCAGCGTCGACGAGCACATCCGGTCGCCGTCGTTCATCACTTCGCCCTTGCGAATGGCCTGGAACAACAGGTCGTGCTCACGCTGGTACATATCGTACTTCTGGCCGCTGAACGTCCACGGGTTGTCGCCCACAATGCGCGGGTTCGGCCCCTTGCCGATAATCGCCTGGCCCTTGGTGCCCATGATGTAGTCGGCGTTTTCGTTGTGGCAGCCTTCAATTTGCCGGTTCGCAACAGTCGCGCGCAGCCCGTTCGCCCACACGTAGTTCACCGAGAAATGGTCAAAAATGTTGCCGCCCTGCGCCGGAATCGCGCGCCCGCCCACCGCCACGCAGCTCGCCGGCGGCGCGTCCTTGAACGCCCAGGCCACCTTGTCCACGCTGTGAATCGCCTGCTCCACCAGCGAATCGCCGCACAGCCAGGTGAAGTTGTACCAGTTGCGAATCTGCCATTCCACGTCGCTCATCCCAGCCGGACGCGTGTCGGCCGGAGGCATCGGCTTCACCGGGTTGGTGTAGTAGGTGGCGTAGTAGTTCACCAGGTTGCCAATGTCGCCCTTGTTGATCCGGTCAAACGTCTCAACGATATAGTTCGAATACCGCCAGCAGAACCCGGCCACCAGATTCAGCCGCTTCTCCCGCGCCATCTTTACGGTCTCCATCACGTGCCGCAGCCCGGGGCCATCCACAGCCATCGGCTTCTCGCAGAACACGTGCTTGCCCTTTTCAATGGCATAGCGCAACTGCTCCGGCCGGAACCCCGGCGGCGTCGCCAGCAGCACCACATCGATATCGGAATCGATCAGCTTCTTGTAGGCGTCGAGCCCGACATACATGCTCGACGACTCCACTTTGACCTTGTCTTTGTGAATCCGCTTCAACCGCTCCACGGATTCATCAATGCGCTCCTGAAACACATCGGCCATGGCGGTCAGGTTCGAAAAATCGTCCGCCTTCAGCGCCTGCGCCGCCGCGCCGGAGCCACGTCCGCCGCAACCAACCAGGCCGACCTTAATCGCCTTCGTCGCCTGCATCGCGCTCAACAAAGCGGGCGCGCCCAGAGTCAGAGCGCCGCCCTTAATAAAGTCGCGACGGCCATTTCCGTAGATCATTCAGGAGTCCTCCTCAAGAAAACTCTATGGTATCGCAGCCTACGTTTTCGGGACGTGCGGATGCGTCCGGCAACACTCCGGAACCTGTGTGCGCACCAGTTCCAGCGCCACCGTGGCCTTGTCCAGGAAGTTGGAGGAACTGCTGATCACATACCGCAGCGGGTGCTTGTCCCAAGCCGCCCGGATCCGCGCGTCAATCTTCCGCGCCTCCTCGGCGGACTCCAACCGCGTCCCCACGCGCTGATACGCCTCCGGCCCGGCGGTCTCCACGTGGATCACCGCCGCATACCGCGCCAGCTCTTCGTGGAGCGTAGTGCCATGCTGGCCAAACAGCCCACGCGAAGTACCCGGCCAATACGCCAGCCCATCCAGCGTGCCCCGGTCGCAAAGGATCACCGCGGCGTCATCCACAGCCAGCGCCAGCCGCTCCATCTCCCGTTGAATCGCGAAAATAGCATGCTGCGAAGCCCGATGCCCGGCGTCGTTCGAAAGCCGAGGAAACCCGCCGCTAAAAACGATACTAGCCGCCTCCGGCAGCAGCACGACATGCCGGCAGAAGAACCGCCGCGCCATCTCAAGAATAGCCGTCTTCCCGCCACCGGGCCCACCAGTCAGCACGACCAGCTTCGCGGTGTGTCGTTTGCGCGTGCACGAGCAGGGGTGAGTGCCAGTCGGGAGATGGTCCATGGTCACTCATAGCGTAGCGCCCGCACCGCTTCCGCGCGAGGGGACCCGCCACCGCCGGCGTCCCGTACAACTGACCCTCAATCAACTTCCCCGATCCGGCCACGGCAACCGCCCCAGCCATCGCATCAGCTCACTCACAGCGCAGCGCCCGCACCGGTTCCACCCGAGCCGCCCGCCGCGCCGGCACCCACGCCGCCACCAGCCCCGCGCCGCACAAAACCGCCACCGCAACCGCCGCCGGCAAAATCGAAGTCGACGGCGTCCCATACAACTGACTCTCAATCAGCTTCACCGATCCGGCCACGGCAACCGTCCCAGCCATCGAATCAGCTCACTCACAGCGAAGCGCCCGCACCGGTTCCACCCGAGCCGCCCGCCGCGCCGGTACCCACGCCGCCACCAGCCCCGTGCCGCACAAAACCGCCACCGCAACCGCCGCCGGCAAAATCGAAGTCGACGGCGTCCCATACAACTGACTCTCAATCAGCTTCACCGATCCGGCCGCCGCCACCAGGCCAACCGCGATCCCCGCCACCAGCCACCCCGACGCCTGCCGCAGCACCATATTCCGGATCGCCCCCGGCGTCGCCCCGATGGCCATCCGGATCCCGATCTCCCGCGTCCGCTGTGTCACCAACAGCGCGATCACCCCATACAGCCCAATCGCCGCCAGCAACAACCCCGCCAACGCGAACCCGCCCAGCAGCAGCGTCTGGAACCGCGGCTTCGTCCGCAAACTGCTCACCCGCTGGTCCACCGTATCGATCTGCACCGTCAGCCGCGGATCCAACTGTCGGAACTCGTCGCGAATGGCCGCCGCCAGCGCCGGGTTCGCCTGCAAGATGATCGTGTTCGCCAACCGACCATCGGCCGCCACGTGCCGCTTGATCATGTAGAACTCCGGGTCCGAGGCCCGCACCAGCCCCGCGTTCCGCACGTTCGCCGCCACGCCGACAACCTCCATCCACCCCGTATCCCCGGACTTGATCCGCTGCCCGATCGGGTTCTGGCCCGCGAACATCCGCGCCGCCAGCGCTTCGTCGATGATCGCCGCCGAATCGGCCTGCCGCCGATCCTCTTCCGTGAAGGACCGGCCCTTCGTGATCGCAATCCCCAGCGCCGCAAAATAGCCCGGCGTGACTTGCCGGATGACGACCATCCCGCCGGTGCCATCCGCGGCCAGCTTCCCCCGGCCCTGCACCTCCAGCGACGCATAGATCGCACCCATCGCCTGGCCCGACGGCGGCAGCGAGTTCGCCACCGCGAACCGCGTCACGCCCGGCAGCCGCTGCACCCGCTCCTCGGCCGCTTCCCAAAACGCCAGCCGCTTCGACCGCTCCTGATAGCGCTCCTGCGGCAGTTGCGCCTGCACCGCCAGCAGGCTCTCCGTGCGGATGCCCAGCGCGACGTTCGACAGCTTCCAAAGACTCTCCACCAGCAGCCCCGCCCCGGCCAGCAACACCAGCGAGAGCGCGATCTGCACCACCACCAGCCCCGGCCGCAGCCACCGTCCCGGCCGGCGCGGCATCGGCGCCAGGCCGAAGAGGACCCCAGCCACAAGCGTCAGTCCCAACGTCGCCAGCAGCACTCGGCCATCAAGCGACGCCTGTCCCAACCGCGCGATCCCCGCCGGCGCCGCGCCCGCGAAAAGCCGCAGCAACCCCGCGGCCAGCGCGATGCCCGCCGCCCCGCCAATCGCGCTCAGCAGCAGGCTTTCGGTCAGCGATTGGCGCAACAGCCGCCCACTCCCCGCGCCCAGCGCCTCCCGCACCATCCGTTCCCTCTGGCGGCTCGCGGCACGCGCCAGTTGCAGGTTGGCCGCGTTGGCAATGGCAATCAACAGCACCAGTCCCACCGCCGCCAGCAACAGCTCCGCGGCGCGCCGGCTATCCCGGGTCTGCCGCTCCCGCAGCGGGTGAACCACAAAGCGGACATCCTTGGCAAAGGCCGGCGGAACGGTTTTGAGCGACTCCTGGAAGAGCGGCTCCAGCCGCGTCCGGGCCTCGACCGCCGTCACGCCCGGCTTCAGCCGCCCGTAGACCTGCAGGAACCCGGCGCCGCGCTCCTTCGGGTCGCGCTGGAACGGCCGCAGAATATCCGTCTCGGCGAGGTTGGGCAGCTCGAAATCCCGGGGCAGCACGCCGATGATGCGCACCGTGCGGCCATCCAGGTCGATGGTCTGGTTCAGCACCGCCGGGTTGGCGCCAAACCGGGTACGCCAAAGATTGTGCGATACCAACGCCGTAGGCGGCGCGCCGAACTGGTCGTCGGCCGCCGTAAAGTCCCGCCCCAGCTGAGGCGCGAGTCCGAACAAGGCCAGGTACCCAGGCTCGATAGCGGCGCAGCGGAGGCGCACCGGATCGTGATCAGCCAGGTCGCAATCGCCCACGCCGGAGTTGGCGGCCATGGCGGCAAACGGCGTCTGCTTCTGCTGCCACATGCCGTAATCCCACGTCAGCAGGAACTCGGATTCCGCGATCGGCGCGGTCATCCCGAACCAGACCAGCTCGTGCTCGTTGGCATACGGCAGGGAACGGAACAGGATCCGATCGGTAAAGCTGAAGACCGCCGTCGTCGCCCCGATGCCAAGCGCGATCGCGGCCACTGCGGCGGCCGTGAACCCAGGCGAGCGGCGCAGCCCGCGCCAGCCGTAGCGCAAGTCCTGCCCCAGCTGTTCCAGCCACTCGGGCACATGGACCGCCCGCACGCGCTCGGCGACGAGCGTCCGGTTCCCGAAAGCCCGTTCAGCCGCCCGGCGCGCTTCCTCCGGCGCCATCCCAGCCTCTCGATTCCGTTCGGCCCGCATGGCGATGTGGGACTCCAGCTCCTCCCCCCAATCCTCATTCCGGTTCATGCGTGCCCCCTCGCGCGGCCCGTTCGACACCCATCGCGACGTGAGCCGCCAGTTCCCGTTCCAGTCCCCAAGTCGGCTCATGCGTGCCTCCTCGCGCGGCCCGTTCGACACCCATCGCGACGTGAGCCGCCAGTTCCCCGTTCCACTCCCCAACTCGGCTCATTCGTGCCCCCTCGCGCAGCCCGTTCGGCGCCCACCGCGACATG
>JBIKOG010000071.1:0-31751 GCA_044358225.1 Bryobacteraceae bacterium | reverse complement strand
GCCGTTCAAATCGTTCCCAGGCAAATCCCCGCTGATCCTACTGAAAACGATGGGGTTACAGCCGAGTCCGATCGCAACGTTGGGACACTAGTGGTGTCACACACAATTTCAGGCCTCATGTTCCGCCTCCGCCCCAATCACCGAAACGAACACATCCTCCAGCGTCGGTTGAATCCGCTCCCACACCCCTCCCACCGACGGCGCCGCCATCCCGCTCTCCAAAAACACATGCAATGCCGCCCCCGCCGGCTTCACCGACATCACCCCGTCCAACCCCGCCAACCGCGCCCGAATCCCCCGCAAATCCTCCCCCGTCACCTCAAAACACTCCCCCGGCACCGCCGCCTTCAACTCCCCCGGTGTCCCCATCCGGATCAGCCGCCCGTTATGCATCAACGCCACCCGGTGGCACCGCTCCGCCTCGTCCAAATATGCCGTCGTCACCAACAACGTCATCCCGCCCTGCACCAACTCCTCCAAAATCACCCAAAAATCCCGCCGCGACACCGGGTCCACCCCGTTCGTCGGCTCGTCCAGCAGCAAAATCTCCGGTTTATGCAACAACGTGCACATCAGCGCCAGCTTCTGCTTCATCCCCCCCGACAGCTTCGCCGCCGGCCGCTCCCGGAACGGCGCCATCCGCGTCATCGCCAGCAACTTCACCTTCAACGGCTCCAGTTCCACCAGCTCCACGCCAAACAAATCGGCGTAGAAATCCATGTTCTCCTCCACCGTCAAATCGCCGTAAAGTCCAAACTTTTGAGCCATATAGCCGATCCGGTCCCGCACCGCCTCCGGGTCCTTGGCCACGTCAAACCCCGCCACCACCGCCCGCCCGCCATCGGCATCCAGCAACCCCGTCAGCAGCCGCAGCACCGTCGTCTTCCCAGCCCCGTCCGGCCCCACCAGCCCAAAAACCTCGCCCTTCGGAATCGCCAGATCGACGCCGTTCACCGCCACCACCGGCCCAAACCGCCGCGTCAATTGCTCGGCGCGGATCACTGGGTCGCAATCTCCGCGTCCATCGGCATATTATTCTTCAACTCGCCCTTCGGATTCGCCACCTCCACCTTGATCCGATACACCAGCTTCACCCGCTCCTCGGGCGTCTGAATCTGCTTCGGCGTGAACTCCGCCTCCGACGCGATGAACGTCACAACTCCCTCATAATCAACACCTTGGAAAGAGTCCGTGCGTAGCCGAACCTTCTGCCCCAGTTTCACCCGGCCCAACTGGCTCTCGGTAATGTACCCCCGCAGCCACGGCCGCGCCGTGTCGCCCAGGGTCACAATGGTCGTCCCCGCCCCCACCACTTCCCCCAACTCGGTCGGCTTCGCCAGCACCACCCCGTCCATCGGGGCCTTGATCTCGGTATCGCCAATCTGCACCTCAGCCACCCCCACCTGCGCCCGCGCCCGGTCGATATCGGCCTTCCGCAATGAAACCTCTTGGCCCTTTCGAATCAACTCTTTCCGATTCGCCTCGGTCAACTGCAACGCCGCCCGCGCCCGGTTCAACTGCGCCTTCGCCAACTCCAGCGTCTCCTTCCGAGGACCCTCTTTCACCAACGCCAGACGCTGTTCGGCGTTCTGCACCGCCGCCGTCGCCGATCGCCACCGGGTCTGCGCCTGGTCGTACTGCACGCGCGATATGTCCTCTTGTTTGAACAACTTCTGCGCCCGCTCCCAGTCCGCCGCCGCCTGGTCCCGCTGCGCCCGGGCATCGTCCAACCCGGCTTGGGCCTGCGCAATCTCCTGCTTCCGGGACCCGGCCTCCACGTCCCGCACTTGCGCCTCGGCCTGGGCGATCTCGGCCCTTCGCATCGCCGCTTCCCTGTCCAGGCTATCCCTAGCCCTCTCAGTATCCGTGCGCAACTGCGCCAAAGCCGATTCCGCCGCCGCCACACCAGCCTGGTACCCCTGCCTGGAAAACTCCAGCGCGCTCGATTCCATCCGCGCCAGCAGTTGCCCCTTCTTTACCGTATCTCCTTCTTTTACAGGGAGTTCCACCACGCGACCGGGCGTCTTGAAGGCGGCGTTGATCTCGGTGATTTCCAGGTTCCCGGACAGCCGGATGCGCGTCGGATCTTCCTTCGGCAGTCGCCAATAATAGATGCCGCCCGCCGCGGCCACGGCCAATAAGAGGAATGGAATCAATCGTTTCATTGCAGAATCCTCTGGATCGCGCCCATCGCCGTGGCCAGGTCGATCCGTGCCTGGTTGTACTGAAAAAGGGCCATGATGCGGTTATCCCGCGCCCGTTCGGTCCGCGTTTGCGCATCCACCACTTCGATGTTCGAGGTCACCCCGCCCTGGTACCGCCGCTGGGCCTGGGCCAGTTCGCGTTCGGCCAGCTGCAATCCCTCTTCCGATACCCGGACCTGCTGGGCCGAAGCGGTCACCGAATCGAGCGCCAGACGGACATCCAACTCCACCTGTTTGCGCAGGTCGGCCGTCCGCAACTCATCCTGTTTCAACAAGATACCCGCCTCGGCACGCCGGGCGTCGCGGCGGCCACCGTCGAAGATCGGGATCCGCAAGGAGGCCCCGTAGGCGCGTGTTCCCACCGCGCTTTCCACGTCCAACCCGATGGCGCCATAGTCTCCGAAGGCCTGGATGGAGGGGAGCCGTTCCCACTTCACTGCCGCGTAGGATCGGCGGCTGATTTCCATCCGAAGTGCTTGAGCCGAAAGGTCTTTCCGGTTTTCCCTCGCCGCCGTCAGCGCCTCTTCCAGCGCCGGCACGTTCGCCTCCGGCAGCACCAGCGAATCGGTCAGGTCGAGTTCTTTGTCCAAGCCCAGATTCAGCAATCGCGCTAACTGTAAGTGAGCACGGCGGTTTTCGTTTTCGAGCAGCGTCTGGCGTTGGCGTTCATTGGCGATCTGGACCTCGGCGCGCAGCACCTCGATGCCCGTTCCGGTGCCCGCGTCCTTCTGGTCCAAGGCGAGCTTTCTCAATGATTCGGCAAGGGTTAAGTTGGCCTTAGCCACCTGCAGTGCCGCCCCGGTACGGAGCGCGGCGACGTAGGCGCGGGCCACCGTTTCAGCCACCGCGTTCCGGGCCGATTCGGCCTCCGCCTGTGCGGCGGCGACCCCGGTTTTGGCGGCGTCCAAACGCTTCCAGGCCGAGAAATCGAACACTGTCATGTTGGCCGAAAGCCGCGCGTCAAAGTTGGTGATCGGGCCCACGATGGTGGGTTGTGAGAAGCCGGGAATGTTGGAAGGAAAGGAGATACCGAACGCTTTGAGGTTCCGGGTGAAGTTCTGGCCGCTTACCGCGCCGTCGATATTGGGCAGCAGAGCACCCCGCGCCTGGGCCTGGCGGGTCTTCGATTGATCGATGGCCAGGGCGGCCAGGCGGACGCGCGTGTTGCCATCGGGGGCGAGGGCGATTTCAACGGCTTGTTTCAACGACAGCGGAACCCTCTGGGCGGAAGCCACTGCGCAAGTGGCTAAAAATAAGAGGGTTAGCTGTTTCATTGGACTGGGCTCCGAAGCCCTCCGGCGGCGAAGGCGATCATCTGGCGCAGCACATCCTCGCTATCGTTCACGTTCACACGGCCTCTGGCGAGGCCTTCGATCAGGTGCATGGCGCCATAGGTGTGGGCCAGCACGCCGACGGAGAACTGCAATCGCCAGAACAAGATAGGCAGAGGGATGTGCGGCAGGGCGACGTTCAAGGCGTCCAGGAAGCTGGCGGCCACCTGGGACATCATGGCGCGGATCTGGCTGGCCAGTAACTCCCCTGGTTCTGTATACATACGGCCAATCAGGGCAATTACCGGGCGCCCTTCGCGGCGGGTCTTGACGGCCTCTTCGACCACCGGGCGGTAAAAGGCTTCGAGGATCTCCTCCACCGTGGGCGCCGGGCCTCCCTGGCGCTGGAGGAGCGCGTGCAAAAGCTCCATCCTCTTTTGATTGATAGGGTTAAGCCGGCGGTTGAGCACCGCCTGCACCAGCGCGTCCTTCGATTGGAAGTGGTAGTTGACCGATGCCAGGTTGACGTCGGCATGGTCGGTGATGGCGCGCAGGGAGGTGGAGGCGATGCCTTGCTGGGCGAAGAGGAGCTCGGCGGAGTCGAGGATGCGATCTTTGGTGTCGGTAGCCATTCAGTCAAACGTCCGTTTTAATAATGCGCGTAAAAAAAGGCGCTGTCAAGCCCCTTTTTTGCACGAAAAGCACCTCAAAAGTACACAAAAACACGCACTTTCAGCCACCAATCATCACGGTCTTGCACCCCATCACGATTTTGTTCGGGCCCCCAAGGGCCTCGGTCACCGTATCCCCCTCCCGGCACGCCGGAAGGTTGTTGATCACGACCGTCTTCGATCCATCGAGCACCACACCCGCTCCATGCGGCGGCATCGGTGACGGTACGAGACTCATATGAATGTCTGCCCCGCCTCCCGTGGCAACGAAGTTGGCTTTCATGCTTTCGGCGATCCCAAGTTTGGTTGCCTGTGCGGCGGCGGCCGGACGGCGAGTCACCGATCACTCCGTTGTGGCTACCCGGTCAGGGGATCAGCCCCGCCGGCATGCCGTGCGCCACCAAATCATGCATCCTCGCGGCGGGTCCTTTGGGCCTTCGTACACTCTCCTAGTTATCGGAGAGCGGAAAAGGGAAGCAAAATACCTCAGCCCGGCGAACGTTCAGTCGCCAATAATGACCGTCGATTCGCCCTTTGTGATCTTGTTGGGAGGGCCGAGCGGTTCGATGATGGTATCGCCCACGCGGCAGGCGGGCATGAAGTTGATGAGAACGGTTGGGGACCCATCGATGACGACTCCGGGACCGTGGGGCGGAGTGGGGGTGGGGGTGCTGCAGATGTGGATATCGCTCATGCCGCCCATGGCGGAGATGGCTGCGCCCATGGACGCGAGGATAGCGGCTTTGCCTGTCTCCTCGGCGGCCTTGGCGACACCAGCGCCAGGTGTGGGGGCAGCGACCTTAGTGGCGGTCTCAAGGATTTGCACCGCGACATCGGAGGCCTTTTTGGCAACTTGTACGGCAGCGGCTGCTGCTGCGGGGATCCCGCGCCAGGCGGGCAAAAAGCCGATCAGGACATCCTTGCTGCCCGGCCCTGGGCTTAAGACGGGCGGGAGTGCGTGGGCGACGGAATCGGTGACGCGAGCGGCGGGACCTTTGGGCATGATCGAAGACTCCTTACGATAGAATAAGCGAAATTCGGACGTTACTACCTGCAAGAAAGAGATTCTTTGGGCGAACTAGGGGGAGCAGGCGGCGCGTGCTTTGGAGACGGTTGCGGCATCGAAATTGTCAAGTTTCGTGAGCTTCAACTGGTTTAGCAGGCCGAGGCGGTGGGCGGTCCAAACGGCGAGGTCGGAACGGGTGGCGACGCGGGATACGGGATCGGCGGTGAGACGTTTTACCGGCTGGGTGGAACCGAACAAAGGCAGGAGGGCAAAGGCCATGCGCTTGTCGTTGGCGAAGACAAGCAGATCGAGCACGGTGGCTACGGCGGGGCCTTTGGCATTGGCAACTTCGGCGGCGAGGGCGGCCCGTTCGGGGACACCACCGAGGCGAACGGTAGCGGCGAGGGCGGAGGGGCGAACGTTCGGGTTCGATTCAGCGGCAAGGAGTTTCCGAAGAGCAGAAAGCTCCGCGTTTGCCTTGCCGGCGATGAGAAAGAGATGCGCGCGGAGTGGCGGGGACGGAGTGGCGGGGATAGCGCGGAGGACGTCGGCGGGAGGCGGGCTGGCGGGAATTGCCAGGAGCCCGTTGACGGCGGCGGCGGCGACGGAGGAGTCCGGGTCCTGGGCTAGAACGAGGAGGAGGACGGCGGAATCCGGGGAATCGACTTTGGCGAGAGTGCGCGCGGCGAGGACGCGGGCTTGACTGGACATCGCCGGCAACTTCGGGCCGAGAGCGGCGGGAAGGCCTGCGGGTGGTTTGGCGCCGGGTTGGAGGATGGACCGGTCGAGGGTTTCGATCGCCTTGAGCCATGCGGGGAGATCGACGGGTTGGGCACGGAGATTGATCGCGGAGAGAAGAACCCAGATGGACAAGCAGTAGTAGATGGAGAGTAGGCGGGCCTGTTTGGCGGCACCAGAAAGAAGAGGATGGCGCGGCGCGGCGGCGTGGCGCGGGGGAATGGACAACGGGGCGGGATCCGCGGGATGCATCTTGTTAGGCGAGATCGGGTTGGGGATCGGGGAGCGCGGCGTAGATTTTGCGGACTCGGGATATGTGATTGGGATCGTAATTGGAAATACTCGTCCCGGCGCCGGTGGCGAGGCCGAGTTTGGCTCCGTTCCAAATGGCGAAATCACACATACGCGCCTGGCGGTAGCCGCCGGGACCGTCGAAGCCGATCCGCATGACGCCGGTGGTGTTGTTCAACCAGGGCAACATGCCCTTGGCGAGGGCGGGATCGTTGATATAAAACAAATGCTGGGAGATGGCGCGCACTTCATCGGAGGCGGCTTTCCGGACCCGTTCAAAAAAAGCGAGCCGCTCCGGCACACCCTCGCGAAAGACCATGGCGGCCTGGGCATCGAGGGCGGCGGCGGGGTCTGCTTCGGTAGCGGCGAAACGGCGCAGGGCCTCCAGGCCGCAAGCGGCTTTACCGGCGGCCAGATAGAGACAGCCGCGGACGAAGGGAGACTGGCGGGCGGGGATGAGGGCCAGGATGGAATCCCCGGACGGCGGATGGCTCTGGGTGCTGAAGGCGCGAGCGGCGCCGTTGGCAACCTGGGACGAAGGGTCCACGGTGGCCTTGAGGAGGAAGGCCGCACCTTGGGGGCTATCGATCTTCTCCAGCATGCGGATGGCGATCTCACGGGAGACGGGGCTCATGGCGGGCCAATTGCGAGCGAGTTCAGAAAGGAAGTCCGGCGGGGCGTCTTTGGCCCGGTCGATCACAGAGCGGTCCCCCATCAGAATGGAATGAATGTAGTGTTGAACCATTTGAACACTCCTTTAGACGGGCAGGTAGGCGTCGTTATTGAAGCCGGTACGCATGGTGTCGGCCTGATTGCTTTGAACGATTCCGGCGAGGCGTTTGATGCCGATAAACATGCCGCGGCGGATATCGGGCGAGATGAGGTGAGGGCCGTAGCCGACCTGATCCTGCGGCGCGCCGGTAGAGAGATTGGAATAGTTGTACATGAGATTGCGCATGGACCAGTTGTCTGCGATGGTGGCATCGCCGGGGATGTCGTTGTGGTTGCCGTAGTGTTCGAGGCCAAGAACGTGGCCTAACTCATGGGCGAAAGTAGCGCCGAAGGCTTCGAGGTCGTCGGGACTGTACATGACAAAGCCGGTCTGAGCGCCCGGGTAGACGCCATCGGCGGCGTTGGTGGCGACGAAATCGCGGCCAAGGCCGACGCCGCGGGTGCCATTGATAGATGTCCCGCTCTGGATCTGGCCGACGATGTAGGCGTTCAGGAACGCAGGCTGCGGATTGGCGCGCATGATGACAGCAATTTCATGGTCCCAGTGGGCGAAGCCGGGGGGCGAAAGGGTGAGGGTGTTATTGGTGGTCAGGCCCATAACGGGGGTGTCGAGAATGTTGGCATCGAGCACCAGTTTGATACCGGCGGGCATAAGGATTTTGTTGGCGTTGGTGACGAGGGTGGTGAAGGTATTCACCTTGTCGGCATCGCAGGCGGGCTTGGAGCCATTGATGGAAACGATGTGTCCTTTGACGGGGATTTCGTGAATCGAATGCACGCGAATCACGCATTCGGCAATGACGGGGCCGGCGGCGGAGCCGTAGTGGAGTTTGAGTAGGGTGCTGGTATCGGCGGCGGGCGCACTGGCGGCGCGGACGACGATGGTATCCGGTTGGGCTCCAGCGGGGTTGAGGGCGGAGCCGGCAGCGGGAGTGACGAGGGTGACGAGACCGGCGTCGGCGATTTCGGGAAAGAGCTGGGCGGTGGGTTCGATGCGATCGCGCATGACGCGGATGCGGCACTCTTGTGCGGGGTTGGCGCCATCGGGGCCGGAGATCCCGAAGGCGGGGCCGTGGGAGTTGGCAAAGGTGGGATCGAGGAGGAATCCGCGGTCGTCGGGGTCGGCGGCATCGGCCGCGGCATAGCCGGCGATGGCGCGCACAAAGCGGACGAGAGTGACGCGGCGGGCGGTGAGCCGGGGGAAGTTCTGAGGGTTGAAGAGGTGAAGTGGGAAAGGCATATGCTACATTCCAGCGCGGGTGGTGAGTGTGGTTCGGGTCTGGTTGCCGATTATGTCGTCTATGGCGATGGCGGCATCGTTCTGAAAATTCAGGCAGCACTGGCGGCTGCGTTCGGTGTTGCGGGTGGGGCTGGTGGAAGGCTCAATGGTGGCATCGAGCTGGTAGCCGGTGACGTAGCCCATCTGGTCCATGCGCTGAAGCTGGCCAAGTGCGCTGGTGACGGGGTCGAGGGTGGGAGTGAAATCGAGAGGGAACTCCGAATCGAAAATGCGGAGGACGCAGCCGCCGGCGGCGATGAAGGGGATGGGGACGGTGACTTCCCCATTGGCATCGGTGGTACCGGCGTGAACGGCAACGCCGCCCACCTGGACCTGGAAGGGAACCGCGGCGATGCCGAGGCCGGTTCCCGTGCCGGGGGCGATCTGGAACCGGATCCGGACGATGGGCATGGCAATGGTATTGAATTGCGGGAGCCCTTCGAGCACTCTTTGGACGAAAGCTTCAAACATAATTTTGCCTCTATGCGCCGTCGTGAAGTTCTTTGAGTTTGTTCTTGGTGGCGGAATCGGCGGTGCCGTTTACCGTTAGATTTTGGCTGGACTGGAAGCCGCGGAGGGCGGCGGTGGTGAGGGGGCCGATGTCGCCGTCGATGGGGCCGGGGTCGTAGCCGAGATTTTTGAGACGGGCCTGGACGCCGGAGGCGGTATCCCAGGGGTCGAGACTGCCCATGTTGAGATTCCAGACGACGCCGGGGCCGGTGGTGTCGTTATCGAACCAGACGGTGAGGGTGGCGGCGGTGGCGTTGGCGGGGATCTCTTTTTCGATCATGCCGTCGCCGCCGGTGGTGCCTTCACTGATGGTGCCGTTGACGTCGAGCTGGTATTTTTTGCCGGCGAAGGCGGCGTTGTTGCCGTCCATCATGCGCACGCGGATGAGGGTCTTCTGGGAGTCGATTTTGAATTCGGTCCAGGCGTCGGTGGGCGCTTCTTCGACGTTGGCTTCGGGATCGGGGATGAAGATCTCGTCGCCGGGGTAGATGAGGTTGGGATTGGGGCGAAGCTGGCGGAAGGCGGCGTTGGCCGCATCGTTATAAATATTCCGCCAATCGGCGTAGCCGAACTGGAGAGCGATGGAGGAGAGGCAGTCCCCTTGCACGACTGTATACATTGGCATGAGTGGCTCCGGAGTGTTTCGTTAAGCCTTTTCGGCGTCGGCGAGGCCGGGGAAGGTGACCTGGCACTGCCCTGGGTCGGTATGTTCGATTTTGGCCTTGCCCTGGTCGTCGAGGGTGCCTTCGACGACGTCGCCATTGGGCAGCACGACGCGATAGGCCTGGCCGGGGATGGGGTTGCCGAGGCGATCCTTAAGGACGATGCCGACCCAGTGGGTTTTCTGCTGATTTTCGGGGGAATCGGGGTTATGCGTGGGGCCGGCGGACTGCTGGCCCTGGCCACCGGAACCGCGGGCGAGGCCGGCGGCGCGCTGGTAGGTGTTGCCGGTGTGGGCGGAGCCTGAGTACGTCTTGGCGCCACCGGGATCGGCGGTGGAGGCTTCCAGGGCGGCGGCGGGGGCCTTGGAGGCGTTGAGGGAGCCGAGCGTGCCGGAGCCGGCGGCGCCACCAGAGTTGATGAGCACCATGTTGCCTTTGATCGTTACGCCGGAGGGGCCGATGTCGATGAAGTTACTGCCGACCTTGAGCGAGATCTGCGCGCTGCTTTCGATGACGATGGCGCCGGAGCCTTTGACGTAGGTGGAGCCGGAGATTTTGGAGGAGTGGCTTCCGCTGATCTCGGAGACCGAGTTGCCGCCGATTTTGTTGGTGCTGGAGCCGGTGACTTCGACGGTGTCCTTGCCCTTGATGACGAGGACGCGATCGCGGCCGATCTCTTCGATGACGTCCTGGGTGACCTTGCGCTGGAAATCGCGGAGGATGGCTTCGACCTGATCGCGTTTGACGTAGAGGTGGGTATCCTGGCCGATCCACTCTTTGCGATCGTTGAGGACGCGTTTGTCCATGTCCTTCTGTGCGTGGAAGAAGACCTGTTCGGCATCCTTCTTGTCTTCGAAACGAAGTTCGTTGAAGCCGCCGCCGCCGACCGAGGAGCGGGACTTGAACGCGCTCATGGTCTTGTTGTCGGGGAGGGTGTAGGGCGGCATCATGTCGGCGTTGTAGACGCTGCCGACGCAGATGGGCTGATCGGGGTTGCCCTCTTCGAAGGCGATGACGACTTCCTGGCCGACACGGGGGATCGACACGAAACCGAAGTTTTTGCCGGCCCAGGGCATGGCGCAACGCACCCAGCAGGAGCTGGTGCCGTCGTACTTGGCGGCGCGATCCCAGAGGAACTGGACCTTGATGCGGCCGTACTTATCGGTAAAGATCTCTTCGCCGGAGGGGCCGACGACGACGGCGGTTTGGGTGCCGTAGATGACGGGTTTGGGCGAGACGCGCTGGGGGCGGAAGGGGAGGGCGAGGGGGATGCAGGTGAGGACGGCTTCTGGAGGCGGGCCATCGTAGCTGTCGGCGGAGTTGTAACCGCCGCCCTGGGGGATGGAGAAGCTGATGCGGGTGATGACGTAGGTGTCGTTGTCCTCGTAATGGCGTTCGAGGGCGAACCTGTAGCCGGCGGTGACGCCGAGAAAGGCGGTGTAGCCGGTGCTGGCGATGGAGTTGACGGCCTCCTGCTGCATGCGGATCTTGGTGGTGCGCTTGTTGTCCTCGTAGATCTTCTGGAGGCTGGATGGGCTGTCGCCGCCGCTGGGGCTGACGCCGTCGAAGCGTTCGGCGTAGCCGCCGGGATAGTCGTAGAGCTCGAACGTCTCGTTGCCGCCGATTTTGAGTTTGTGGGTAATATCGCCGACCTGTAGGGTTTCGGTGATCAGGTCCTGGGCTTCGAGGTCTTTGTGAGGGAGTTCGAAGGAGTGGTCCCAGAGAGTGGTTTTCCCGGAGCGGAGGGACTGGGTCTTTTCCCAGGCGTAGATGATTTCGGCTTCGTCGACGCCGCCGGTGTAGGGGTCGTAGTAGAGAGTGGCGGCGGCGGGGAGGGCGACGTGGGTTTGGGAAGTATCGGCAAAGACGACGGTGTGGCCGTCTTCGGTGTGACGGAAGTAGTAGAAAATCCCCTCCTCCTCCATGAGGCGGGAGATGAAATCGAAGTCGCTTTCGCGGTATTGGACGCAGTAGTCCCGCGGTTCGTAGGTGGTCTGGGTTTCCCAGGCGGCGGGGATGTTGCCGATGACCGCTTTGATGATGTCGGTGACGGGCAGCTGTTGGAAGATGCGGCTTTGGGTGACGCGGGTGAGGATCCAGAGCTGGGGGACGAGTTGGATGCTGTAGCCGGTGTTGAAGTCGCCGCGGGCGCCGCGGGTGAAGGTCTGGATGATGCCGTGGAAGGCGCGGGTGATCTCGCCGGCGCCGCCGTGCACCATGTTGACGCGAACGCAGGCGGGCTGGCCGATGAGGCGGGAGAAATCGATCACCTCCTCATTGGGGGCGAAGGCATCGATGCGATAGCTGAAGAGTTGCGAGATCCCTTCCATTCCGTCGATGGAACGGATGAGCAGCTTGTCTTCTCCCAGGGGCGTGGTCAGCTTGAGAAGCCGGTTTTCCTGGGTAATATTCGGCATAATGCACCTCTTGCAATCAACGCGGAAACGATTCTATTTTGCCGTCGAAAATTCTTCGGCCAGGCCTCACAAGCAGAAACCGTTCCCGTTATCGTATCGGGTTTTGGATAAGCTGTCGCGTGTCAGCGAACGATTCGGATATCGCGGCCGAAGAAGGCGAGGCGGGTGGTGTACCGGATGGGGACGCGGCCGTCGGCTTCGAGTTTTTCGGCGCGGAGCAGGGGCTCGAATTGGAGGTCGAGACATTCGACGAGGCGGCCGTCGGCGCAGACACGGAGGGCCATGGTTTCGCGGCTGGGCAGTTGGATGGCGAAGCCGGGGATCTGGTTGATTTTGGCCCACTGGGCGAGGAAATTGTTGCGGGTTTCGTCGGCGGTGAGACCGTAGGCCTGGCCCACTTCCTGGAAGCGGGTGGCGGCGGACTGGATGTAGAGAGAGGGGTCGCCTTTGCGCATGCCGATGACCATTTCGCCGATGAAGCGGAAGACGATGTTGTTGAGCTCGTTGGACAGGCCGACGGGGGTGGCATCGAGCCAGGACCAGCGGGGGAGCCAGACGGGGAGATCGGCTTCGGCTTCGAGGTAGACGGGGGGGCGGACGATGGCGCCGGTTTCGGGACGCCATTCGAGGGTGGCGAGGACCTTGACCTGGGGATCGTCGGGGAGAACGCCGCGGGGGCCGCGGAGGAGGTGGAGCGAGGCGTAGGCGCGGGGCGGGGCGGGGAAGGGCGTTTCGGAACTCATCGGGTGGCTGGGATGGGAGCCGGGGCTGACGAGCAGGGCGAGGTGGTTTTTACCGGGGAGGAGGAATTCGTGGACGGGGCGGCCGTCGAGGAGGCAGCTGACGGGATCGACGCGGGAGACGGAAACGCCGTTGACCCAGGCTTCGGCGGTGCAGCCGGAGCTATTGAGACGAAGGTAGAAAATCTCTTGGAGCATGGCTAGATGGGGACCGTTCCGGTATAGATTTCGCTTTGGTCGATGAGGTGGTAGACGTCCTCGCTGGTGCCTTCGCCGGGGGCTTCGGTGCGGATGAAGGCGTCGAGGCCGGTCCAGACGACGGAGGCGTACATTTCGACGTTGAGGGAGGTGTTGAGGCGGGAGCCGCCCTCGACGTTGAAGCCGCTGCGGACGCCGGCGGCGGCGGAGAGGCGGGTGACGTACATGTCGAGGACGGCTTCGCCGCGGACTTCGAGGGGTATTGTGAGCAGGCCGCGGGCGGTGGGGGGAAGGACCGGGCGGCCGGGACGGCGGAGGTCCCAGGTGGTGGTGACGTTGAGGCCGGCGTCGTTGATTTCACCGAGGACGCGGATGGTGGCCGGGCCGGCGGAGATGCCGAAGCTGAGGGTGAGCCCGATCTTGAAAATCCACATGGAGATGGACGCGGCCCAGCCGAAGTACACCTGGTGATCGGTATGTTCCTTCCATCCCCAGGTCATGGAGAGCGACCCCTGCATGAACGAGATGCTGGCTTCAAAGCGGAAGCCGACCTGGGGGACCATGTTGCGAATGAATTCGCGCAGGCCGGCGATGGCGCGTTCTACGTTGGAGAGGGTGCGGATGATGGCGGTGATATTGACGGAGACGTCTTCGGCGGCGCCGTTCTTTTTGAGTTCGAGGGTGGGGCTGTCGGGATCGGCGGCGTCGGCTTCATAGGTGCTGACGTCGAGGGTGCTGCCGTCGCCGAGCGGGGTGGAGCTGTCGCGGCGGGAGACGGTGTAGCCCTCGGAGGTGGAGGAGCGTTCGCGGGTGACGGTGCCGTCGCGTTCGGTGGTGGTGGATTCGGAACGGGCGGTGCCGCCGGCGCCGGTGCGTTCGGTGGCGGTGCGGGTGGTGCCGGTGACGGTGCGGGAAGAGGAGCGGGCGTAGGAGCGGCGGCCGATGGGGGGGACGGTGAGGGTGAGGGTGTACTGGTCGTAGGGGTAGACGAGGACGTCGACGTGGCCGGAGCCGACTGGGCGGCCGGAGTTGCGGATGCCGCAGGAGTCGACGGAGATGCGGTAGCGGGCGGGGTCGAGGTGGAGGGTGAAGAAGCGTTCGAAGAGGGATCCGAGGGTGGAGTCGGAGCCGGCGCGGTAGACTTCGAGATCGAAATTGGTACTGGAGGGGCAGCGGCGGACGAGGTCGGACTGGCCGGGGCGATCGACGGTGACCAGGACGTGGGAGCTGTCGTGGGCGGCGAGAGGGTGGACCATGACGCGGATGCGGGTGACGGCGGCGGAGCCACGGCGGTCGCCGACGACTTCGATTTGGCGCTGGCGGGGGGCGCTGGCGTCGACGCCGCAGAGGGAGATGGCGCGGGTGCCTGGGGAGACGGTTTCGGGAGTGAAGCGGCCGTTCGCCAGACGGTAGGAGCGCTGGCGCGTATTGGCGAAGGCGTTGAGAATAATGTCTTCGATATCGCAGGGACGGGAGGCGGGCGGGGGTGGTTCGCAGGTCTGGCTATCGCCGGTGGAGGCGGAGGTGAAGGAGGAAGAGGTGGAGGCGTCGCTGGAGGAGTAGGCGTCCACGCTACAGACATCGTCGGGCATGTTCAGTCCTCCTTTCGAGCGGCGAGGCGCATTTTTGTTTCATAGGACAGCTGGTGGATCTTGACGTGAGATTTGCGTTCTTTGTCGTGCAGGATGACGGCGGCCCAGCGGTGCTCGGGCAGCGTTTCGAAGGCGCGGCCCCAGACGAACCAGAGATTGACGAAGCGGGCGGTTTCCTGTTCGGTGTTCAGTTCATAGCGGCTGGCGGCGATGACGCCCGCCTCTATCCAGTCGCGATAGCCGGGGCCGAGGGCGGTGGCTTTGCCGGGCCAGACCTTGCGGAAATGGGTCATGAGGCGATCGACGAAATCGTCGTGTTTGGACTGCTGGAGCGTTTGGCGCTGGGCGTCGCGGATCACCATATCAGTTGGGCTTTGAGACAGGCTTCCAATCGGGAGCGATGCCTTCCACGGTCCTTTCATGGAGCAGGGCGGCGGCCTGGAGGCGGAAGGATTCGACGGTGCCGGCGTCCTTGTTTTCGCATAGGAAGCGGCGAACGGGGCCGAAGAAATCGGTGAGTTCGCCGGGCAGCATGGTGGGGAGAAAGACGCGCAGGACGCGCGGGTCGTAGTAGCGGAACGTCTTGGCGGTGCCGTCCTCCATGAAGACGCGCAGGTGGCGGCGGAGGTGGAGCCGGAGCGGGGTCATCTCCTGATCGGTGAGGAGGAAGACGCCGAAGTGGTTGCCCCAGCCGGATTCGATGAGCCAGTCGAAGAATCGCGAGTTGGGTTCAAGGCGGACGAGATAGGGAGCGACTTCTTCGACGCCCGGCTTCAGTTCGCCGCGGTAGAGGCAGACGTGTTCGGGGCGGAGGCCGTCGAGATGGTCGAGCAGTTCTTCCATGGCGGCGCCGTCGATCACGGCATAGGCGATCAGTTCGGGTTGGGCGAAGAGGATGTCGGCAATGAACTGGCGCAACGGCGCTATCTCCCTGTTCTTTGGTGTTCGCCACACGGGCGAACGGAATTAGTCCGGTCAACCATCGCAGAAGGCGGCCCCGGATTGCGAGGCGCGCTGCAGTGAAAGGGCGGCCAGGCTCCACTGCGCTTTGGGTGTGGCGGCCTTGCCGGTGGGCGGGGTTTGCTTGGCGCCGGGGTCGCCCTTATCGGCTTCGTCGGGCGGGTCCGGGGCCTCCGGCGAGCAGCCGGAGCCGGAGCCGGCCGAGCCGCCGGAGTTGAGCATGACCATGGAGCCTTTGATAAAGACGCCGCCGGAGTTGAGGTTGATGAAGTTGCCACCCACCTTCATGGTGAGCGAGGTGCCGGCTTCGACGACGACGTTCATGCCGCCTTTGATGTGGATGGCCTGCCCGGCGTCGACGGCGTAGTTGGAGCCGGATTTGTAGAGCTGATCGGAATCGGATTTGAGCGAGACGGAGCCGCTGACTTTGGCCTTCTGGTCGCCCTTGACGGTGGAGGAGTAGTTGCCGTCCACCTGCTCTTTGTAGTCCTTCTGAATGAGGACGCTTTTGTTTTTTTTCGGTAGTCTCGCGCAGGTCGTTGACGACACGGACGTGCATGTCCTTTTGCGCGTGGAGGAAGATCTGTTCGGAGTCCTTCTTATCTTCGAAACGGAGTTCGTTGAAGCCGCCGCCGCCGGGACTGGAGCGCGATTTGAACGTGCTCATGGTCTTGTTGTCGGGGAGCCCGTAGCCGGGCATGGTGTCGGCGTTGTAGACGCTGCCGACGATGATGGGCTGATCGGGGTCACCCTCTTCAAAGGCGACGACGACCTCGTGGCCGATGCGGGGGATGGAGATGAAGCCGAAATTCTTACCGGCCCAGGGCATAGCGCAGCGGACCCAGCAGGAGCTGCTGGAGTTGTAGGGCTGCGTGCGGTCCCAGGGGAACTGGACCTTCACGCGGCCGTACTTATCGGTGTAGATTTCTTCGCCGGGCGGGCCGACGACGACGGCGCTTTGCGTGCCGTAGACGACCGGCTTGGGCGCGACGCGCTGTGGGCGGTAGGGCAAGGCGAGGGGGATGCAGGTGAAGACCGCTTCCGGGGGTGGGCCTTCGTAGCTGTCGCTGGCGGAGTAGCCGCCGCCCTGGGGGATGGAGAAGTGAATGCGCGTGATGACGTAGGCGTCGTCGTCTTCGTAGTGGCGTTCGAAGGCGAACTTGCAGCCGGCGGCGACGCCGAGAAAGCCCGTGTAGGCGGTGATGGAAAGCGAGTTGACCGCTTCCTGCTGCATGCGGATTTTGGCGGTGCGCTTGTTGTCTTCGAAGATTTTCTGCAGCTCGCCGGCCTGGTCGCCGCCGGAGGGATTGACGCCGTCGAACCGTTCGGCGTAGCCGCCGGGGTAGTCGTAGAGTTCGAACTTGTCGTTGCCGCCGACCTTGAGCTGGTGGGTGATCTGGCCGGTGTTGACGGACTCCAGAATCAGGTCCTGGGCTTCGAGGCTTTTGTAGGGGAGTTCGAAGGAGTGGTCCCAGAGCGAGGTTTTGCCGGAGCGGAGGGTCTGCTGTTTCTCCCAGGCGTAGACGATTTCGGCGTCGTCGACGCCGCCGGTGTAGGGGTCGTAGAAGAGCTTGGGGGCTTGGGGGATGTCCTTGTGGGTGGAGGGCGTGTTGGCGATGACCATGGTGTGGCCGTCGCCGGTGTGGCGGAAGTAGTAGAAAATGCCTTCCTCTTCCATGAGGCGGGAGGCGAAATCGAAATCGGATTCGCGGTACTGGACGCAGTAGTCGCGGGGTTCGAACGTGCCCTGAATCTCCCAGGCGGTGGTGAGGCCGGCGAGGACGTTTTTGAGAATATCGGGGACCGACTTTTGCTGGAAGATGCGGCTTTGTGTGGAGCGGGTAAGGGCCCAGAAGGCGGGGACGATTTGGAGCGTGTAGGCGGTGTTGAAGTCGCCGCGGGCGCCGCGGGCGACGGTCTGGATCATGCCGTGGAAGAAGCGCGTCGGTTCACCCTGCCGGAACATCTGCACGCAGACGCAGGCGGGCTGGCCGACGAGCTTGGAGAAGTCGATGGTTTCGCTGTTGGTGGCGAAGGCGTCGACTTGAAAGCTGAAGAGTTGGGAGAGGCCCTCGACGCCTTCGATGGAGCGGATGAGCAGCTTGTCTTTGCCCAGAGGGGTGATGAGCTCCAGGAGTCTGTTTTCCTGTGTCAAATCAGGCATGCCGCCTTGTTGCCCTCCTTCGGTGGATTATGCGGGCGGCTCTCCGGCAACGTCCCATTTGTGAGAGCCTTTAACGCTATCGTACTCGGTTTTCGTGAGTAGTTGTCCGGCGGTGGAACTGGTCCGGCTGGCGAACGGAAAAATGTTGACGGAGGGCGGTCTGCGCCAGGCCTGATCGGGCGGAAGGTTGGCGGCCCAGTCCTGCTGGTAGCCGGTGAGGTTCTGTCCGCCGAGGCCGGCCTGCAGGCCTTCGTTCGTGGCGCGATCTTTAATCCGCTGGAGGCGCATGGCGACGGTGCGGGCGTCGTCCACTTTCGATTTGGCGCTGTTCATGGCGTCGCGGGCTTTGCTCATGACGTCGCCAATCGGGCCGGAGATTTTGCCGAAGGTGTTGTCCATGATGAGCTGCCAGACGGGCATGAAGGTGTTGCGAAAGTTGAGCGCGAGCAGCCAGGGGAAGGCGCCGAGGTAGACCTCGTAGGCGAGCGCGTCGGCGTCTTCGCACTGCTGGCGCAGGCTTTCAAGCTTGTCGGTGAGTTCGCCCATGGTGAGCTCCAGGGCCACGTTGAGGCGGGCGAGCACCTGCTGGTTCAGCGCCTCCATGCCTTTGTCGAGCAGCGCTTCGCCGGGCTTGATATTGGTGCCCTGGAAGTTGAGGCCGAAGTCCTTGGCGGCTTGCAGGAACTGCACGTTTTCCATGACGAGAGCGACCAGGCGATCGAGCATGCGCTTGCGTCCGGCGGCGTACATGTCCATGTCGCTGATGGGCTGGACCGCGGGGCGTTCCATCAGCTTTTTGTAGACTTCGCGGAGGAACTCGTTGTTGATGGTGGAGATCTCGGTGATGATCGTTTCGATGAAGCCGGGCAGGGAACTGGCGCCGATGCCGGCCTTGAAACCGTTGACGATGAGGGTGGCGAGCTCCTTCGGCGGCGGGGGCAGCTGGCCGGCGGCGGGCATGGGCGGCGGGACTACCTGAAAGGCCTGTTGGAGGTAGGCGTCACCGGGAGCGGGTGGCTGATCGGGATCGGGCTCGATGAAGTCGCGAACCTGTCTGCCGAAGCCCTCGACATCGGATTTGAGCTGTTCGAAGCGGCGCCGGGCGGCGTCGAGGAAGGGGATGCCGGTGGGCTCGGGAGCGTCGTCGCCTGTGGCCGCGTCGGGCATTTGCGGGGCGGGATACCAGAGGTAGAAGGCGGGGGTGATGGGGCCGTTGAGCGCGTCGATGGTGTAGCGGCGGACGGTCTTGTCGATGGACTGTTCGAGGTCGATGGCGATGCGGACGTAGAAGTGCTGATAGACGTCCATGGGCTTGAAGGCGAGACCGGTGACGAAGTTGAGAATGTCGGAGACGGCGGGCGGGATGGCCGGGCCGAGGAGCGGCATTTTGCCGAGCAGGCCGCCGGTAGGATCGTTGGCGGGCGGGGCGAGCAGGCGCTGCTGGAAAGCCTTGTAATTGCAGCGGGCCTGTTGGAGGTCGACGCCGGCTTTGTGGAGCGCGGCATAGGTGGTGTTGGGGGTATTGAGGGGCGTGACCGCGGTGCGGACCAGGTTCATCATGGCGTTGAGATCGCCAGAGGTGGGCGCGGCGGCGCCGGCCGAGCCCGCGCCCAACATGTCGGCGGCGGCGCCGATCATCTCGCCGAGGCCGCCCTTGGATTTTTCCAGGGCGTCGAGGACCGACTGGCAGCCGGCCATCATCGTCGCCAGCAGAATGGCTTCGCGGTGGAGAGCGGCGCGGTATTGAAACGCGCGGAGTTTGGCACCGGCGGGGAAGGTGGCGACGTTGTCGTCGCGCTTATCGGGATGGGCCCAGTTTTTGGAGGAGTCCAGGTGGACGTGGCCGATGTGGATGAACTCGATGACGGCGCCGGCGTCGATGGGGCGGCGGTCCTCGGGCGCCTGCGCGCCGGCGAGGTTCATGAGCGGCAGGCCGAGATTTTCACCTCGATAGAAAACGAGAGGGGCGGGGGCGAGGGGGTTGCCGGGGTTGCCACCCAGCAGGCCACTGGCGGCGTCCATTGCGCCGGAAACTGCACCTAACATGATGGCTCCTTATGTGTGAAGGGACTCGAGCTTGGCCCGGGTGGCGGCGTCGACTTCGCCGGTTGGGTTGAGCTGGTGGTCGCCCTGGAACTGAGTGACGGCTTCTTTGAACTGGGGGGATTCGTCGTCGCTTTCGTCGCCGCAGTTGTAGCCGAGGTTGTTCAAGCGCTGCTTGACGCCGGAAGTCGTGTCGATGGGATTGAGATGGCCGATGCGGACGGGGTATTCTTCTTTGCCGCCGTTGAGGAGCAGCTTGCCGCCTTTGGCGTTGGGCTTGATGTAGTGTTCCAGGTTGCCGTCGCCATCGGTGGTGCCGTGGATGTTCTCACCGTCGATGACGAGTATGTAGGACTCATTGCGCCGCGGCTCGCCGAGCAGGAAGAGCTGCATCTTGAGCTTGGCGGGGACGCCGCGGCGCTTGAAAGAGTGGCGCTGATCGGTGGCGCAGGAGTAGTCCTTTACGCGGATGGGGGGGATGGTTACTTCGTCGCCGGGCGCGAGAATATTGGGGTTTTTGCGCTTTCCCTTGAGGTCGCCATTCGGCGGATGGTTCCAGAGCGTCTCCCAGAAATGACCAGCGTCCTGGGCGAGGGAGAGGATGCTGTCGCCGGGGCTGACCGGGATGACGACTTCTTCAGTTTGCGTTGGCATGGCGGTTTCCTGTTACTGAGAGACGGCTTCCTGGTCGAGGTCGATCCAGCGAACGGTGCAGTTGCCGGGGTCGATTTTATTGACGCGGATGAGACCGTTCTTGTCGGTGGATTTGGTTGCCTTCTTCCCGTTGGGGAGTGTGATTTCGCACGATTCTCCAATGACCGGCGCGCCGGATTCGTCCTTCAATTCGACTTCGATCCAGTGAGTTTTGTCCTTGTTCTCTTCCGCGTTCTCGTCGTGGGTGTTTTCGCCGCCGGGTGTTGACCCGGCCGGATTTTCGGTGGCCTTCGTTTCGCCGGGCTGGAGGGCGCCGCCGGGGGCGTCAGGCGAGGTGGTGCTGCCGGATTCCAACGCCGGAAGCCCGAGAGCGGCGCCGCCGGAGTTGATAAAGACCGTGGAACCCTTGATGAAGACGCCACCGGAGTTGATGGTGATGAAATTGCTACCGCAGGCCAGGGTGATGCCGCTGCCCGCCTGAAGCACGATGGCATTGGATGCGTCCACGCCAACGTCTGGCGAGTTCACGCCAAGGACCGTGCCAGACAGGAGGCCGATTTGCTTGCCTGCGAGAGCGAGCGCCCCGCCGGCCCGAATGAGGGCATCGGCGCCGACATCGGTCGTCATCACGCCAGCGATCTTCACGGCTTGATCGCCGCCGATCTTGAGACTCTTCTTGCCCTTGATTTCGGTTCGCGAGGCGCCGCCGACAGCTTGATTGAAGTCGCCACCGATGGTTTCAAAATACGACGCTTTGCAGCGGACGTGAATGTCCTTTTCGCCGTGGATGAAGATGTGCTCGTTGCCGATTTTGTCTTCGAAGCGGATCTCGTTCAGGTTCTGCGACCCGGCGCCGGGCGTGGAGCGCGACTTAATGCCGGATTGCGTCTTGTTGGCCGGTAATTCGTGCGGCGGCATCTGATCGGAGTTATAGACGCTGCCGACGATGATGGGCTGATCGGGGTCGCCCTCTTCAAACGCCACGATCACTTCCTGGCCGATGCGGGGGATGTGAATCATGCCCCACTGCTTGCCGGCCCAGGGGCTGGCGACGCGGGTCCAGCACGAACTGGTGCCGTCGAATTTCCCATGGCGATCCCAGAAGAACTGTACCTTCACGCGGCCGTATTTATCGGTGAAGATCTCCTCCCCCGCAGGGCCGGTGACGACCGCGGTTTGCGTCCCGTAGATCGTCGGTTTGGGCGTGATGCGGTTGGGAAGAAAGGGCAGTTTATAGGGGATGCAGGTGAAGCTGATCTCCGGGTCCGGGCTGATGTCGGCGTCGGTGGCGCCGTAGCTGCCGGCCTGGAAAATGGAGACGTTGGCGGAGGTGATGACGTAGACGTCGTTGTCGCTGTAGTGGTCTTCGAGTGTGAATTTATAGCCGGGGATTATGTTGAGGTGATCGGAGAGCGCTGTGATCTGCAAGGCGTTCACCGTCTCCTGCTGCATGCGGATCTTGGCGGTGCGGTGGTTGTCCTCGTAGATCTTCTGCAGGTCGCCGGAGCGCTCCGAACCGGCCGGGGCGATGCCGTCGAACCGCTGCGCATAGCCGCCGGGGAAATCGTACAACTCCAGCTTGTCGTTGCCCGCCAGTTTCAGCTTGTGGCTGACCTCACCGACCTGAATATCCTCGTCCACCATCTCCTGCGCGTCCAGCGGTTTGTGCGGCAGTTCGAAGGAGTGGTCCCACAGCGTTACCTTGCCGGGCTTCAGCACCTGCTGCTTTTCCCACGAATAGATGATGGCGTCTTCCTCCATCCCGCCGCGGTCGGCGTCGTAGGAGATGTTGGAATCGAATGGCAGCTCCTCGTGGCTCTGCGGCGTGTTGGCGAGCACGAGCGTATGCCCGTCTTCGGTGTGGCGGAAGAAGTAGTAGATCCCCTCCTCCTCCATGATGCGGGAGGCGAAGGCGAAGTCCGACTCGCGGTACTGCACGCAGTAGTCTCGCGGTTCAAACGTGCCCGCGAGCTCGAAGTCGGTATCCAGGCCTTCCAATACCTTCTTCAAAATCTCCGGAACCGGCATCTGCTGGAAGATGCGGCTTTGCGTGCGCTGGCTGAGGAGCCAGAACGTGGGCACGATCTCCATGCGGTAGGCGGTGTTGAAATTGCCGCGAGCGCCGCGGGCGAAGGACTTCACGATGCCGTGGAAGTAGCGCTTGTTGTGGTCCTTCAGGGTGGCGCTGACCCAGGCGGGCTGGCCGACGATGGCGGAGAAGTCCGCCGGCTCGTCGTTGGAGCCGAAGGCGTCGATCTCGAAGGAGTAGAGGTGCGAGATGCCCTCGCGCCCATGGATGCCGCGAATGACGAGAGCGTCTTTCCCCAAAGGGGTCTGGAGTTCGAGCAGGCGTTTATCTTGCGTTGTCGTGGACATGAAAGACGGTCTAAATCAGAGAGCGGAAACGGGTGAGAAAAATCGTCGTCCAAAACAAAAAAAGGCAGGGATAGCTCTCGCCAGCCCTGCCTTTCAACGGTCGGGCTAGTTGTAGGCGAAGTTGCCGTCTTCGGTGAGGGACACGGCGATGTGATCCTGCTTTTCGCCGGTGGCCATCATGGTCAGAATGCGGTTGGAGATCTCCGGCAGCAACGTGTTGGTCAGGATGTTGTCCACGTTGCGGGCGCCGGATTCCACTTCGGTACACCGGGCGGCGATGGCGTTGAGCACAGCGTCGTCGTACTGCAGAGACATGGCGTGATTCTCTTTCAGACGGCGCTGGATCTTGCCGAGCTTGAGGCGGATGATCTGCTTCAAAGCTTCGTCGCGGATGGGGTAGTAGGGGATGATCACCATGCGGCCCAGGAAGGCCGGTTTGAAGATCTTGTCCATTTCGGGCTTGATGGTTTTGACCAGGCCTTCGACGGAAGGCATGGTGTCGGGGTCCGCGGTCAGCTTCATGATCGTGTCCGTGGCCGCGTTGGAGGTCAGGATGATGATCGTGTTCTTGAAGTCGATCTCGCGGCCTTCGCCGTCTTCCATGCGCCCCTTATCGAAGACCTGGAAGAAGAGTTCCAACACGTCCGGATGGGCTTTTTCGCACTCGTCGAGCAGCACCACCGAATACGGCCGGCGCCGCACGGCTTCGGTCAGCACGCCGCCCTCGCCGTAGCCCACGTATCCGGGAGGCGAACCCTTCAGGGTGGAGACGGTATGCGCTTCCTGGAACTCGCTCATGGCGATGGTGATCATGTTGCGTTCGCCACCGTAGAGCAGGTCGGCGAGCGTCAGCGCGGTTTCAGTCTTACCCACACCGGACGGCCCCACCAGCATGAAGACGCCGATCGGTTTGTCCGGATCTTCCATCTTCGCCTTGGACACCTTCACGCGCTGTGCGATGGTCTCCAATGCGTGATCCTGACCGATGACGCGCTGGCACAACTGCGGCGCCAGGTTGATCATCGATTCGATCTCGTCCTTCAACATCTTGCCGACCGGGATGCCGGTCCAGGAGGAGATGATCTCGCTCACCTGCTGGGCATCGAGCGTGACGCCGATGAACGGATCCTCGCCCTGCACCGCATCGAGCTCCGTCTGCATCGCGGCCAGTTCGGCGCGCATGGGCCCGAGCTTTTCGGTGGCGTCGGCTTCGGCGGCGGCCTCTTCAATCTTCCCGCGCAGTTCGCGCATTTTGCCGACGAGTTCCGATTCCTTGGCGAAGCGGGCCTTCATGGCGGCCAGCTTTTCGGTGGACTCAGCCCGTTCGGCGACGATCTTGGCGAGGCGCGCCGAGTGATCCGTGTCGACGGCCTGCTCCCGCGTCAGGACGCGTTCCTGTACTTCCAAATCGTCCAGGCGGCGCTGCAGATCTTCGATCGGCGCGGGCGTGGAGTTCTGCCCCAACGACAGTTTGGCGCAAGCGGTGTCGAGCACGCTGACGGCCTTGTCCGGCAACTGGCGCCCGGCCACATAGCGGTGCGACAGGCGCACGGCGGCTTCCACGCCTTCATCGAGGATGCGCACTTTGTGGTGCTTTTCCAGGAACGTCACGACGCCGCGCATCATCACCATGCAGACGGCTTCGGTGGGCTCTTCCACCTTCACCACCTGGAAGCGGCGGGTGAGGGCCGGATCCTTTTCGAAGTACTTCTTGAACTCGCTCCACGTGGTGGCGGCGATGGTGCGCAGCTCGCCGCGGGCGAGAGCGGGCTTCAGCAGGTTGGCCGCGTCGGAACCGCCGGCCGCGCCGCCTGCGCCGATCATGGTGTGCGCTTCGTCAATGAACAGGATGATCGGCTTGGGGCTGGACTTCACCTCTTCGATCAGGCCCTTCAAGCGATTTTCAAATTCGCCCTTGATGCCCGCGCCGGCTTGCAACAGCGCCATGTCGAGCGAGTGGAGTTCGACGTTCTTCAACGGCGGCGGCACGTCGTTGGCGGCGATGCGCACGGCAAGGCCTTCCACAACGGCCGTCTTGCCGACGCCCGGCTCACCGGTCAGAATCGGGTTGTTCTGGCGGCGGCGCAGCAGAATGTCGATCATCTGCCGGATTTCGGCGTCGCGGCCCAGGACCGGATCCACCTTCCCTTTGCGGGCTTTTTCGGTGAGATTTTCGGTATAAGCGTCGAGGTTCGGCGTCTTGCCGGCGCCGGGCTTGGCGCCCGCGGCCGACGCGGCGGCTGGGCCACCAGCGCCACCGGACAGCGGCGCGGTTTCTTCCGAAGAGTTCTGCGTGATGAGCATGAACTCTTTCTTCAAGCCCTCCACGTTGATCTTCTGCAGTTCCTTGGAGAACTCTTTGATCTGGCGGCTCAGCTCTTCATTCGACAGAAGAGCGACGACGCAGAACCCGGTGCGGATCTGGCCGGCGTTGAACTCAATCGATCCGATGGTCCACGCTTCGGTGAGCATCTTCAGCACGGATTCGCCGATGCCGGGCGTCCGGGCGTTGCCCCGCTTGAGCTTGTCGATGGAAGCGTCCACTTCCTGCGTCAGCCGGTTGGCGTTCAGGCCGTAATGATTGGCTATATAGGCGAAGTCGTTGTCGGTACCATCCATCAGCAGGCGGAGGAAATGCTCCACCTCGATGTAATAGTTCGTGCGCGACATGGCCAGCTTGGCGGCATCTTCCACAGCGCTGCGCGTGTTGGAGTTGAGCTTACCAATTAGCGATTTCAAATTCACGCTCATAGGGGGTCCTTTCAGATTTAGAAACGGAGAACGGCTTCGTAAGCGTCAGCGATACGAGGTTTGGTCTTGACCCAGGTGGTCCAACCCAACTGCACTTCATCCAGGTAGGGGCCGGGTGCGGGATACGGAGCATCGCCAAGGCCGGTGTGGCTGGCGGGTACTTCTTCCTTGGCCAGAATCAACTGGACTTCGAAGTCCATCGAGGGTCCGGCGTAGAAACGGGCCATGTCCCGAAGCGGCGTATGGGCGGAGCCGTCGGGAAGAAAATCGCGATACTGCTTCAGCGTCAGCGGGCCGATGACCAGGCGCACCGCCGACTGTTGATCGTAGACTTCGTCGCCCACGATGGCGCCCACGCCGAGCTGTTCGGAGAGGTCGTCGGCCGACTCGAACACGCACAGCGAATCGTCGTTCAACGGGTACCAGGCGCCGACGAATTGCTGGATGTCGCAGGGAACTTCGAAGTAATCGGCAATGAGATTGGCGAGGCCGCACGCGGGGCGGTGGCGCGAGCTGAGCAGGCCGCTATAGAAGATCAGCGAGTCGTCAGGGATCGGCAACCGGCGCTGCAGGCCGGGCGTGCCCATGCCGACGAGGTCGAGCAGAATGTGCGAAAAACGGTCGCGATCGCCGCGTTCGTAGGCGATGGGGAAGCGGTACTTTTCCCATGCCTGAAAGAACAGCGAGATCATCCGGTGGTTGAAGACGTCGAAGAAACCGGCGGTGGAGGTGTCGCGCTGGCGGAAGCGTTCGCGGATGAACTCGGTGTAGTAAAGCGGCAGGACGCCCTGCGGCCCGGTAAGGCCCATGAAGTTCACGGTCACTTCGGCCTGGCCGGATTCCTTGAACTCTATGCGCTGGATTTCGCTGGCCGGAAAGGACAGCTGCTGATTCACCTTGAACCGCGCCACTTCGCTTTTCGGCGGCGCGTACTGGCCAACGGGCGCGCGGTCCGGCGCCAGCCGTTCCAACAGGCGGACGGCCTGGAAGAACTCGAAGCTGAACCCTTCCTCCTCCATGCGGTCGCGCATGTAGGCGTGGCCCGGCGGCGGCATCGGCACGCGCATGGCCGGTTCCTGGGGGATGTCGAGTTCGTCTACACCAGGATCTGGCGTCCCGCTCTCGGAGCCCATTTGCCGAGTACCTCCTTTCTCTGGCGGCTGTGCGCCGTCAGGCGAGTGAAGGAGTTCATCGTCGTATACAGAGCCAGGAAGCGTTCGATCACGGCGGCGAAGAGGTAGGCGCCGGCACCTACAAACTGCTCCTCGTCCACTTCCAGATCAATCGCCACGCCGCGCGCGAACGTGATGCCGTTCTCCGAAATCAGCCGCGCGAATTCGCGCTTGTGCGTCAGCCCGGAGATACCGGCGATCTGCTTCTGCAGGTGCGAAAAGCTGGCGTATTCGTAGAGCCGCAGGATCTCCTGCAACGCCTCGCGGCCGTCCTCGACCAGCGACAGATGGTTCAATGACAGGTGCGAAATCAGCCGCCACAGCGCGCCCTTGCCCGTGGGCGGGCGGACGGTGGGCGTCAGCTTGCGAAGGATGATGGCTTTGCGAATGGTGGCCATGCCCTGCGATTCCAGGTCGCCCTGCTCGTTGCCGAACGGCATGCGGGAGGGGATGTCGCGGTTGGTGCAGACGGTGCGCACGGTCAGCGCGTCGAAGTCCGGGCGCATGGGCCGGCCGACGACGTCCACCAGGCAGATGGAGACGTCCGTGCCCTCGTCGTTCCGCCGGTGGGAGGCGCGGCGCACGGCGTGCCAGAAGGTCTGGCGCCGTTCGCGGATCGTGCCGTGGCGGTAGGAATAGAACGGTTCGAAGTACGTGATCTCGCCCGTCGTCGGGTTGGCCGACAGCACCTCTTCGATGCTGAAGATTTCCATCGCGCCCTGCCGCCGCACGTCGGGGACGATCGTGTATTCGGTCTTGTTCTGCGTCAGCAGAATCGGCTCGGCCGTCTGGTTGAAGAGGTTGATGACGGGCGTACAGTTCAGCCGCAGCGTCTTGTCGTCGATGGAGACTTCCAACTGCTGCATGCGCTCGAAGCGCTCGAAACGGTCGATCAGGAAAACAACTTCGACGCCGCCTTTGAAGCCCGAAGTCGCCAGCGCTTCGAGTCCCTTCAGCCGGAAGAAGAAGAACTTTTCGGGGCAGTGGAAGTACTCCTGGATCAGCCGGTAGCCTTCGAAGGAGCGCTTCGGATACGGCAGCATGGCTTCGCCCTCATCGAAGCCGCAGGACTCCAGGCACTGCGCAGCGGGCAGGGAGATGGCCGGGCGGCGGGAGCCGGGCGTGAGGTCGCGCAGAAGGATCTGCGAGCAGCTATGGCTCAGCAGTTCGTACAGCGAATTGGCCACGGAACTCTCGCCATTGACGTAGAATTTCAACTCCGTCAGCGGCATCTTGTCGAACTGAGCCTGCCCGGTCAGCCGGAGCTCCGTACGCAACGCGGCCACGGCGGAACTCACCTTGGGCGCGGGGCTCAAACGGTCCGGCGATTTCCACTGCGTCTTCGAAATCTGGAACGGCCAGAACGTCACTTCCTGGCAGGTTTGGAAACGCATCGGCAGTCCGTCGACGGGCCGCGATTGCAGGCTGGTGCCGCGGGCCACAGTGGAGCCGTTCAGCAGCCCCGCGTTCTCCGGATCCGTGTACATCTCCACGATCGTCATCGAGGGAATGGGCCGGATGAAGTGCGGGTAGATGATGCTGAGCAGCGCCTCGGTGATCTCCGGGAACTGGTCGTCGATCTTCAGGTGAACGCGGCCGGCCAGGAAGGCGAACGCCTCCAGCAACCGCTCCACATGCGGGTCCTCGCACTGCGTGTCTTCCAACACCAGGCGGCTGGCGATTTTCGGATACTTTTCGGCGAACTCCGCGCCCATCTGGCGGATGAACGTCAGCTCGCGTTCGTAGTAGAACAGCAGGTCGTCCCGCACCGTTAGCTGCCCTCCACGGTGTAGCTCTGGCTGGTCACGTCGAGCGTCGTGTCAAACGAAACCCGCTCCGGCGCCGGGTCCATCACCAGCATGCCCTCCACGCGGAAACGAATCTGCAGCGTGCCCTTTTCCGCGGGTTCGATGAAGACTTTGGCGTTCCGCAGTCGCGGCTCGAAGATGGCCACGGTATTCTCCAGCAGCCACGTCACGCGGTTCATGTCGCGGTTCGAAGAGAAGGAAAAGTGCGTCAGGTCCGGCAGTCCGTAATTGTAGAGAGAGTGCGTGAGTTCCGCCTTCGGATCGGTGGATTCTTCTTTGATCCGCCGCGTGTTCAGCAGCCATTCGATATCGCGTCGCAGAGACTCTTTGAGCAGCCGCACCGATTGCGCGCGCGACATCAGTGGCTCCTGCGAATTGCGGGGGTCGCGGTCGATCAGTCGATCGAGCAGCGGAATCGTTACGAGATTGTCGAGATCAGCGCGCGCCATGGCTCCTCTATCTCAACATGCTCATGGCCGCCACCGGATCCAGCCGGCACAGCTTGGCATACAACTTCTTCACCACGTCGGACTCCCGGTCCACCTTCGACAAGCACCGATAGAGCAGCGTCAGCGGGTGCGCAATCGTCTCCGATGGCTCCCAGTCCTCCAACCCGCGCGTCTCAATCTCGCTGCCCAGTTGTTCCAGAATCGGCAGCGCCATCGATTCATTCCCGCTGTCGATAAAGATCCGCGCCAACTGCGTCTTCCGCAGAAACCGGCCGCGGCCGGAACGCTCCATCTTGCACTCGCGGTCGATCATCTCCACCGCGTCCCGCACACGCCCCGCGCGCAGCGCCTGCTGCGCCAACTCCCATGCATCCGGCGTTGCGCCAATCTCTTCCGGCGCGGGCTGCGAATAGGTCACCGCCGGCGGCAACTCGTAGGCGGGCGCAGCCGCCGGGGCCGCACCGGCCCCGCCCACCAGCACGTCGGATTCAATCCAAGCCAGCGTCTCGCCATTGGCCGTCGGCGTGTCGTCCATCAAGGTCATCTTGTGCAGGTCCGGATAGTCCTGCAACATCCCGCGCACCATGGACACAATCCCGCGCCGCGTGCCCTCGTGGTACCAGCCCAACTCCGTGCAAGCCTTGGCCGCATACCGGTGCAGATCCAGCCATCCGCGCCCGCACGGCAACGCCAGTGCCTCCACGCAGAGCTTGTAGACCTCTTCCCAGTTGGACTCCATCGACGCTTTCTTCACCCCCTGCCGGATTTCCGTCGGCGGCGCCTCCAGCTTCATCGCGTCAATCGTGTCGCCCCCGGCCCGCAACTCGCCGAACCGGAACCCGGCCAGCATCAGAAACGGCGCCGGTGAATAGACGTCCAACACCCGCAAGTACCGCGCCACCACGACAATCCGCGCCAGCGCGTCATCGGCATCCTGCGGCTCGGCCGCCAGCGAGCCGGTCTTCTTTTTTTCCGGCGCAGCCACCGGCGCGGCGCCGTAGCTCTGCTCGTAAACCGGGGCCGCCTCTTCGACAACTTCTTCCACCGGCTCTTCGCCAGCCACCGGTGCATCCGGCTCTTTTTCCCGCTTCCGGTTCAGCAGGTTCTTAACGGTAACCTGCGTCTCCTCCAGCGCCCCGCGCAGCTTCGAAAATCCAGGCGAATCGTCGCCGAACTTCTCTTCGCAAACGCGCTGCAGGTTCTCCAGCTCTTCCAAAATGCTGACGAACGTCTCCGCCAGCTCTACGTAATATTTCTTGGGGGTCTTGTCGAAGTCGCCGTCGAACTCATCGAGGCTCGTCTTCCCCTCGGCCACCTTCGCGTTGAACTCTTCCAGCTTCTGGCTGCCGCCATTTTCCGCGTCCTGCTTGGTGCCCATCGACGTGGCCACGCGGTAGTCAAACGCGCTAAACCCGCCCCGCGTAATCGGGGCCATCTTGATCTGCAGGTCGAAGTTCCCGATCCAGGAAAGAGGCGTCGCGCGGAACTCCGCGTCCCCGTCTTCAATCTCCGGATAGATCGTGTCCCAGAACGTCTCCACCAACTGCCGCATCATCACCAGCGAGTCCCGGAACGCGCTGAAGCCTTCTTTTTTGAAGTAGGCCTCCGTCAGCCACGCCGCCAACTGCAGGTCTTTCGACTGCGTCGCCAACGCCTCCCCAGCCAGCTTGATGACCTGATTCCAATCGGCCATCTTGCGCTCACGCGTCCATACGCCGGAGGGCCCGGAGTCTTCGTCCTGACGCCGGGCCTCCTTGATCTTGTCGTAGATCGGGGCGTAGTAAAGGTACGTTCCGCTCGGATTATCTCCGGGGATGGGAGTCAGGAGGTCTTCGCGGATTGGCATCTTCTGAGGTTACTCTTCCGTTGGTTCCTCCGCTTCGGGTCGCGAAAACTCCAGCTTGCGCAGTTCGAGGATAGGCACGTCTTCCCCGTCCACCAGAAACATCTTCTGGCCGACAGGCTTCACATCGCCATTTTCGTTCTCCACCCAGTTGGTAACGCGGCCAAGGCGCACCAGGTCGTCGTCCGACGCACTGGCGTCCCAGGTCAAAGCGGGGAGCAATACTTCACCGAGTTCGGTCATCTTGAACGCCGGCCCGGTTCGCACAATCGCGGGTACCCATAACAGGTCCCGGATGCGCTTCGGCGCCTCGCACTCAATCGAATCGATGTGTTTGAAGGGGATCCAAATATAGGCGCCGGCGGCATACACCTCCAGGCGCGGTCCGATGGTGGGATCGGCGTCGACGAATACCTTGAACGGTTGCCCATTCAGGGTGCCTTCCTGTTCGGCGTCCTCGTCTCCGGGGTGAACCGGATACTCGTGCTTATTGAAAAGGTCCTTGCGGCTCTTTTCGGCGTGGATCGCCGCACGATAGAGGACGGAGCCCAGTTTGGCTTCCGGGGACGCGTCACTAAGAATATTGATGTGCTTTTCCGCGCGGTCGTAGTCGCCGGCGAAGACAAGTAGCTCGAAGAGGAAGGTGCGGCGCCGCACATCTGCCGGGTTGTCCCGGACCTCGATGTTCAGCGCCGCGATGGCTTCCTTCAGCTTTCCTGCCTGGTACAGTTCCCTGGCTGTCATAGTAAAACTTCAGGAGACCGGCGTGATGTTATCAACCGCCCTTGTTCTCGGTCTGATCCCAGAACGTCTTGCCGCCGGAGCCGAGCAGTTTCGCGGTCGCGTGGTCGGTCTTGAAGTATTCCACCGTCAGCTTGGAGTAGCTGAACGCGACTTCCTCAAGCGGCAGGTTCTGATTCAACCGCTGTTCGGCCGCCGCCGTGAACGACTGCACGTGGCAGTTCTCGAAGATGTAGGAGAGGTAAGTGGTCTTCTCGCCCGTCGCGCGGCAGAGGTGAACCTGCATTTTCGGAATCGGTTCGCCCTTGGCGCAGTAGAAGAACAGCTTCGGCGTCGCGATGTCGATCGTCTTGCTGACCGTGAACAGCTTGAAGTTCGCGCGTTCGCTGAACTGCGAACCGCCCGACGACAACGAACCCGTCACCGCGTGGTTCACGCCCAGTTCGAACTGAACCAGTTCGATCCAGTCTTTGTGCTTG